>JADLGD010000103.1 GCA_020849495.1 Fluviicola sp.
AAAAGAAACAAATTCTAAGGTTTGGGACGGAACAGTAAATGGGCTAAAATGTAGTGAGGGGACTTACTTTTACATCGTTCAACTAGAGCAATTAGAATTAAAAGGTTTTATCGAATTGATGAGATAAGAACGTTTATTCAATACTTCATCCCAACAAAAAAGGCCCTGAAATAAATCAGAGCCTTTCGTATCATTGTGCGTTTCAGATTACAATCCGAAAGCAGTTTTTACTTGATCAACGTAGTCTAATTTCTCCCAAGTAAACAATTCCACTTCTTTCGAAAGAACGGTTCCGTCTGGTGATTTAAACGTTTTTGTTACCACTTCGTTTTTACGTCCCATGTGTCCGTAAGCAGCAGATTCGCTGTAGATTGGGTTACGCAATTTCAAACGTTGCTCGATAGCGTAAGGACGCATGTCAAAGATCTCAGCAATTTTCTTAGCCAAATCTCCATCTGTCATGTTCACTTTCGCAGTTCCGTAAGTATTGATGAACAAACCACAAGGTTTAGCAACACCAATAGCGTAAGAAACTTGTACCAACACCTCATCACACAAACCAGCCGCAACTAAGTTTTTCGCGATGTGACGTGTAGCATATGCTGCAGAACGGTCCACTTTTGAAGGATCTTTTCCAGAGAATGCACCACCACCGTGAGCACCTTTACCTCCGTAAGTATCAACGATGATTTTACGACCAGTCAAACCAGTATCTCCGTGTGGTCCACCGATCACGAATTTTCCAGTTGGGTTGATGTGGTAAGTAATTTGGTCGTTGAACAACGCTTGCAATTCTGGTTTCAATTTCGCTTTCACACGAGGGATCACGATATTGATGATATCTTCTTTGATTTTCGCCAACATTGCTTCTTCTGTTCCGAAATCATCGTGTTGTGTTGAAACAACGATGGTATCGATACGTTGAGGAACATTGTCATCCGAATATTCAATCGTAACTTGAGATTTTGCATCTGGGCGTAAGTAACCGATCAAATTTGGCTCATTGTTGCGAATGTTTGAACACTCTTGCAAAATTTTGTGTGCCAAATCCAAAGCCAACGGCATGTAATTGTCGGTTTCTTTCTTAGCATAACCAAACATCATCCCTTGGTCACCTGCACCTTGAGCTTCTGCTTTCGCTTCAAAATCATCGTTTGCAACAACACGGTCAACACCTTGATTGATATCAGCAGACTGATCGTGGATCGCAGAAAGGATACCACAAGAGTTTGCTTCAAACATGTATTCCGATTTCGTGTAACCGATTTTAGCAATCACTTCGCGTGCAATTGCTTGAACATCCAAGTATGTTTTTGTTTTCACCTCACCAGCTAAAACTACTTGACCAGTTGTAACTAGGGTTTCACAAGCCACTTTCGAAGTTGGATCGAAAGCCATGAAATGATCAATCAATGCGTCAGAAATCTGATCCGCTACCTTATCTGGGTGTCCTTCAGAAACAGACTCTGAGGTAAACAAATATGACATAGTACTTTTTATAAAAATTGTGCGGGCGAAATTAGTGAAAAAAAAAGAAGTAACAAGTCAAAAAAGAAATGTTTAATAATTTATTCTACCTAATCAGTAGATTAATTTGTTTAGTCAGCGATTTCAAATAACGCTCCGCTTGTAGATTGCCCTTGCAAAATGTAACCTCCATATTTGTTATCGTTGGTGTAAATGGAACCTTTCAAATTATCATGAATCCAAACCAAGCCATAAGGAAGCGGATCCTCTTGTAGTACATTTTTCGCATCCAAATAAAACGTATTATCTGATTCATAAGCTCTTCCTTCGATTTTCGTTTTAGCGATATAATTTACTCCATCAATTTTAAACGTAGTGGTTGCAGTACCTTCAATCAATCCACTGTAATTGTAGTTGAAACAAATTTTCAATTCGGAATAGACTTCTTGTCCGTTGACTTCAGATTTTAGATAACCATTGAAACATTCATTGAAAATTGGTGAAAAAATTTCGTACGGTGTCTTTACCTTTGGTTGCGGTTCATTTTTGATCCATTCCCCTTCAAACTCCAGTACATTACTTGCAGAATACAATTTACCATTACCATGACAATAGCCATCTACTACTTCACCGATGTAATATTTACCGTCAGAGTAATGAATTGTTCCCGAACCAGACATTTCATCCGCAAAGAATGTTCCTTTGTAGTTTGAGCCATCTTCAAACTGTATGAAACCTTCACCATTTCGTTTACCTTCTTTGATTTCACCTTTGTAATAGGATTTTTCAGAAAGTGGTACATAACCATTCCCGCTCCAAATCTCACTATTCTTAAAAATCCCTGTAAACTTTTCACCATTTTTGTAATAAGCAGTCCCTTCACCTTCGTAAGCAGCGTTCAAGAACATTCCTTCATAACGTTCTCCTGACTTTAAAGAAACGCTTCCTTTACCAGTCATCGAATTCTCTTTAAACTCCCCATTGTAAATGAATTTACCAGGATTATTGAGTCTTCCATTCCCCTCTAAAACACCATTTACAAAAGTCCCTTTGTAATACATCGTATCTTCTAAAAGCAACATTGCTTCACCACTACCGTTTTCACAATCGCCACTCATACATACGACTCCTCCTTCTTGAGCCAAAGAACGCTGATTGACCATCAAGCCCACTAAAACCAAACATGCAAACCACTTTTTCATAACTTCAACTTTTTTACAAAAATGCAAGCACTTGAAATTTCCTGTGTACGTATTTTTACGTAAAATCAAACTTGACTATTTAAAATGATAAAAATCAAACTATAAAAAATTACCTGTACATTTGTCGCACTTAAAGATGAATGGAAACAAGCTTACTTGATCAATTTGGGAAAGAATTCGAACACTTGTTAGGAGAGTTCAAATTTCCGCTTGAAAATCAAATTCTTACGTTTTCCATCCTCCTATTTATCATTCTTTTATCACCCATCATTCTCCGAAAATTCAAGATTCCAGCATTGATTGGTTTGATTATTTCTGGAGTAATCATTGGTCCAAATGGCTTTGAAATGATTTCGGAAGCCAATATGAAAATGGGATTTGTGAGCATGTTTGCCAAGTTTGGTTTGCTTTACATCATGTTTATGGCTGGATTGGAACTCGATATGCAAGAGTTCAAACGCTACAAAAACAAATCCATCGCTTTTGGTGCTTTCACCTTCTTCATTCCGCTTTTATTGGGTTACCCCATTTGTAGATATGCACTTGGCCTAAATGAATTGGCTAGTTTGCTTACAGCAAGTATGTTTGCTACACACACTTTGGTTGCCTATCCAATTGTATCCAAATACGGTATTTCTAAAATGGAAGCTGTTGCCATTGCTATTGGAGGAACAATCTTAACGGATACAGCAGTTCTTATCATTTTAGCTGTTATTTCTGGATCCGACAATGGTGTCATCAATACCAACGTTTTGATTCATTTAGCCGTGACCTTATCGATTTTCAGTGTCATCATGTTCTGGTTGATTCCGAAAATTTCGCGTTGGTTTTTTAGCAAATTGGAATCGGAAAAAACATCCCATTACATTTTCGTATTATCGGTTTTGTTTTTCGCAGCCTTTTTAGCCGAAGCAGCTGGAATTGAAGCCATCATTGGTGCATTCGTAGCAGGATTAGTACTTAACAGCCTCATTCCACATTCATCTGCTTTGATGAATCGCATTGAATTCATTGGAAATTCCTTGTTCATTCCTTTCTTCTTGATTTCCATCGGAATGGTGGTCAATGTAAAAGCACTTGCAAATGATCCATGGGCTTGGGCAGTCGCCGGTATTTTGACAACTTTCGCCATCTTCTCCAAATTTTTGGCAGCATTGGCAACACAGTTGATTTTTAAAATGACGGGGCCAGAACGACAAGTTATTTTTGGTCTCAGCACGGCTCATGCAGCAGCTACACTTGTGGTAATCAATGTTGGGTTCAACATGGACATTCTCTCGATCGACATTGTCAATGGAACAGTTATTTTGATCCTATTAACCAGTATGACGGCTTCATTCGTCACAGAAAACGCTGGTAAAAAACTATTGATCGAACAATCGAAGAATGAACCAATCGAAGGTCCACTAAGAAGAAGTCAGCATTTAATGGTCGCAGCAAATCAATTGAAGGACAACGAACAATTATTGGATTTCTCTATTTTGATTACCGACAAAAAAGTAGTCAACCCGATTTCGGTTGTGAGCGTTTTAGAAAACGACAATGATGTTGAAAATCGCATCCGTAAATCCAGAAAGCACATCGATGATTTCTTGAATCATTTCTCCAGTAGTGAAATGTCCATTCAAGCCACTGCAACCATCGATCACAATATCTCTAGCGGTATTGCTCGTGTTTCAAAAGAATTAGCCGCAGATATTGTATTGATCAACGACTTTTCAAAAACGAATATTTTAAAGCGTTTGGTTGGAGATGATCGCGACCATTTATTGGATGTTTGTGATAAAACGATCTTTTTCTGTCATTTTGAAAAGTCCTTTGCTACCTATCGAAACATTGCACTAGTTTGCCCACCAATGGCCGAATTAGAAAGTAGTTTTACGCAATGGATTGAACGCGTTTTCCGAGTTGCAAAAGAACTCAATTGCAGTTTAGAGGTATATGGAACAAGTGATACATTTGATAAAATCAAAGCCTATCAACAATTCCGAAAATTTGGTTCCGCATTGAAACACCATGAAATAGGACATCCAGATGAAGCCTTGGAATTCATTAGTAAAGCTAAAGAAAGCACCTTGATTATTGGTGTTTTTGCACGAACTGGTGCCATATCATCTTTCTTGGGAATGGATATTTTACCACAACGCATGGAAAAAGAAGGTGCTGCTTTGGATCGCATTTTCATCTACCCAGCTCAACAAATCACAGATGGTTTCTTTGCTTCCTACGATGATTTAAGTGCAGTTCCACTTGCTGTCGGAGTTGGAACCCTTCAACGTTTATCCAAAGGAATCTTCAAAAAGAACGATTCGGAATCAGAACAATAAAAACAAAAAAAACGACTACCAATATTGATAGTCGTTCTTATAAAGAATCTATTTGATTTTACATCCCGCCAACTTTACAGCACGAAGGTAATTTTTCATACGCTTCCGGATTTGCTTTTACTTCATCTGCTTGATAACCTAAGTCAGATACTATTTGCTTGATCTTTTCCAAACTAATAGCCTTCGGACTAAATTTAACCGTCAACTTTTTAGATGGAACATCCAATTCAGCAAACTTTACTCCTTTTGTAAAATTCAATTTACCTTCTAAACGTGTTTTACATTCATCGCATTCCGCAGAAGTTTGAATCACAACGGTCATTGATTTTGGTTGTTTTTGTGAAAATGCTGACAATCCGATCAACAATAACATTCCTAAAAAAAGTGTTTTCATATTAATTGGTTTTTCGTTTTAATTCTACTCTAAATCCTGCATAAACAATTGTTCCTACAATGGGCGCCCAAACTCTTGTTGCATCAAAAGTTGCACCATAAGGATTTTCTGCACTGATAATTGGGTTTTGCTGAGTGAAATTCAATAAGTTTTCTCCCCCAACATAAACAGCTCCCCATTTGAAATTACGTGTTACTTGTGCTAACACATTTGGGAAACGACCACTTTTTTGATCGTGCAAATGCGTGCCATCGGCTAACATGACATCGTGCATGCGCATTCTTCCAAACAAGGAAAAAGTAGCATCTGCTGCCCATTTTTTGTTTCTTGAAGCATAAGCCACATTAAACAATCCTCTGTGTTGTGGAATCATCACTTGTTGTTGCATTTTTCCATTGTATTCTGCTTTCACTTGCAACCATTTATAAGCCAAACGAATTGTGAGTACTTTGATTGGTGAGAAACTCAACTCTGTTTGCAACGCATTACTAAAAGCATTGTTACGCTGAAAATCAAAGAAAAAAGTATCCTGCGAACGTTCACGATCCACTATCAATTGATTCATGAATCGAGCATGGTAATAATCAATTGAAAAACTCGCCGGTCGATTCCACCAACGCATGTAGCGTACAAGCGAAGCTCCCGAATTCCACACTTCTTCTTGTTGTGTTTCAGATGGTAGACTCCAAGCTTTAGATGTTGCTAGCAATGAACTATTGTCCACAATTACATTTGAAAGGCGAAATGCTTTCCCCGTTGTGAGGCGTAAATCGGTAAATTCATCCAAGGTCACTTTCATGTGAATACGCGGTGAAAACTGAAAACCATAGCGCTCTTGATAATCTGCTCGAACCCCTACAACAGCCATGAAGCGAACGCCAGTGTAAGTATATTCTGCAAAAACACCTGGAGTAGTCACCACTCGATTCATCGCAATCGTATCCAATCCTTGTTGCAAATCCTGATACACCATTGAAGCTCCAACTTTGTATTTGTGAATGGTCGTTCCAATGATTCCATCATAAATCGCATTGACAAAACCACGCTTCTCAGTGCTTTTAACGGTTCGTTGATCAAAATTACTCACAAATTCATGCACTTTCAATTGATAAACAATCCCTAAACTTTGATAAGGCTTTTTAGGAAATAGAAAACCTGTTTTAGCAAACACATCCACGTGCTTATTCGTTGTTTGGGCATCGTAGCGATTTGCCACTGCATTTAATTGTCCACCACTTCGTTCATCTGTGTAGGCACTCACTCCAAATCGTGATTCAAATCGTTTTCCATTGTATTCCCATCGATTCAAGGCAGAAAGTGTTTTACTTAAAGGAACATCGCGAAATTGATCTTTGTTGCGATCGATCTCTGTTTGTAGCATTGAACCATGTAAAAAAGTAGCCGTACTCCATTTGTCATTAATGATTTGTCCACCGTGCAGATTCAATTCTCCGCGACCCAAAATAGATCCATAGCCATTTACATACAAGCGTTCCATGGTTCTAGGTTTTTTGAATTCTACATTGATCAATCCAGCCATGGATTCGTAGCCATTCATTACAGAACCTGTTCCTTTGGTGATTTGAATCGATTCCACCCATGTTCCAGGTACCGTATTCATTCCAAAACTGCTTTCAATTCCCGACAAAAAAGGAATGTTTTCCATTTGAAGTTGGGTGTAAACACCATCCAGTCCCAACATTTGGATTTTTTTGGCTCCAGAAATCGCATCTGTTAGATTTACATCCACAGTGGCACTGGTCTCAAAGGATTCGGATAAATTACAGCAAGCAGCTTTTTTCAACTCACCTTCTCCTAAGGTTTCTATCATTATAGGCTTTAAACGGGAAATGGATTTTGAATCACGTTGAGATACGATGACCAACTCTTCCATTTCATTGAGTTCCGTTAAAATAATTTCAAGTCCTGTAAATCGATCTTCCTTGGTTAGAATAACCGAATCAGACTCATAACCTTTTGCGCTTACAACCATTGTGACAGGCAATTCTTTTGGCAATACCAATTCAAATCGACCTTCATCACTGGTGTAAACTTCTAGTTGTGTATTTCTTAATTTGACTGAAGCTCTTTGAAGGGGAACCTTTTGTCCATTTGTAATCCCAAAAACAATTCCTTGTACTTGAGAAAACAAAAAAATAGGTGCACAAACAAGAAGCAACAGCATGATGCTTTTTATCATACAATTTGTATTAAATTATTAGTATTAAACAACTAACAATTTTCTACAGACGCCAAATACAATAAAGGGGTAAACGTTCATTTGCTCCAAGTGGAGGAGCATTGCTTTGATTAGCAAGAACAGGAGCTTTTGTTGTAAAAACAAACGATTCAGTTGAAAGAAACGAATTGGGAATTATTGGAAGAGCTTCAAAATGAAAAGAAATACTGCTTTTTTCAAAATAATTAAGCGGAAGCATAATAGCACTCACCTCATCTTCACAACAACGGCGATCACTCACTTTTTCTAATGCTTTCTTACAACATGCATCAACTACTGGAGCTTCACATTTTTCAGTTTCACAATGATTAGAAGGAGTAAAAACAGTACGAATGGTCAGATCCTCATGCAAGCATGTATGTTTATACAATGGAATCCCAATAGAACCCATCACGACGAGCAAAGCTCCTAACAATGCAATTACTTGTTTGATTTTCACGACACAAATGTAACGATTTATGAGTTTCAGGAAGTGGCAGATTTACTTATACTCTTTAAAAGCTAATAAAAAATTAATTTTTCAACAGAAACAACCTTTTCAGTTAAGAAAGCGTCCTTAAAAAAACTATGATTATGCTCTCCTCTCCAAAATACAGCTGGATATTCCTCTTAGTGAACATCTTCTTCGGATTTTCATCTTATTCTCAAAACTGGGACTGGACCGTAAAAGGTGGTGGTGATTTATCTGATAAAGCATCTGATGTTGTAATGGATGCTCAAGGAAACACTTATGTTACAGGTTATTACAACGAACAAGGTCAATTTGGAAGTTTCAATATTCCATTTTCTAATCCGCATAGTAAAGAAGTATTCATCGCTAAGATTGATCCAAATGGCAATTATCTATGGGTGAGACATGGTGAAAATTATTATGATGATCGTGGTTTGGGAATGTGCTTGGATGAAAACAACAATGTTTATGTAACAGGTACCTGCTGGGGAGGAATTAACTTTGATGGAAATTTTTCATCACTACCAAGCTCCTATACAGACAATATTTACATCGTTAAATACGATTCAAATGGAAACTTTCAGTGGGTGAAGACCTGCGGAACGGATGTTGGAGATGATCATGGACACGATATAGCAAGTGATTTAAATGGGAATTTGTATTTAACCGGATTCATTTCCAGCTATTGCTTTGGTGAAAATGGTCCTTCTACAGCAGTATTTGGAACACTCAACACTCCTAGTACAAACGATTCATTGGCTTTCATAGCTAAATTAAATCCATCCGGAGTCTTTTCATGGGTAAAAACCTTTGATGGCGAAGACGCGTCTAAAGATAATCGTGTTGCAATTGATGCTTATGGAAATCCTTATGTTGTAGGCGGGTATCACGGAACGGTGAATTTCGGGACACAAACATTAACCAGTTATGGTGGCCGAGATATTTTTGTCACCAAATATGATTCAAACGGAAATCATTTGTATGTAAGAACAGCTGGTAGTACTTTGGATGATCGAGCAGATGGAATAGCCATTGGTCCGGATGACCATGTTTACATCACTGGAGAATTCAAAGACAAAGTGGGTTTTGGAACAGATTCCATCAATAACAATGGTGGCCCAAATGGAAGAGATATTTTCGTTGCAAGAATGGATCTCCAAGGTAATTGGAAATGGGGTAAAAAGGCTGGTTCGTCTAGCGGCAGCGATCGTGGAACTGCTGTTGCTGTCAACAATAAGTACAACATTTTCATTTCGGGACAATTTAGAGGAAGTGCTAATTTTGGATCCACTATCAATTTAGACTCAGGAACAGACAGTGTGCAAGCATTTGTTGCGGCAATTGATACGACTGGAACATGGCGGTGGGCACTCCAAGGCGGTGGAGCTTTAGAAGATCGTGGAACATCGGTTGCAGTTGATACTTCTTGCAATTTAGTGACTTGTGGGTATTACGTTGGAAACTCAACCTTTGGCCCAGATAACTTAGCTGGAAATACCAAAAAAGACATTTACATTTCAAAAATTGCGGATCCTTGTTTTGGGTATGACCCACCTCCCCCACCTCCAAGTGTAGAAGAAGTTTGTGATGTTGAAGAAAACAACATTTTTACACCAAATGGTGACAGCAAAAATGATGGCTTTGTGTTTTCTAGTAACTGCAATGCGACTAAAGCTACAGTCAGTGTCTTCAATCGTTGGGGAAATACTGTTTATTCCAGCTCAAATATAGAACAACCATGGGATGGCAAAGATTGGAGTGGATTACCTGTTGCTGAAGGTGTTTATTTCTACATTGTTGAATATACACTGACGAATGGCATTTCAAAAACCAAACAAGGTTATATTCATGTGATTCGTTAATTGCGTTTTTTCATTTCTGAAATCAACTTGAAATAGTAACTTTGTTACTCACTGAAACGTGAAGTTGAAATGAAACAAACACGAAACACTGTAGCACGCACAACCATTCTGGAAATGATTCAGCAATCTCCAATTGCGATGTCGCAACCAGCTATTCAACATGCTTTGGATGGATTGTGTGATCGCGTCACGATTTACCGTGTTTTGGATCGTTTAAGTGAAGAAGGAAAAATCCATAAAATCGTTAACGTAAACGGTGTGGTGAATTATGCCGCTTGCAACACTTGCAACCATCAACACACACATCAGCATCAACACGTACATTTTAGTTGCCGAATTTGCAATGAGTTAACTTGTCTTGAAACAGTTGTTCCCAATTTTCAACTACCAGAAGGATTTCAACAAGAAGAAACATTTTTCACCATATCAGGTGTGTGCAATCACTGTCAATCAGTAGCAGATGAGTAAACACCAACAAGCAGAAAAAACAGCTTGGTTGAGCTTGGTTGGCAACTTTGCCATGGCTATCGTGAAAGGAGCTGTTGGCTTTTTTGGGAATTCGTATGCTTTGATTGCAGATGCCATTGAATCAACGGGCGATGTATTTTCATCCATGCTTGTATTAATTGGAATCAAATACGCACAAAAACCACCTGATGAGAATCATCCTTATGGGCACGGGAAAGTAGAACCACTCATCACCTTTGTTGTTGTAGGTTTTTTAGTCGCTTCTGCTACCATCATCATTGTAGAAAGTATTGACAATATTTTGACTCCCCACAAAGCCCCACATGCATACACACTTTGGTTTTTAGCTGGAATCATTCTTACTAAAGAAATATTTTATCGCATAGTTTCTAAATCAAGTGACGAAACGGGAAGTTCTTCACTGAAAGCTGATGCTTGGCACCATCGTAGCGACGCAATTACTTCAGCATTTGCCTTTATTGGAATTTTAATTGCCGTTTTATTAGGAGATGCTTATGCAGCAGCTGATGATTGGGCTGCTTTATTAGCTGCGGGTGTTATCTACTTCAACGCTTATTTGATCTTTCGTCCTGCCCTTGGTGAAATTATGGATGAACACCGTTATGAAGACCTCATCGAAGTCATTCGACAAAAAGCAAAACACGTACCTGGCGTGATTGACACAGAAAAATGTTGGGTTCGAAAATCAGGTATGCGTTATTGGGTAGATATTCACACCCATGTTGAAGGAAGCATTTCTGTTCACGAAGGTCATACCATTGCTCATGCTTTGAAAGAACATTTG
The DNA here is from genome assembly GCA_020849495.1 of Fluviicola sp. Lineage (GTDB taxonomy): Bacteria > Bacteroidota > Bacteroidia > Flavobacteriales_D > Crocinitomicaceae > Fluviicola. The sequence continues at coordinate 11,216 of JADLGD010000103.1, forward strand.
ATGGCCGAACTTCCAGAAATAGAAGATGTTTTGGTACACATTGAACCAGCTGAAGAAGCAAATCCATTTTAACGATCAATTTTCCTTATTTTTGTGTCATAAAAATTCAAACAGATGACACAAGTTCCGGTTACAGTATATGTAGAGATGACTCCCAATCCTAGCACCATGAAATTCGTGGCGAACAAGTATTTATTGATGACGGGAGATTCAGTAGAATTCACTGAAAAAGCAGATGCAAAAGGTTATTCGCCATTGGCTGAAGAATTATTCAATTTTCCATTTGTGAAAGGCGTTTTCATGGCAGCTAATTTTGTCACCATTTCAAAAAACGATTCCATTTCTTGGGATTTTGTTGCAATGGAATTGCGCGAATTCATCAAAAATTGGATCGCAGATGGAAAAGATGTGTTGATCCAAATGCCTGCACCAAAAGCAAAAGTTACAAACGAAGAAACCAACGAAGTAAAAACCTATGCGCCATCAGAATACGATGATGCGATTCGTTCCTTATTGGATGAATATGTTCGTCCAGCAGTTGAAGGAGATGGAGGAGCGATTGATTTCGTGGGATTTGAAGAAGGAATTGTAACGGTTGCTCTTCGCGGCGCTTGTTCTGGCTGCCCATCAAGTACTGCTACATTGAAAGGCGGTATCGAAAACTTATTAAAACAACATTTACCTGAAGTAAAAGAAGTGGTTGCGGAATCTTTGTAAACATACTCTTTTTCAAGTATTTAAAATCCAAGTTCAAAAAACTTGGATTTTTTTATGCCTTTTTTATGGAAAAGTAAAACTTCTTACATCTCAAGAGAAATTAAATACTTTAAGCCATGAAAACAATCACACTAATAGCAAGCGTAGTTCTTTTCGGAACAAGTTTCGCACAATCAACAAGCGGAGATATCATTGGTACTTTGATGAACAAAGAACAAACAGAAGGTTTATCCAATGCAGTTGCAGTTACATCAAGAGGAGAAGCCGTTTTTCGCGCTATGACCGATTTGGATGGTAGATTCAGAATTTCTGGAGTGCCCGCAGGTGAATACGACGTATTCTTTCTTTATGATGGCGACACCATTTTTGCACCTTCAAAAGTTGAAGTAGCTCCAGATGGAATTGGAGATTTAGGAATCGTAACACAAATGTCGTCTACTGATATTGGAGTAGTTGAAGTAAATGGAGATCGTTTAAGATTAGGTAAAGGCGTTTCACCAGAAATCAAACTTTCTCGCAAAGATATCACTCACCGTCCAGACAAAAACAATGTGAAATCGATGATCACTACCATGACATCAGATGTTCGACAAACTGAAGATGGAGGTTTGGTTTTTAGAGGAGCACGCAAAGGTGACTTGATCAACTACATCGATGGTGTAAAAATGACTGAAGTACAAAACATGCCAAGTTCTTCCATTGGTTACATCATGGTCTATTCTGGGGCAATTCCAGCAAAATACGGTGATACAACAGGAGGTGTTGTAGTGATGGAAACAGTAAGTTATTTTGATTTACTAAGAGAGTGGGAAGCTAGAAACGGACAATAAAACAAGATTTGATACTGACAAAAAAGGTCTGATACAAATGTGTCAGACCTTTTTGATGTTTTATCCTTTTGGAAAGAACTGAGGACTTGCCTCTTCCATCGGTGCCATGTATTTCTTTAAGTTTTGTTCGTCGTGTTGGTTCAAAATCATCAACATGTTATCTGATTCAACCACAATGTAGTTTTCCAAACCTTGAATCAAAGCCAATTTATTGTTCGGTAAATTCACGATACAGTTTTCAGAATTGATCATGTGAACATTATCACCAATCACTGCATTTCCATTGTAATCTTTTTCCAAGTGAGCATACAAGCTTCCCCAAGTACCAAGATCAGACCAATCAAAAGTAGCCAAGACCACATCTACGTTTTTGGCATTTTCCATCACAGCAAAATCGATGGAAATATCTTCACATGCTGCAAAACAACCATTCACATACGCTTGTTCTTCAGCAGAATTGTATTTATTCGCTTCTTGTGTAAACAAAGTGTATAATTCTGGTTTGAATTTTTCCAAAGCATTTAAAATCGTGGTCGCTTTCCAAATGAAAATTCCAGAGTTCCAGTAATAATTTCCGCTTTTCAAGAAAATCTCAGCCAATTCACGATTGGGTTTCTCCGTAAAATGCTTTACATCTTTTACTTGTCCAGGTAAAATATCGCCATCTTCTACAAACTCGATGTATCCATAACCGGTATCAGGGCGAGTTGGTTTGATTCCAAGCGTTACCAAACGATCACTTTTATTTGCTGTAGCAATAGCCGTATTGACAATTTCAGTGAATTTTTCTTCTTTCAAAATCAAGTGATCTGATGGAGCTACCACCAAAGTTGCATTTGGATTAATTGCATGAATTTTAGCTGCCGCATACGTAATACAAGGAGCTGTATTTTTACGCTCAGGCTCTGTCAATATTTGGTTATCACTCAACTCCGGCAATTGTTCCTTCACCAGGTCTTTGTACATCGCATTGGTCACAATGAAAATGTTTTCAGCTGGTGAGACATTCAACAAACGCTCAAACGTCATTCGTAAAAGTGATTTTCCAATACCCAAAACATCTAAAAATTGTTTCGGTCGTTGTACTGTTGACATTGGCCAGAATCTACTACCGATTCCGCCTGCCATGATTACGCAGTAATTATCTTTCATTTTCTTCAATCAATTGAATCGTTGCAAGTGCATGCACTAAAAATTGGCGTTTTGTTCCCAATTCCTCGCACAAAAAACGGGTTCTTCTAAGTTCTCCTTTTCGGAATTGCTTTCCTTGCAAAACAAAAGTAGCATTTTTCGGCAATTCTTCTAGGGTTAACTCGTGATCAGGACGCTCATCATACATGCGCAACACGCGTGATAATTGCGTATCTGAACAAGAAGATGCTTTGGTATTTGTTAGGCTTTTCATCAAAGCAGATTCGATGGGCTTGGGCAATAATCCCGTTTGAATTGCTGGCCACAAGCGGTGACGGTACATTTGTTTCCATTCATCGCCATGAGGTTTCACCCGATGACCGAATTTCAAAAATGTTTCCAAATGCGCAAACTCATGCAAAGTGGTCACTAAAAAACTGTATTTATTTAAATTCCCATTCACAGAAATACGGTGGTGTTTTTCGCCATTAATCGGTGCTCTGTAATCACCTAACTTCGTCGCTCGAGGATTGGTAATTGCAAACCGAACGGGATATTGCAACAACAAATCAGCAACCATCGCCTCAAAACCTTCGGGCAAATACGCTTTTAATTGTTGTTTTAACCGTTCTCGTTTATCCATTTTTGACTCGTTCAAGCAACAAAATAAGCAGAATAATCGCCTTTAAATGAGTTCAACTACTTGAAGTTATTAGAGGGAAAGCGTTGAAAAAGTTACTATTCCTTCCAACCAAGCGATATTTCTTTTAATTTTAACACCTCAATGAAAGTAATAAACAACATCGGTAAGTACATCATCATGATGACCATCGTCTTTTCAAAACCTGAAAAATGGCGTATTTTCCGCATTCGTTTATTTCAAGAAATCGAATTCATTGGCATCAAATCCATTCCAATTGTGGCATTGATGTCAACATTTATGGGAGGAGTTATTGCTCTGCAAACAGCTTCCAACATGGATTCACCTTGGTTACCACAATACACCATTGGTTACATCACACGTTCCAGTACCATCCTAGAATTTTCACCAACCATTATTTCTTTGATTTTGGCTGGAAAAGTAGGTTCGAACATCGCTTCTGAAATAGGAACCATGCGTGTTACTGAACAAATTGACGCTTTGGAAATCATGGGTGTCAATTCATTGAATTATTTGGTATTGCCAAAAATCACAGCTGCAATGTTGTTCTTTCCAGTATTGATTATTTTCTCGATTGGTTTGAGTTTGATTGGTGGTTGGTTGACATTGACCATGTCTGATTTAGCATCTACAGACACTTATATTTTTGGTATTCGTTCGTTTTACACTGATTTGGAATTGCAATATGCCTTAACAAAAGCAGTAGTATTTGCCTTTTTAATCACTTCAATTGCTTCGTTCTATGGATATTATACCAAAGGTGGAGCTTTGGATGTTGGTCGTTCATCAACACAATCCGTTGTTAGCTCTAGTATCGCTATTTTGATTGCCAATTTCTTGTTAACTCAAATGATTTTGTTGTAATGATTGAAGTAAAAAACATCAATAAAACATTTGGCGACAACAAAGTCTTGGACGATGTTTCAGCTTCTTTTCACAAAGGAAAAGTAAACATGATCATTGGGCAATCTGGTCAAGGTAAATCGGTACTTGCGAAATGTATTGTTGGTTTGCACGAAGTTGATAGTGGAGAAGTACTCTATGACAACCGCGATTTTTGTAAAATGGATCGTTTGGAACGCAAAGCAGTTCGACAAGAAATTGGAATGCTCTTCCAAGGTTCAGCATTGTTTGATTCATTGACGGTAGAAGAAAACGTTATGTTTCCACTTTCGATGTTCACCAAAATGACAAAAGCGGAAATGCAAGATCGTGCAAATTTTTGTCTTGAGCGAGTAAATCTAGCAGGAAGAAATAAGTTGTTCCCTTCAGAATGTAGTGGTGGTATGCAAAAACGTATCGCTATTGCTAGAGCAATTGCTATGAATCCACGCTATTTATTTTGTGACGAACCCAATTCAGGTTTGGATCCAAAAACGTCGATTGTCATTGACAATTTGATTCGTGAAATCACTTACGAATACAACATCACAACAATTGTGATTACCCACGATATGAACTCCGTGATTGAAATTGGAGATAACATTTTGTTCATTTACCAAGGTAAAAACTGGTGGCAAGGTGGTAGAGACGAAATCATCACTACAGACAATCCTGAGATCAATGGATTTGTATATGCATCAGAGTTCATGAAGGAAATCAAAGAAACCTTGAAACACAAAAAAGCACACTAATAAACGACACATCCCTCGTTCAATCGTTTATTAATCCACCTATTCTTCTATATTTACTAAAAGTTACAACATGAGACCCATTTTTGCAGTTATCATCGGAGTCGTGTTAGGCGGTTTTTTCATTGCTTTAGGCGAAATGATTTTGAAATATATGATCCCGACCTTAAATGCTCCGAGCAATCTCGATTCATCAAACATGCAAGTGTTCGTCGATCAAATTCCACTTATAGCTAAAATTGGAATTGTCATCAATTGGGGAGTTGCTGGTTTCGTCGGTGCTACAGTTACAACTTTCATCCAAGGCAGAACACATTACAAGCCCATGCTAGTAACCATTGGCATTTTACAATTATTGACCTACATGAACATGATGATTCTTTGGGGTCATCCACTTTGGATGTGGGGGGCAGCTACTTTTATTTATATCATTGTTGGTTTCATTAGTTATTTTTTAATTCGTAAAAAAAGTGTCTAATTACAGTGACTCAATTTCCAATTACATTGATAAATCTGCTCCTTTTGCCCAAACGATATTAACGGAGCTTCGAGCAGTTATTCATACTTTTTGTCCTGAAGTAATTGAAACGTTAAAATGGGGAATGCCTCATTTTACTTATCGAAATGCAAATCTTTGTCATTTTGCAGCTTTCAAACAACATTGTGCTTTAGGATTTTGGCTACATACTGAGATGAAAGATGACTTAGACATTTTTAAGCGTGAGCAAGAAGGTGGAATGGGCTCTTTAGGAAAGCTTCAACAATTGAGTGATTTACCTTCCAAAGAAGCACTTGGTTCCTACATAATTGAGGCCATGCAGTTGATTGAAAAAGGAGTGAAACTGAAAAAGAAACCGAGCAAACAACAAGCAGAATTCATTGTTCCCGATGTACTTTTAAAAGCTTTTGAAACATTTCCAGTGGCTAAATCCGCTTTCGACAACTTTAGCCCATCCCACAAAAGGGAATACATCAATTGGCTAAATGAAGCAAAAACGGAAGCCACCTTACTGAGACGATTGGATAAAACCATTGCGAATTTGTTGGAAAACAAATCCATGTTACAGCATTATCAGAAATAAGGAGAATTTTCGTTCAGCAAAATTATAACCGCTCATTTTTAATTGGTTACAAAAATTAAAAGCTAAAAAGTTTATTTTAAATAGTATCATTTATGGTATTGTTTTTGTAAATTGCTGTCAAATTTTTGAGCTATGAACCGATTATTACTATTCTTAAGTTTTGTTCCTTTTGCATTTTTTGCACAAACAAAATGGCAAGTTGGAAGTTACCTTTCAACCAGTTTTCCAAACAAGTCTATCATGCCCAAAATGAGTCCTGCTACTGGACTTGGACTACAATTAGCCTTCCAACCAATTGATCGTGTTCCCATTGCATTTGAGTTAAAATCCAATTTTGGAATTTACGCAGCTAAAACATTGGAACAAACCTTTTACTTTGAAGATTTATCGAGTACGACTACCAATGTTTCTTATTCCAGTAATTTTAACCAAGTAAAATTTGGTGCGAAATACCAAATCGGGAACGATTTCAAACAAATACGAGGATACTTTACCCCACAAATTGGCTACGGTCTTATGCGTTCTAAAATACGCATCGATGACCCAGCTGATGAAGATGATTGCAAACCTTTGGCAAAAGAAACGACACAACGCAGTTCAGGTTTCACTTACGGTGGAGAACTTGGATTAGAAGTCGATATGAGTAAAATCTTCAGAAAAATGAATACAGAAAATCGTCATTACTTATTTGCATCAGCAACATTTATGAATGGTTTCAAGCCTTTTGAATACGTGAATATTCGCTACATGAAAGATCACGACCATGGTCCTCTACCAGCAGGAGGAGCTGAATTAGAAACAACAGACGGGAATGGCAGACCAATAACTGCAACGTTTATCAACGTATCAAATAACAATTTACACGATCATAAAATTGCGGAATTGTACAAAACTGGACTCCAATATTGGGGATTCAACATTGGATATGTGATTCACTTTTAATTAAGATTGAAGCTTTTTAATAATGGAGGTTGTGGAAAATCCATCTACAAGATCGACTGTTTTCACAACTCCTCCATGAAGCAATAATTCTTCTCTTCCTACAATGTATTTCTTGCTTGTTGGGTCAGTTTCATCCGGATCGTAATCCGCACCTTTTACCAATACATCTGGTTGTAATTGTTGGATGATGTGTCTTGGCGTATCGTCTTCAAACACCACTACTCCATCAACAAACTCCAAAGCTGCCAACAGCAAAGCTCTTGCATCTTCTGGATTCACAGGTCGTTCTTCTCCTTTACCTTGTCGTTTTACAGAAGCATCTGAATTGAGTCCAATCACCAACTTGGTTCCAAAATCAGCTGCTTTAGCTAAATATGTAACATGGCCTTTGTGTAAGATATCAAAACATCCGTTGGTAAAAACAACCCTTTCTTGAGCCATTTGCCATTTCTCAATTTGACGAGCAGTTTCGTCGATACTACGAATTTTCTTGAGGAGGTGTTGGAATTTCGACATTTTTCGAGAAGTTTTTAGGTAAAAGTACGAAAGAAAGTAATCCCAAAAGAATGATTAGAAGTGTTTGTGAAGACCAAATAATCATTCCTAAAGCATAACCTAAACCCTTTGCTTGTTCACCGTATTTATCACTGAGGTAAAATTCTACAACTAAGCCCACAACCAATGGAAACACACCTAAACCGCCATTCGTCAAAGAAATACCTACTGAACCAGCCACAAAAGCCAGTAACATGCCTTTGAATGGCACTTCAGCTGTTGCGTCTAAGGCAAGAAAAGGGATACAAAAATACAGGACATACAACATCCAAATAAAGAAGGTATGAGCAATGAAGGAAAAAGGATGTTTCGTTTTAAAAATAGAGAGAATACCTTGAATCAATCCTTTTACGAACTCCAATACTTTTGAGCGCAATTTTGGTAAAACAGCAACTAAAACAACCCCCAAAACACCAAGAGCAACAATGATCCATTTAACTATTGTTCCGGATTGTTGAGCACCTTTAGATCCTGAAAAGGAAAGTTCAATTTGGGTTTTAATTTTAATAAAATCTGCTGATGTTAGGTAAAAAGTGAGTAATGTAACAGTCAATAAAAGCACTACATCAACAACTCTTTCGGCTAAAATGGTTCCAAACGATTTCGAAAAAGGCACTCCATCTGAACGAAATAACATCGCAGCTCTGGAAGCTTCACCAGCTCTAGGAATGGTTAAATTAACGATATAACCAATCATTAAAGCATGAAAGCGGTGCCAAAACTTGGTTTCATAGCCCATCGGCTCCAATAAATACTTCCAGCGATAAGCCCTTGAAAAAAGTGCAAATACGCTTAAAAACACTGATAGTAAAATCCACCAATAATTGGCATCATAAATTGCTGCGTAGAAAGCTTTTTTGACTTCTGGATTCATTGAATCAAACAAGTACCAAATCAAATATGTCCCAAGTGCAAGAGGCAAGACAATTTTGAGAAGGGCACCGATTGATTTTTTCAATGTTTTAAGGAATTAGATTACTTTTTTCATCTGGAAAAACCAAAGAAGGTTTAAACGATTTTGCTTCTTCCATGGTCATGTATCCATAACCAATAATGATGATCATATCACCAACAGCAACTTTTCTTGCTGCTGGTCCATTCAAACAAATGGTTCCAGAATTACGATCACCTTTTATGACGTATGTTTCTAAGCGTTCACCATTATTAATATTAACAATCTGAACTTTCTCACCTTCTATTAAATTGGACGCTTCCATCAACGCTTCATCAATGGTAATGCTTCCTACATAATTTAATTCAGCTTGTGTTACATGAACACGGTGAATCTTAGATTTAACAACTTGTATCAACATGAGTACTAAAAACGAAAGGCAAAGTTAATTCAAAAAAAATGATACACCTAATGAAATACTTTATTCATAAGGCACAATTGTCAAATTATCTATCAAACGCACATCACCACAAAAACAAGCAATACACACCGTAGCACCGGGAACCCAAGAATCTAATAAATCTTCTAAGGTAACAGGATCAACAATTGACAAATATTCCAACTTTAAAGCACCTTGATTAAAAAACGAGACTGCTTCATGATACAATGCTTTCGGTGAGTAATTCTCTACATTCTCTTTACAAAAAGCAAGTGTTTTAAAAATATGAAGAGCTGCAGCTTTATCCGCATCGTTCAAACGCATGTTTCTGCTACTCATCGCCAAACCAGTTGTTTCTCTCAAAGTAGGACAAGGGATAATGTTCACCGGTAATTTTAAGAAATTCACCATGTGCTGAATGACTGCCACTTGTTGAAAATCCTTTAAGCCAAAAAACGCTTTATCAGGTTGGATCAAATCAAAGAATCGATAGACAATTTGGATGACTCCATTGAAATGACCAGGACGAAAAGCCCCTTCCATTAATTTTTCCAAATTTCCAAGAGGAACATTTGGCGTTGTAAATCCGGCAGGGTACATTTCTTCTGTGGTTGGAAAAAACAATAAATCACAACCGTTTTCTTCTAATAAACGTGCATCATTTTCAGGAGTACGAGGGTACAACTTCAAATCATTCTGATTATTGAACTGTGTTGGATTAACATAAACGGTAGCGACAACAAAGTCTGATTCCTTGCCTGCTCGACGAACTAACGCCATGTGACCTTCGTGAAGTGCGCCCATCGTTGGAACAAAACCAATACTTCTTCCTTCTTTACGAACACTTGTCAACGACTCGGTCAACTCCTCAATTGAGTGAACTATTTTCACAATGAAATAAATACTTGAAAAACTAAGCTGGCAAATCTATATGAATTAATTGAAGTTTCGCTCTTTTTTTCCTATTTTTGCACATTATAATCCAAAATCCCCACTACGAATTCTATGGAAAAGAAAAGAATTCTCTTTGTTTCGCAGGAAATTTTCCCGTTTCTTCCGAAATCAGAAGTATCACACAACGCGCGCAAATTGCCACAATCCACACAGGAGAACGGCAAAGAAATCCGCGTGTTTACGCCACGTTTTGGCTGTATCAACGAACGCCGTCATCAATTGCATGAGGTGATTCGTTTATCGGGGATGAACATTATCATAGATGATCACGATCATCCGTTGATTATTAAAGTTGCATCTATTCCTGCTGCAAGAATTCAAGTTTATTTTATTGATAACGATGAATACTTTAAGCGCAAGAACAATGTAACCAATGAAGATGGTTCAGACTACAAAGACAACGACGAAAGAAGTATGTTCTTTTGTAGAGGTGTTTTAGAAACAGTGAAAAAACTAGGGTGGAAACCTGACGTGATTCATTGTCACGGCTGGATGACTTCATTGATGCCTTTGTATATCAAGAAAATGTACAACAAAGATCCGCATTTTGCAGATACTAAAGTTGTTTACAGCATTTACAATGATACAGAAGGTTTTTCAACAGAATGGGATCCACGTTTTGCAGATAAGTTAGCTTTTGATGGTTTTGATGAAAGCGTCACAAATTTAGTTAAAACACCTTCGATGGATGCAATAACTGGAGCTGCTGTTGCGTTTTCTGATGGCGTTGTTCAAAGTAGCGAAAACATACCAGCTGGTTTGCAATCCGTTTTTGACAATGCAAGTTGTTTGAAATTAAACTATTTAGCTGAAGAGCACTTAAACAAAGGACTAAACGAGTTTTTTGACAAAGTGATTGAAGAAGCTGTGTTGATTTAATATGATGAATTTCAATTTGAAAAATAACTGGCGGAAAGTTGTAGGACTTTCCGCTTGTTTTGTGTTTGCACTTTCAGTTTCTGTGAGTTGTAAAAAGACATTCGACACCATCGGAAATGGTACTTTAACACCAGAAGAATTACTTGCTTCTGGTGGAATTGATACGTTTTCAATTAACACCTACAGTACACTTCAAGACTCTGCATACACGAGTGGCGTATCCAATTTAGTGTTAGGATCCATGCATGACCCAAAAATGGGAATTACAAATGCATCGTTTTATGCGCAGTTTGATTACACTGGAACATTGAACCAAGGAAATGGTGGTGCTCCTGTTTTAGACTCGGTTGTTCTTTCAATGAAGTATGTTGAATTCTATGGTAAATTGGACGAAATCACTGTTCAAGTTCACGAATTAACAGAAGAAATGGATGTTGATTCAAATTATTATAGAAGCACAACATTCCCGGAGAACTCTAACGACTTGGCAGATCCAACATCAGCAACACAAACTCCTGATCCAACTAAAGATGTAGTGATCGATGGAGATACTTTAGACCCTCAATTACGTGTCAAATTGGACAACACTTGGGGAAGCACGATTTTAAATGAAGGCTTCAATGGGACGGCTTTTGACACACATGAATCATTTCGATCATTTTTCAATGGTTTAAGAGTGAGTGTTCAAGAAACAAATCCTGCAAGCGGACAAGGAGGAATTCTTTATCTTGATCCGAATGACAAAAACACGAAAATTACTTTTTATTACCATATAACTGGTGAATCTGATCCATACAACTTTGGTATCGGCATCACAAGTGATTGTGCTTACTTCAATCATGTTGACATTGATAACAGCGGTTATCCAGCTGGAAACATCATTGGGAACCCCGCATTGGGATTGAATCAGTATTATGCACAAGCATTCAATATGAAAGCAGTAATCGAATTCGCTGGTGTGAGTGATATCCCAAAAAACAGTGTGATTCATGCAGCGCTTTTGGAACTTCCTGTTGAATATCAAACTTACAATACTTATTACCCGAGCCCTTCATTAGCAGTTGTTTTTGAACTAGCAAGTGGTTTTAAAGTAGGTACTATTCAATACAATAATTCTAGAAAAAGTTATTTATTTGATATTCGCCAGTACATCCAAGAAATTGTAAACGACGATGTTGCAAATACAGGTGTAACAGTTGCACCAAGTAAATTCTCAAGTTCAGCTGAAAGAATTATTTTTAATGGCCCTGGTACATCAAATAAGATGAAACCCAAATTGATTATTAAATACACTACATTCTAATTACACTATGTGTGGAATTGTTGCTTATATAGGAAAAAAAGAAGCGTATCCAATTCTGATTAAAGGATTGAAACGTTTGGAATACCGTGGATACGACTCTGCTGGAATTGCTTTATTGAATAACGAAAGTTTGCGTTTATACAAACGTCAAGGAAAAGTCTCCAATTTAGAAGAGTTTGTCATTGGAAAAGATATTACAGGATATGCAGGTATTGGTCATACACGTTGGGCAACCCACGGACCTCCAAATGATACCAATGCACATCCTCATTTTTCAATGGATCAAAAAATCGCTTTGATTCACAACGGTATCATTGAAAACTACAATTCACTTAAAGAAGAATTGATTGCTCGCGGATACGTTTTTCAAAGTCAGACTGATACAGAGGTATTGGTGCATTTGATTGATGACATTCAAAAGAAAGAACAAGTAGATTTAGCAGAAGCTGTTCGTATTGCTTTGTTAAGTGTGATTGGAGCTTATGCGATTGTCGTGATTTCAAAAGACAATCCAAATCAATTGATTGCTGCACGCAAAAGTTCGCCTTTAGTAGTAGGAATTGGAACAGAAAACGATTTTTATCTAGCTTCTGATGCAACACCAATCATCGAATATACCAACCAAGTAGTTTACTTGGATGATGAAGAAATAGCTGTTGTAGATTTAGTAGACGGTTTAAAAATCACCAACTTACGCAACCAAGAAAAAACACCTTATGTTCAAGAACTTGAATTGCAATTAGAAGCTTTGGAAAAAGGTGGATACGAGCATTTCATGTTGAAAGAAATTCACGAACAACCGCGTTCAATTAAAGATTGTTTCCGTGGTCGTTTGAATGCTGATGAAGGTTGGGTTTCTCTTGGAGGAATCAAAGACTACGAGCAAAAAATGATTCAAGCACAGCGCATCGTAATGGTGGCATGTGGTACTTCATGGCATGCTTGTTTAGTAGGTGAATATTTATTTGAAGATTTAGCACGTATCAATGTAGAAGTAGAATATGCTTCTGAATTTAGATACCGTAATCCAATCATCAACGAAAATGACATTGTTATTGCTGTTTCTCAATCAGGTGAAACTGCGGATACCCTTGCTGCGTTGGAATTGGCTAAATCAAAAGGTGCTACCATCTTAGGAATTTGTAACGTGGTTGGTTCATCCATTTCTCGTGTTACAGATGCTGGTTCATACACACATGCTGGTCCAGAAATCGGTGTTGCATCAACAAAAGCATTTACTGCTCAAGTTACAGTATTGACCTTGATGGCACTTTCTTTAGCACATAAAAAAGGAACCATCAGTGAGTCGAAATTCCGCACAATGCTTTCCGAATTGGAAATTATCCCAGAAAAAGTAAAACGCGTTTTAGAACGCAATGGGGATATTGAACAAATTGCATCCATCTACAAGAATGCAACAAATGCATTATATCTTGGAAGAGGGAGTTCATTCCCAGTTGCTTTAGAAGGAGCATTGAAATTGAAAGAGATTTCTTATATCCATGCTGAAGGTTATCCTGCTGCTGAAATGAAACATGGTCCAATTGCTTTGATCGACGAAGAAATGCCTGTATTTGTGATTGCAACAAAAGGAACTTCTTATGAGAAAGTAGTTAGCAATATCCAAGAAGTGAAAGCACGAAAAGGGAAAATCATTGCAATTGTAACGGAAGGCGACACAGATGTGAAAGCCATGGCTGATCATGTGATTGAAATTCCTGACACAGACGAACATTTAGTGCCGATTTTAGCAACGATTCCTTTGCAATTATTGAGTTATCACATTGCAGTGATGCGTGGTTGTAACGTGGACCAACCACGAAACTTAGCAAAATCAGTTACAGTAGAATAAAAAATAAGTAATAACATATAAAAGAGGTTGTCAATGAAGACAACCTCTTTTTTTGTGGATCAATTCTAAGCTTAATCTTTAATGACTTTACCTTTGATGTGATCTTGAATTGGTAAAAGAATTTGGAACCGATTCAATTCTTTGTATAAGTGGAATTCAAAACTACTTGATGCTGTTGTGCCATAAAAAACAATCATGTAACTTGGTTTTTTTGACCAATCAAGCATCGTTTGAAAAACGCCTTGTTCATTGGTTCTGATGGATTGGATCAATTGACCATCTCCATCCATTACATTTACGGAAGCATTTCTTATTGGACTCTTTGCCAAACTTAAAACGGTTCCTTTCAATTCACTTTTTTCCTCGCCATTCAATGGATGTTGGTAGATCATAACCGCATCTCCCATCCATTTTTCTTGGATCGTATCAGAAATACACAAAGGCGAAAGCACAGGTTCGTTAATGGTATTTACAGTTGTATTCTGACTATAAACAGACAAACTAATCAACGTTGAAAAAGCAGCTCCCATTAAAATTGATTTTAAGTGAAAACTTCCAGCGTAAATTTCGGTAGATTTATTCAATTCTCTGTGTAATTGATCTGATTCAAATCTTCCACAAACTGATTGATTTACCATTTCATCCATTGTACGAAGAATTTGTGCATCACTCATCCATGAAAAATCAACAACTACTTTTTCACAGGATTGACAAAATTTCCCTTGCTCTTCTGGGATCATTTTACTCCAATCGGCATGACAAGGTTGATCTATTTTAAGTTTTCCATTGGACTTTTTCATCTTATAAGATTTTCATTCGCTTACAATTTGATGACCGATAAGTTCAATCAATGCATTTAAACAAGCTCTTTTCATAAACAGTATATAAACTTATTATTTTCATTCTCTGAATGTTAAATAAGACCAATTAGTGAAAGATTTTTTTATATTCGTTATTATTAGCAGAACAAAATGGATCGAATACGACGTTTTCAACGGACAATGATTATCTCTTTAACAGCCTTAAACTCTTTCGTTTATGGCATTTCGATGGATTTTTCTATGACGAAAACTTTTGGTTTCACAATCATTACCACCTCCATCGCTGCAGCAGCAATTCTCGTAGTTGTACAATTCAAAAAAGCAAAGCTGAAACGAAAACCAATCCCTAAAGATTAGATTTCAAAAGCCGCTTTCATTTCCAATAAATTCGATTTTTTGAGCTACTTTTGGTGTTCTTAAAATCAATGATATGAAACGTTTGTTGCTGTCAATTTTTATCCTTCAATTCACTTTCTCCATCTTCGGGCAAGAACCACAATTCAGTGTAGAAAAAATGTGGTCATTAACCCGTTTATCAGGCTCAATTGTTTCTCCAAACGAAAAACACATCTTTTACCAAGAAACCAATTACGATTACACTAAAAATACAGGGACAACTACTCCTTTTTTGATGGACATACCAAGTCAAAAACGATCATCAATTGCTATTGAAGGTGCTTGGAATGTTGTTTGGAATTCGAATAATGAATTGGTTTATTTAATTGCCGAAGAAAATCACACGGTGATGAAATCATACAATCCAACTACGAAAACTTCAACTACGCTTCATGATTTCGAAGAAACAGAAATTGAAGGATTTGTTCTTTCTTCTGACGGTAAACGTTTCGCTACTTTGGAAAGCATTAAATTAAGGCCAATTGTAGTTGACAAATACCCCGATTTACCTTTAGCTAAAGCAAGAATTGAAGAATCATTGATGTACCGCCATTGGAATGCATGGACAGGCGAAAAAGGACTTCATTTATTTTGGTATGAAAAAACAGCGACCAACTTTGTCAAAAAAGGAGATGTCATGAAGGGTGAACCGTTTCCTTCTGTAACTGGTCCTTTTGGTGGAATTGAATCCGTATGTTTTAGCGCTGATGGGAACACCATCTATTATTCAACAAAGAAAAAAAGCGGAAAAGAATTTGCTGTTTCAACCAATAGTGAAATCTATGCTTTTAGAACACAAGACAACATCACCACCACTTTGACATCTGCCCACAAAGGTTATGATACCAATCCATTGATCAATTCAACGGGTAAAACACTCGCTTGGTTGAGCATGGAAAAAGATGGTTTTGAAGCAGATAAAAACCGCATTCGCATCATGGATTTAGCAAGTCGTCAAGAAAAAGATTTGACCGCAAATTTAGATTTGAGTGTTGACCAATTTGTGTGGCATCCATCACAAGAAATCATCTATTTTATTGCTGCAATTAAAGGAACCAAACAGTTGTTTTCTGTGGACGTGAAAACATCAAAGATTACTCAATTGACAGCAGACCGCTGTGATTATGTGAATTTATCTGCTACAAAGCATCAAGTTATATTGGAACGTCAATCCATGATTGACCCCACTGACTTGTGGATTTTCACACCAAAAACAGGTTTATTGGAACAAGTAACGAAAGTGAACAACGATAAACTTGCGAAAATTGCAGCTCCAACAGTGAAAGAAAAATGGATTACAACAACTGATGGTATGAAAATGTTAGTTTGGATGGTCTTGCCTCCAAATTTTGATCCTTCAAAAAAATACCCAACCTTGCTATACTGTCAAGGTGGTCCACAATCACCAGTTTCGCAATATTTTTCTTATCGTTGGAATTTCCGATTAATGGCTTCACAAGGCTACATCATCGTTGCACCAAACAGAAGAGGTTTACCAGGTTTTGGACAAGAATGGAACGATGCGATTTCAAAAGATTGGGGAGGCCAAGCAATGGAAGATTATTTAGTGGCAATTGACAGTTGTGTTGCACAAGAACCTGCAATTGACAAAGATAAATTAGGAGCAGTTGGTGCTTCTTATGGTGGTTATTCGGTTTATTACTTAGCTGGAATTCACAACAATCGTTTCAAAGCATTTGTATCCCATTGTGGCTTGTTCAATTTAGAGAGTTGGTATGGAACTACTGAGGAATTGTTCTTTGCAAATTCTGATATTGGTGGACCTTATTGGTTACCAGAAAACAAAGCATTGTATGCAAAAAACAGTCCTCATCACATGGTTGATAAATGGAATACACCAATGCTGGTAATACATGGAGGAAAAGATTTTCGTGTACCAGAAACGGAAGGTATGCAAGCTTACCAAGCACTACAATTAAAAGGAATTCCAAGTAAATTTTTGTACTTCCCAGACGAAGGTCACTGGATTACCAAACCTCAAAACGGGATTTTATGGTATCGCGAATACTTTGAATGGTTGGGAACTTACTTAAAATAAGCCCTCTTTTGCCGATTTAATTAACTTTGTATCCTATTTTAAAGAAATATGTGGAATAAGCTTGCCAATATAATACTTCGAAATCGTTTTTTAATCCTTGGAATCATCGCTTTGTTGACCGTGTTTTTCGGTTATCATACGATCACAGGCTTAAGAATTGACAACAAGTATGGCAATATGTTGCCTAAAGACGCTGAAACTCAACAAACGTATTTGAAATTCAAAGAAATGTTTGGTGAAGACGGTTCGTCTTTGGTTATTGGTATACAAGATGATTCATTATTCACGGAAGAAAAGTTCTTAAAATGGAAAGAACTTGGTGATAGTATTTTGCAATTGGCGGGGGTTAACTCAGTGATTTCTGAGGCAAAACTATTTACCCTTCGCAACGACCAAGATCGCGAAGAATTCATAGCAAAACCGATCTTTTCTGATACTCGATTCAAAGAAAAAAGCATCGATTCCATCAAGAAAGAAATTCGAAACAACCCACTTTACAAAGACATGCTTTACAATGATTCATCGAATGTGAGTTTGATGATGGTTAACATTGATGAGAAGTTTCTAGTAGATCGAAAAAAACAAAAAGTAGTCATTCAGATTGAAGAATTAGCAGCAACTTACGAGCCTGTTTTTGGTAAAGTTCATTTCGCGGGATTACCTCACATGCGTGTTTTGATTGGTAAACGTGTCATGAATGAAATGTACTTTTTCGTTGCCTTATCCATTTTGGCATCTTCCTTCATCATGTACTTCTTCTTCCGATCGATACGCGTTACATTGATTTGTAACATCGTTGTATTGGTGACAGTAGTTTGGGCCATGGGAACCATCGGCATGATGGGTTACAACGTATCCATTATGATGGCTTTAATTCCGCCATTGATGATTGTTATTGGAATACCGAATTGTATCTATCTCTACAATAAATACCATCAAGAATACCGACTTCATAAAAATAAGGCCAAAGCTTTATCTCGAACGATTCGTAAAACGGGAACTGCAATGTGGTTGACCAATGTCACATCTGCTTTGGGTTTCATTACAGTCTGTTTTACAAGCTCTCAGAAATTCTTTGAATTTGGGGTTATTTCGACCTTGAACATCATGTTGTGTTATGTGGTTTCTATTTGTTTAGTTCCCATTTTTGCTTCCTTCTCAAAAAGCCCACCTGAAAAGCACTTACGCCATTTGGACCGCAAAGCTGCTGTCAAATTATTAGACAAGTTGGTTTTTATTACTGCAAAAAGAAGACCTGCCATTTACATCATCACGATAGTAGTTACTGCAGTTAGTTCATTCGGTGTCATTTTCATGCAAGTGACAGGAAACTTGACAGGAGATTTACCATCAAAAGACCCCATCTTAAAAGACATCCAGTTCATGGAAGCGAATTTTGGTGGAGCTGTACCTTTTGAGGTAATGATCAAATACAAAGAGAAAGGACGATTGTTTAGCAAAAACACATTAGAACGTGTTGAATCGGTTCAACAATCATTTAAGGACGATACTTTGTTTGCAAAAAGTTTGTCTATTGTTGACTTTGTGAAAGTAGTCAACATGGCTTACTACAACAACGATCCGGATCAATACAACTTGATTTCAAAACGCGACATGTTGCGTTTGAAAAAATACGTTGACAATTTTAGTATGTCGAACAATAACTCGGCGTTTTCTTTGAAAGAATTAGTGGATACTACCAATTGCATTTTACGTGTTCGCACACAAATGAAAGACATTGGTTCTTATGAAGTATCGGATGAAGTGGCGCTTGTCAAAAATAGAATTGACAGTTTAATGAATCCAGATAAAGCTGATATTGAACGCTTGTATGCTAAAGCTGCGAAAGGCAAAAAAGTGTATTACGATTCCATTTTAGATAATTACTCATTTGTATACAATTCTTTGACTTCCGTTTTATCGAATGGCAATAGTGATAAGCAACTAGCATTTGACTCTGATCCTGAACTATTAAAAAGCTATTACAACAAACCTGATTTCTTGAAAAAATTACGCAAGGCGATTGATCAAGAATACTACGATGTAGAATTAACAGGAACTTCCGTTGTAGCTTCAGAAGGAACGCAGTACTTGGTAAGTAATTTATTATCCTCCATCATTTTTGCCATCTTGTCCATTGCAGCTTTGATGTCAGTCTTGTTCTACTCATTCAGAATGGTAGTCGTTTCGATGATTCCTAATTTAATTCCGATGGTTGTAACAGCAGGAATCATGGGATGGTTTGGTATTCCGTTGAAACCTTCTACATTATTGATCTTCTCCATTGCATTGGGAATTACAGTTGATAATACCATTCACTTCTTGGCACATTACCGTCATGAAATCAAACTAAAAAAATGGGATTTAAAAGACTGTGTTGCCATTTCGATTCGTGAAACTGGTTTGAGTATCATTTATACATCGGTGATTCTATTCTTCGGATTCATAGTGTTCGTATTCTCTGATTTTGGTGGAACTCAAGCTTTGGGATACTTATCAGCAATCACCTATTTTGTTGCATTGTTTACCAACTTGATCTTATTACCAGCGTTGTTATTGAGCTATGAGCGCAAACTGACAACGAAATCATTTGAAGAACCATTGTTTGAAATCTACGATGAGGAAAGCGACATCGACTGGAACCTGTTAGAAGTTCAATCAGACGATGAGGACGAAACAGAACAAAAATCTCCTGAAGATTCTAAAGACGCTTAATTACTTCAACTATGAAAGGGATCATTTTAGCCGGCGGTTCTGGTACTCGTTTACATCCATTAACACTTGCAGTTAGTAAGCAATTGATGCCTATTTACGACAAGCCGATGATCTATTATCCGCTTTCGATACTCATGGCAGCTGGAATAAAGGAAATTCTCATTATTTCAACTCCTCATGATTTGCCTCAATTTCAAAAATTGTTAGGAGATGGTAAACAACTGGGATGTGATTTTCAATATGCCATTCAAGAAGAACCAAATGGTTTAGCGCAAGCTTTCATTATTGGTGAATCGTTTATTGGTAAAGAGAACGTAGCACTCATCTTAGGCGACAACATCTTCTATGGTGTAGGAATGGATGATTTACTCAAAGAAAACACTTCTCCTGAAGGCGGAGTCGTTTATGCTTACCATGTAAGTGATCCTGAACGATACGGGGTTGTTGAATTTGACGAAAACATGAACGCTAAATCCATAGAGGAAAAACCAATTCAACCAAAATCAAATTTTGCTGTTCCCGGTTTGTATTTTTACAACAATGATGTCATTGAGATTGCGAAGCATTTGCAACCATCGGCTAGAGGTGAATATGAAATTACGGATATCAATGCAGAATATTTAAGACGCGGAAAATTGAAAGTTGCGGTTTTAAACAGAGGCACTGCTTGGTTGGATACAGGAACATTCCCTTCATTGATGCAAGCTGGTCAGTTTGTTCAAGTTATTGAAGAGCGTCAAGGATTGAAAGTGGGTTGTATTGAAGAGGTCGCTTATCGCAATGGATTTATTGATAAAGAGCAATTAAAACAAATTGCAGCGCCGCTTGTTAAAAGTGGATATGGCAACTACTTGTTACAATTGATAAAATAAAGATGCAACAACTACCCGTTCTAAGTGCGTTTGTAGAGCAACATGCAACTCAAAAGCATTTTCCTGAAACACCAGAAAACTTATACGATCCTTTACGGTATTTCCTAAGTATTGGAGGTAAACGTATGCGTCCTATTCTCACATTGATGGCTGCTCAAGCATTTGATGTTTCTAAAGAAGAAAGTATTCATGCGGGATTAGCGATTGAGTTTTTTCACAACTTCTCATTGATTCACGATGACATCATGGATGCAGCTCCTGTAAGAAGAGGAATGCAAACGGTACATGAAAAATGGAATAGCAACATTGCAATTCTTTCAGGTGATGTGTTATTAGTAGAAGCTTACCAACAACTTTTAGCTTATCCTGACCATCGTTTAGCGCCCCTGCTTCAACGTTTTAACCAAACTGCCATTGAAGTCTGTGAGGGACAGCAAATGGACATGGATTTTGAAGCCAGAGCAGATGTAAGCGAAGCAGAATACATTGAAATGATTCGTTTAAAAACTTCTGTTTTACTAGGCTGTGCCTTGGAATTTGGAGCCATATTAGCCAATCAGTCGGACGATACCCGCAAACGCATCTATGATTTTGGTGTGGAATTAGGCATTGCGTTTCAAATACAAGATGATTTATTGGATTTGTATGCCGATCCTGAGAAATTTGGAAAACAAGTCGGCGGAGATATTTTATCCAATAAGAAAACCTTGTTGATGCTTCGAGCTAAACATTTGGCAGAAAGCAAAAACGATTCGCGATTTGAGGAACTGATTCAAATGCCAGCCAACGAAAGCAAAATAGCAGCTGCGAAAGCACTATTCATCGAATTAGGTGCAGTTGAAGAAGTAACTTCAGTCATGAATGAGTATTACAACAAAGCAATGGCTGATTTGAATTCACTTCCAATTTTAGAAGAACTCAAAGCACCTTTACACGATTTAGCTGACTACTTGTTAAACAGAGAACATTAATAAGCTGATTCCTACGAATATAATTGACAGGAAATAACTATATTCTGTTGAAACTGTTATATATTTGCTTTGCATAATTAATCGATATGAAAACAAAAACAATTTTAACTCTTGCAACGGTTGTTGCAGCTACTACTTTTCTTGCTTCTTGTGGGAAATACGAAGATGGACCAGGTTTTACCCTATTAACTAAAAAAGCTCGCTTAACTGGTGAATGGGATATAAAAGAATACGTTGATGGATCTGATGGATCTGTAGTTGCCGAAACTAGCTCAGATACTTATTTAATAGAAAAAGATGGTACAATTACTATTAAAAGTGGTAATGTATCTACTAAAGGAACATGGGAATTTGTTTCTGATAAAGAACAATTAAGTGTTACTGTTCCTGTTGTGATTTTTGGAGTAACTTATTCTGAACCTGAAATTTCAACTATAACTCGTTTGACAAACAAAGAATTGTGGATCAAAGATACAGATGGAAGTGGTGACGTAACAAAATTAGAGAAAATCTAATTTTCACTTTATACAATACTCAAGGGCAGCTTTTTAAGCTGCCTTTTTTTTGTTCATCCATTCATGAATGGCAACAATGGGTAATAACATGCACAAATTGTAATACAAATCTTCAAATGGAATGGAGCCAATGCGCCAACCAATGATATGATCTTCACTGTACCATACAACAGGTTCTGGTGTGAAAAATCCAGTTAGTATTCCATTCACAACTAAGAAGGGAATCAAAGCGACCATGTAAGTGAAAGCAAAATTGCCAAACCACTTCACTTTTGCAGTAAAAGCAAAACCAATCACCAACAAAGAAGCCAAGCTGCAAGCAGTTAAGGTGTACCATTTATTGAGGTAAATAGCGCTGAAAAGCAATCCTGACATTCCGAAAGCAAAAGCGAAAACCTTTCCTAAAAGCTCTGTTTTGATCGTTGGAAAATACGCTTTCAATACTTCGTGGATGAACAAACAAGCATAAGGTACTACGAGGAAAAACAAACATTCTTCAAGAGGCAAACCGAACATCGATACCCCCATCAAGTACCTTGGTGTGAATCCCCAAATGGATTGACTGGTGAAATAAGCGTCCCAAATAATAAAGAAAGTACCAACAATTGCTATTGCTACAAAAATTGACTTCCAATAGGTATAGAAATGTACCTTTTTATCAAAACTCAAAAAAAATGGACCTGCAATTGTTCCAAGTATGATCCATAGGTACAAACTCATGCTTTTGCTGATTTATTGAAGTGGTACTTTTTCGCTTCTTTGTAATACTTCATTGGAAACAATAACATCCCAAAACACTCGCCCTCTTCTTTAGAAGTGTGTTTATGGTGTATTTTATGTGCTTTACGAATAGCCGTAAAATAAGGGTGTTCAATTTGTTTCACCCATTTAAAGCGTTGATGTATAAACACATCATGCACTAGAAAATAGGCGATTCCATAAACAGCAATTCCATAACCAATCCAAACCGGCACATAAAAGTCATACATCATCCCTAACATGATACACAACCAAGAAGGTATTGCAAAAATGAGAAAGAAAACATCGTTTTTTTCAAACAATTCACCATTTACTTTATGGTGATCTTCATGGAAAAACCACATGGATCCGTGCATAAGGTATTTATGCGCCAACCAAGCAACAAACTCCATTCCGATGAAAGCTGCAATCAACACAAAAGGTCCCCACCAATACATCTTATACAAAGTTTAAAATCCCGAAAAACAGTATCAAGATAACAAATAAACCAACAGCAACAGGATTTTGTTCACTTGTTTTGCGTTTTATTATCCAAAGGTGCACAAAAAAGGAAATAATCCACCAGCAAACATAATTGTAAACTGGGATAATTCCGTTGTGCCAAGACCAAAAATCACTTGCAACTGCTACCGGTTCTATTAAGAAATCTAATGCTGTCATGATACTCGCTGAAAGCAATGCTTTTACTACAATAGAAGTTTTTAGTCGGACAACAAACGCTACACTTGCATAACTCAACATGACCCAATTAGCTGCAATGATCACTGGTACATCAAACAATTTCCATCCAAGATTGGCTCCGTAAACATAATTCCCGAAAAGTAAACCTGTATGAATACCAATTAATTCGACACTAAATCCTACGATTCCAACTAACATAAAATCCAGCAAGCGCTTTTGGGAAAATGTTTTGAAAGAAATCCATAAACACAGTACGGATAATAAAAGATTCATCGGACTTAAGCCCAAAAAATAAGCTCTTGAATCACTCAATAATCCAAAAATACCCACCGTATGAAATATGATCAGTACAGCAAGTAAAATGAACTGTTTGTATGTTTTTAAAAATTCCATTAGATAAATCGTAGTCCTAAAACAGTTACATCGTCAACTTGTTCGAAATCACTTTTCCAATTATCAAAAGCTTGTTCGAGATTTAAGGCTTGTTGTTCGAGATTTAGGTTGGCACTTTCTAACAATAAATGATGTAATTGCTTGGATTTAAATTTCTTTCCTTTTTCACCACCAAATTGATCTGCAAAACCATCTGTCAACGCATAAATCACATCATTTGCTTCTAAATGAATTTCATGTGTTGTAAAAGAAGCTGTTTTATCACTCATTCCTATGGGCATTTTATCAGCTGGGAACACTAAATAAGATCCATCCCTTGCCACTACTGGCGCATTGTAAGCCGCACTATAAGTCAGTTTTTGTTTTACCTTATCAAAAACAAACAACACGCCATCCATCCCATCTTGTGCACCACTATGAGAAATGTAAGCAATTAATTGTTTGCGTACATGATTCAATATTTCTCCTGGTTCTTGTATGTTTAATTCGTTGATGGCCTCTGACAAAAAAGAAATATTCAACAAACTCATAAATGCACCGGGAACACCATGCCCTGTACTATCACAAACAGCCAAATAAAATTTGCCATCTCGTTCTGCCGACCAATAAAAATCTCCTGAAACAATGTCTTTCGGACGGTAAAACAAAAACAAATCATTGACATGTTGACGAATGACTGTTTCTTGGGCCAAAAGGGTCTGTTGGATGCGTTTTGCGTAGTGAATGGAATCTAAAATTTCTTTTTGCTTTTCATCAACAAGCGATTTTTGCAACTCTATTTCAGATTTTTGAGCCTGCAATTGAACATTCACTCGTTTTTTATGCTGATTGGCTTTGTAACTCAAGCCCAGTAAAACAACAATCAATAAACTAATTAAGCTTCCTGCAACAATTAAATTGGATTGGCGTTTATTCTCGGCAGTGAAATACAAGTTCTTTGAATTCGCAATTTTTAAATCGCGTTCCTTTTTATCCAATTCATTGATGGCATTCAAGGTTGCAATTTGTTCCGTCACATCATTTAAAGCAGATTGCTCAGCTACTTGATTCGACAATTCATTGTAGGTTAATGCTTGTTTAAAATCACCTTTTTGTTTGTACAAAGTGGACAAACTACTATAGGCTGCAGCTAAACGTATGAGATCTTCTTCTTTTTTTACTCGCTTGATGCCATCTAAAAAAAATGCTTCCGCTTGATCGTATTGTTTCAATTGCAAATACACATCACCTTTGGTCAACAATAAATCAGCATAGGTCAACACATCAACGGAACTATCTGCTAATTGCAGCGCTCGATTTATTGCAACTAATGCTTCATTCGGTTGATTGATTTGAGACAAATAATTCGCACGCATTTGTTCCAAAGAACTCGTAAATTCGGGTTCATCCAATTGTTCTGCAAGTAGCTCCATTTCTTGAATGATTTGTGCTACTCTTTTGTAATTTCCTTTCGTGCGGTATTCAACGCCAAGATTGTATAAAACAGTTCCCGAGAGCCGTAAATTTTGCATTTTCCTGAAACTCTTAAGTGCTATTTCATTGTAGCGAATGGCTTGATCTAACATTTTTCGTTGATCATAAACGGTAGCTATGTTCAGGTAAAACTGCGCTTCTTGAAAATCATCGTGCTGTTGTTTGTTGAGCGCCAACCCTTTTTGAAAAGCTTTTAATGCTTCGTTGTATAAACCCGAAGCTTTATAAGCTACTCCGATGTTCATCAGAACAGTTAATTGTAAATCTAGTTGTTTCGTTTCATAGGCTAATTCCAAGGCTTTATTGTAGTAATTCAATGCTTTGGCATTGTTTCCCATCTCATAATAAACGGATCCCAAATTAGAGTAAGCTCCAACTAATTTATCCTTTCTACCCTGCAGTTTGCGTTTTTGAATAACAGTGTTATACGTTTGAATAGCAGCATTGCTTTTGTTCTCAATTCGTTGAATGATTCCAAGGGTGTTTAAGGCATCAATTTCACCATCCACATAGCCGATTTTCTTTGAATAGGTGACTCCTTTTTGTTGGTACACTTTTGCTTGACTCAAGGAATAATCCAAATAATTACATGCCAATTCGTTGTATTGAAATGCACGCATGGTATCATTGGAAAC
This sequence comes from Fluviicola sp., assembly GCA_020849495.1. Lineage (GTDB taxonomy): Bacteria > Bacteroidota > Bacteroidia > Flavobacteriales_D > Crocinitomicaceae > Fluviicola. The sequence goes on from JADLGD010000103.1 coordinate 37,374, forward strand.
TGGTTTTTTCAAAGCCATTAATAAGCTATCCAACTGTTCACTTTGAGCAAACAATAACGTTGGAAATCCCATTAAAAGAAAAACAAGTAAGTTCCTCATGCTTCTAAAATACGACAAATTTCCAGAAATCAAATTCAAGTAATTCGCTTAGTATGAAATTAATAGAGGTAATTGTTGTAAGGATAACGGATAGCAAAAATGCGTTTGACTTCATCGTACATTTTTTCACGTAATTCCTCCACATTGGTTTTGTCTTCAGCCGATATGAATACACAATGAGCAGCATCCAATTTGTTCATCCAAGTACGTTTCAATTCATCCAATGTCATCGCAACTTCCGAATCCACATCTTCTGCTTCTAATTCTTCCGGATGATAGGCATCAATTTTATTGAAAACCATGATCATTGGCTTGTCTTTGTTATCGATTTCTGCCAATGTTTCGTTCACAATTTGAATTTGATCCTCAAAATTTGGATGCGAAATATCAACAATGTGCATCAATAAATCAGCTTCACGCACCTCATCCAACGTGGATTTAAACGACTCTACCAATTGATGTGGCAATTTGCGAATGAAACCAACGGTATCTGTAAGTAAGAACGGCAAATTATCAATCACCACTTTTCGAACTGTTGTATCCAAGGTTGCAAAGAGTTTGTCTTCTGCAAACACATCTGATTTGCTCAACAAATTCATCAAAGTACTTTTTCCAACATTGGTGTAACCCACCAAAGCTACTCGAACCAATTGACCACGATTACCTCGTTGAATGGCCATTTGTTTATCAATTTCCTTTAATTTTTCTTTCAATAAAGCAATCCGTGTTTGGATGATTCGACGGTCGGTTTCAATTTGTGATTCACCCGGACCGCGTAAACCAATCCCCCCTTTTTGTCGTTCCAAGTGTGTCCACAAACGTTTCAAACGGGGTAACATGTATTGCATTTGTGCTAATTCCACCTGGGTTTTAGCGTGAGATGTACGCGCACGACTGGCAAAAATATCCAAGATCAAAATGTTTCGATCCAAGACTTTGCATTCCAAATCGCGTTCGATGTTGCGCAGTTGAGAAGGAGACAATTCGTCATCAAAAATGACCAATTCGATTTCTTCTTGCTTCAAATAATCGCGAATTTCTTCCAACTTTCCTGTTCCCACATAGGTTCTTGGATTGGGAATTTGCAAACGTTGTAAAAATTTACGAACGGTCATTGCTCCAGCTGTTTCAGCCAAAAACTCCAATTCATCCAAATATTCATGTGCTTGCTCTTCGCTTGTGCCTGATGTAATCAAACCAACCAAAACACAACGTTCTTCCGTAGCATCAACTAATACGTGACCTTCTGACATTATTCCTCTCGTAGTGTTTTAACAAATTTCACCAAACCTTCAACTTCTCTAGCAGAAAGCATTTCTTTATAAGGCATCATTCCTTTGTCATTTCCGTTCAAAATGGTTTGCTTGATGTGTGCATCATCCATTTCACTTTTCGATAAATCTGCTGCATTGGATGCTTTCAATTTACCATCCTGTCCATGACAAGAAGCACAATTCAAAGTATAAACCGTTCGCGCTTCTTCTGTTCCCATTGGTTCTTCAACCTTTGGATCTTCGTTCTCAACAACAGGAGCTTCCCCACCACAAGAGGTGATGAGAAACAATCCTGCAAAAACTGTAAAATACCTTAGAACCATTTTGCTCCTAAAATTTCTCTAAATGGCCATGGAATACCTGCTAAAATCAAAACTAAAGCAATGGTGTACCATATAGCGATTGTTTTATTGCGTTTACTTAAATCTTCCAATTTTTCAGCCTTCTTACGACCAATTGTCAATAAAACAGCTGCCAAAACCATCAATAAAATGTGCTCCAATCCAAAGAAACGGTACTGTGGGTTTTTCATCCAACCTTCAGCATAAGACATTTTACCTGATGAAAACGTCAAAATTGTTCCTAAAGTCACTTGAATGTGCAACAAAACCATGGCAAACAAATTCACCATTTTATTCGACTTCTCGTATTTTCCAGAACGAATTCCAGCAAATGCTTTTACAATGGCAAACACTAATAGTGCTAAAGCCAACCATCTTAACCCTGAATGTGCGTGTACTAACATAATTAATTCTCGTTTTCAACAAAATTACCGAAAAAAAGATGGCATTCGTCGGATAGTCTCACATATTTCAATTCAGAATCATTAATTTGCACCTCTCAAAATAAAAAACAAGTATGCAAATTCTCCGATTTCTACTTTTAACACTGTTTCCGTTTGCAGTATTTGGACAACTCCCAGTCCCTACAAATGGAAGCCCCTTACCCAAAAACAACTCCTTTGTTCTGACAGAAGTCCGCATCCTCGTATCACCGACAAAAGTGATTGAAAACGGTGACATCATTGTTCGAGATGGGAAGATTGTTGAGGTGGGTAAATCTGTCTCTATCCCCAATGACTTGCCCATCATTAATGGCAATGGAAAAGTGGTTGTTCCTGCATTTATCGAATTAAACACCTCTGTAGGCTTACCCGAAATTAAAGGAAGCGGCTGGGATCCTTCACCACAATATGAAAGCAAGAAAAAAGGTCCATATTACTGGAATGAAAGCATTCACCCAGAAATCGACCCAACTGATTTGTACAACATCGATGCTTCTGCCATTGATGAATTGAATAAAATGGGCTTCGGTTTGGCTGTCACCCATCAAAACGATGGAATCGCTCAAGGTACAGGAACGCTTGTTACTTTAGGAAAAACTGATCCGCGTTTACAAATTGTTCAACCCAACACCGCTGCATTTTTTTCGTTTAGAAAAGGTGCTTCCAATCAGAGTTATCCTAGCTCACAAATGGGATCCATCGCTTTGTTGCGTCAAGCTTTGTACGATGCGCAGTGGCACCAACAATATGGAAAAACGCCTAACTATTCGCTGGATGCATTGAACAAACAAGTTGCTCTACCAAGTATTTTTAGTACAACCGATGTGTATGAACTACTTCGAGTACGAGCAATCGGAAAAGAATTCAATCGCACTTTTACAATCGTTGGAACTGGGCATGAATATGAATTAGGAAATGTATTTGATACGCTCAATCAACCTCTTATCATTCCCATCGCTTTTCCAGAAGCTTATGATTTGAAAGATCCTTTCATTGCCCGTCAAATTCCATTAAGCGATTTGAAACATTGGGAATTAGCTCCAACAAACCCTGCTTTTTTAGCAAAATCAAAAGTGCCATTTGTTATTACCACTCAAGGAAATAAAACTGCTGCTGATTTTTGGAAAAACATGCACAAAGCACTTGCACATGGTTGGTCAGTTGAAGATGCTTTGCGCGCTTTAACTACAACTCCTGCTGAAATGCTAGGGATTCAAAAAGAATTTGGAAGCATTGAAACCGACAAATGGGCTTCATTCAATGTCTTTGACAGCGATCCTTTTCTGCAAGATGCTAAATTGGTAGAAACTTATGTAAAAGGTGAACGCACCATTGTGGTTGATTTACCTGACGCAGATTTACGTGGCAAATACAGCTTAAATATTGATGGAACAAAATACTTCCTTGATATCACTGGAACGGCTCAACGTCCAGAAGGAAAAGTAAAATTGGTCAAATCGGTCAATGATCCTGTTACTGGAACCCAAAAAATGGACACCCTTTCAGCTGATGCCTATGTGAATTACACCGACAATGACATCGTCTTGCAGTTCAACCTGAAAGAAGGCACTACCAGCAATCATTTTAGTTTGAAAGGAATTGTAAATACACGTGTGTGGATTTTTGAAGGTACTGGAACCAACACTTCTGGAAACTGGATCAAATGGAGTGCAATTCGCAACAAAAGCAACGAAGAACAAGCAGAAATCAAACCTGTTTGGAAGCCTTTAGAAAACGTGAATACACAACCACTCTACCCTAACATGGCTTACGGATATGCTGAAAGACCGGTTTCCAATACTATTATTTTTGAAAATGTAACTGTTTGGACCAATGAAGCTGAGGGGATCATTTCGAACGCAACAGTCATTACTGAAAACGGTAAAATCAAATCCATCATTCGTGGTTCTAGTTCGTACACCGTTCCTGCTGGCGCAAAAGTGATCAATGCAGAAGGAAAACATTTAACTGCTGGTATCATTGATGAACATTCACACATTGCCATCAGTAAAGGTGTCAATGAAGGTGGACAAGCCATTTCATGTGAAGTGCGCATTGGAGATGTTGTCACAGCTGACGATATCAATGTTTACAGACAATTGAGTGGAGGTGTAACTGCAGCGCAATTGTTACACGGATCAGCTAATCCTGTAGGAGGTCAATCGGCTTTGATCAAATTAAAATGGGGACATTTACCCCAAGATTATCTGATTAAAAACGCTCCGAAATTTGTGAAATTCGCCTTGGGTGAAAACGTGAAACAAGCCAATTGGGGTGATTTTAACACAACACGTTTCCCGCAAACGCGCATGGGTGTTGAACAAGTGTACATCGATGGGTTCTCTCGTGCATTGGCTTATCACGAAGCATTGACCAATCCTGCAAAAGGAACAACTCCACCAGCAAGAGATTTGGAATTAGATGCTTTGTATGAGATTGTGAAAGGCGAACGCAAAATCACTTGTCACTCTTACATTCAATCTGAAATCAATATGTTGATGCACGTTGCTGATTCTTTTGGTTTCACAGTGAATACTTTCACGCATATTTTAGAAGGATACAAAGTTGCCGACAAGATGAAAGCACATGGAGCAGGAGCTTCTACTTTCTCTGATTGGTGGGCATACAAATACGAAGTAAAAGACGCTGTGCCTTTCAATGCTTCATTGATGCACCAAATGGGAATTGTGGTAGCGATCAATTCGGATGACGCAGAGATGGGTCGAAGATTGAATCAAGAAGCTGCTAAAGTGATCAAATACGGTGGAATCAGCGAAGAAGAAGCTTGGAAAATGGTGACCTTGAACCCTGCTAAATTATTGCACTTAGACGATCGCATGGGAAGTGTGAAAGAAGGAAAAGATGCAGATTTGGTTTTGTGGACAACGAATCCATTAAGTGTTGAAGCAAAAGTCTTGTACACACTTGTGGATGGTGAAATTTTGTTTGATCGAACAGCAGATTTTGAAGCTCAAAAAGCAATGGAAGCAGAACGTGCGCGCATCATTGCAAAAATGGCAGATGCCGGTAAAGGAGGTGAACCAACCAAACCGTTCGTTAAAAAACGTAGAGGAAGTTACCATTGCAATACCGTTGGCGAAGAAGCATCAACTGAAGCAAATGAACATTAACAGTAAAAAATTAGAAATGAAACAAGCTATCATCGTATTCATCTTCGGAGTTATTTTTTCTGGAATGAATGTTACTTGGGCTCAAAAAGCAAAAAGTATTTTATTGGAAAATGCTACGGTACATGTTGGAAACGGTCAGGTGTTCGAACAAGGTCTCGTTGGGATCAAAGACAACAAAATTGTTATTGTACGCAATGCTTTGGCCTACACCTATAAAAAAGAAGAATGGGATACCATCATTGATTTGAGCGGTCAACATTTGTATCCTGGATTTATTTCACCCAATACCACTTTGGGATTGACGGAAATTGAAGCTGTTCGTGCATCCAATGATTTCAATGAAGTAGGAATTTTCAATCCACATGTACGAGCATTGATTGCATACAATTGTGAATCGGATATTTTAAGTACTGTTCGCACGAATGGCGTTTTATTGACACAAACAACTCCAAGAGGTGGAATCATTTCCGGTGCTTCTTCTGTAATGCAAACGGCTTGTTGGAACTGGGAAGACGGCGTTGTTCGAGAAGACGATGGAATTCATCTGAACTGGCCTGCATCGTTACAAGGAGGTGGCTGGTGGGCAGAACCGAGCCCGAAAAAGCGCAATGAAAAATACGCGGAAGAAAAACAAAGCATTTATTCCTTTTTCGAACAAGCAAAAACATTTAACTCGGAAAAAGCAGGAACAGTTGATATCCGTTTTGCGGCCATGAAAGCTTGTTTTAATGGAACCAAACGCTTGTACATCCATGCAGACGAAGTGCAACAATTATTAGACGTGTTGGATTTCGTAGCGCATTTTGAAATTCAGTTTCCTGTTATTGTTGGTGGTTACGACAGCTATATGATTACTGAAAAATTGAAAGAGAAAAAAATTCCGGTGATGTTGCCACGTTTGCATTCATTGCCAGAAATGGATGGTGATGCGGTTGATTTGGTGTATCAATTACCGTATTTATTGCAAGCTGGAGGCGTAAAATTTTGTTTGCAAAACGAAGGAGACATGGAAGCGATGAATGCACGAAACATTCCTTTCCTTGCTGGAACGGCAAAAGCCTATGGTTTGAGTGAAGAAGAAGCTGTGCGTTGTATTACGCTAAGCGCTGCTGAAATTTTAGGCATTGAAAAAAGTGTTGGTTCAATCGAAGAAGGAAAAGTGGCAACGCTTTTTGTTTCCAAAGGCAATGCATTGGATATGCGAACCAATCAAGCAAGTGTCATCATGATTGATGGTGAATTCTTGCCAACAAACAATTTTCAAAGTGATTTGTATTATAAGTACAAAAAGAAATACGGTCTAACCGAATAATTAAAAATGAAACGCCAAAAAAAGAGAAAATCGGTTTCCGCTTCATTCTTTTGTGGCTATATTTGTTCAACAAAATAAAATACTAATTATGGCATTCGAATTACCAAAATTACCATACGCTTACGATGCGTTAGAGCCACATATCGATGCTCGCACAATGGAAATCCACCATACAAAACATCATCAAGCGTACATTACCAATTTGAACAATGCAATTGCAGGAACAGAATTGGAAGGAAAAACAATTGAAGAGATTTTGCAAAATTGCAAAGACAAACCAGCAGTTCGCAATAACGGTGGTGGTTTTTGGAACCACAACTTGTTTTGGGAAGTGATGGCACCAAATGCTGGAGGTACTCCAACTGGTGAATTAGCGCAAGCAATCAACGATGCATTCGGTACGTTTGAACATTTCAAAGAAGAATTTGCGAAAGCAGGTGCTACTCGTTTTGGTTCAGGATGGGCTTGGTTGTGTGTTGAAGGTGGAAAATTAGTTGTTTGTTCTACTGCAAACCAAGACAATCCGTTAATGGGTGAAGGTTGCAAAGGAGCTCCAATCTTAGCAATGGACGTTTGGGAACATGCTTATTACTTGCATTACCAAAACCGCAGACCAGATTATATCAACGCATTCTTCAATGTCATCAATTGGGATGTTGTTGCTAAAAAATATGCTGCTGCGAAATAAAATTCAAAAGCAAACATTAAAAGTCGGAAGAGTTATCTTTCGACTTTTTTTTTGATAGAAAAAATCATTTAGAAAGGTCTTCATCAACTTTTAATTCAAACGATCTATTCAAAATATGTCATTAATCAATATAGATCCATTTGTACCAATTTTGCTCTATTTTCTTTAATAGAATTGTTTCATTAACACTATTTAGTCTGTGATAATTCTTAATATTTCCTTCGTAAAATAAATAATTGTAAAAGGTAGTTTTACTTAAATCTTTACCGAAAGAACTTTCATATTCATACTCATATCCTAATTTTCTAGAACCTGATATATAAAGAAAATTTTTTGTCGTTAGTGAAATTAACTTTATAGAATCCTTTTCAGATAAAGTTGTTGAATCAAACTGATATACATTGACTCCATTATTACCATTAACACAAAGAAAGAATCTTTTGGTATACTCAGAAGTAATAATTTATTCAATTCCTTTATCTCATGAAATTGTTTCATATTGGTATGCTTTTATTCTTTATTTTGATACACACAACCCAAAAGGGGTAAAAATAAAATTAAATATTTGATTGTTTTTTTCATCTAAATTTAGCCACCATTCTAAGGATTTAACGAGTGATTTTAAGACAGAACTTCTAAATTAATGAATTTATGAGTTGCTTAAAAAAACTACTTTTACTTACAATAAATGTTTTTATCATGAACCCAGAACTCGATTTCTTTTTTCAGGCAACAAAAAAATGGCAACAAGAAATGAACCTTTTGCGCAAAATTGTTTTGGATTGTCAACTCCAAGAAGAGAAAAAATGGGGAGTTCCTTGCTATACATTACAATCGAAAAACATTTTGATCATTCATGATTTCAAAGAATACTGTGCACTCAACTTTTTCAAAGGCGCATTGCTCAGCAATGCAGATGGTATTTTGACACAACCTACTGAAAATTCGCAAGCAGCTCGTCAGATCAGAATTACATCTGTGCAACAAATCATGGAATGGGAATCAACTATCCGCGCTACGATTTTTGAAGCCATCGAGATTGAAAAAGCAGGATTGCAAGTTCCTTTAAAACCAGTTGAAGCTTTTGAAATGCCTGAAGAATTTCAAGCGAAACTAAACCAATCACCTGCGCTTAACACAGCATTTTACGCACTAACTCCAGGTCGACAAAAAGCGTATTTATTGCACTTCTCCGAAGCTAAACAAGCTAAAACACGAGAAGCACGTATTGAAAAATACACCCAACGCATTTTGGATGGAAAAGGATTTACGGATTGTGTTTGTGGCTTATCGAAACGCATGCCTGGTTGCGATGGATCGCATAAATTTTTGAAAGAAAGATGAATTGTAAATCGTTTGAAAGAAAAAGTTAAACGAACTTCTATAAATAGTTCATCTTGATTTTCACGGATTATTCATTAATAAACTTTTATGAGGAAGAAGAGTGAAAGGAGAAAAAATCAAACCTTGGATAAGCCTATAAAAATCTCACTTCCAGCGTTTTAATCTCGGTAATATTGCAATATTACCGAAAACATTTAACCTTCTTAAAACTGCCTTTGTTCCCAAGTTTCACCCACCCAATAATACCACTCTAATAAAAAAAAACAAGCTTAAAACACTATATATCAAAATTTTAATCTCGGTAATATTGCAATATCACCTGTTTTTTTGTAGTTGCTAGATGTGATTTTCAAAAACTAAAACATCCGTCAATAAATTTTTATTCAAGCTATTTTTGAATTCATTTTTAGAAAATCAACAATCCAAAAATGAAGTCTTTACAATTCATCCATCAAATTCAACAGTTCACCATTTTTTATTGCGCATCATTTTAGAGAAGTCAGTAATCTTGTACCACAAAAGATAAACTGTTGTATGAGAACATTATTCGTTTTTTTATTGGGAATCCTTCCCTTCGCACTATTCGCTCAAAACACACAAACCATTAAAGGAACCGTTTTGGACAAACAATCACTTCAACCATTACCTGGAGTGCAAATAGAAATTGTAGGTTCAGAACCCAAAAAAGGAAGTGTCACAGATTTGGACGGAAAATTTAGAATCACTGATTTGGCTCCGGGTCGTTACGATGTTCGCATCTCGTTTCCAGGTTACATCGAACAAACAAGAAACAATGTGGTGCTCACTTCTGGAAAAGAAGAAGTCTTAGAAATCCAACTGGAAGAAAGTGTGACGGATATTGGTGAAGTGGTGATCAATGCCAATAAAAACAACGACATGAACAACGAGTTAACCACTGTGAGTGGACGTTCGTTCTCCATGGAAGAGGTGAACCGCTATGCAGGAGGTCGTTCGGATCCCGCTCGTTTAGCATCCAATTTTGCTGGTGTAAGTTCACCAGACGATTCTCGAAATGACATTGTGATTCGTGGAAATTCACCGATTGGCGTGTTATGGCGTATTGAAGGAATGAACATTCCAAATCCCAATCACTTCTCAACTATTGGTACAACTGGTGGACCAGTGAGTGCCATCAATACCAATTTATTGCGCAACTCTGATTTCATGACATCCGCTTTCCCTTCCGAGTATGGTAATGCCAATGCGGGTGTGTTTGATTTGGGATTACGCAACGGAAACAGCGACAAACGTGAACATACCATTCAGTTTGGAGTATTAACCGGATTGGAATTCAACACAGAAGGACCTATCAACAAAGAAAAAGGAAGCTCTTACTTGATTGGATATCGCTACGGTTTTTCCAGTGTTGCTCAAACGATTGGTTTACCGATTGGAACAGCTGCTACTCCCTACTACCAAGATTTGAGTTTCAAAGTCAATACAGGAACGACAAAAATTGGAAAATTCACCTTCTTTGGAATTGGAGCTTTGAGCAGCATCGACTTCTTACACAAAGAAATTGACACAAACGATTTATTCGCTGATCCAACCAGAGACAGTTATTTCACGAGTCAAATTGGTTTATTTGGTATCAAACACAACATTCGAGTGAACGATAAATCGTATTTCAACACGGTCATTGGTGTCAATTATGCGGGATCCAATTATTTGCAAGACAGTATCAATGCTTCCGATGAAGCTGTTCGAACGATTGAAAACAAAACCGGAAGATTGAACTACAGCTTAAACACTTCATACAATTCAAAAATCAGTGCGCGTTTGTTTATCAAAGCTGGAATCATCGCTGAGTTAATGAACATTGATTTATACTATAGAAATCGCGAAGACCAGCCTTTTTGGGTACAATTATGGGACACCAAAGAACAAACAGTTTTGTTGCAAGGCTATGTTCACAGCAAATACAGCTTCAGTGATAAATTGACGATGAACTTAGGTGTACACAGCCAATATTTAGCATTGAACAACAGTCTATCCGTTGAACCACGTTTTGGATTGAAATACCAAGTTGGGAAAAAATCATCGTTGAATCTTGGTTATGGTATGCACAGTCAAATGCAAGCTTTGGATTCCTATTTTTTACAATCACTTGATGCAAATGGGAATGCGCAATTGTTGAACAAAAACATGGATTTCACCAGAAGTCATCATTTGGTTCTAGCTTATGACTGGACTCCATTAAAAGACTGGCGTTTCAAAAGTGAGATCTATTATCAATACTTGAACAATGTTCCAGTGGATCGCTTTTCAAGCAGCTATTCCATGTTGAATGCTGGTGCCTCGTTTTACCCAAATAACCGCACCGATTTGGTCAACGATGGAACGGGTCAAAATTACGGTGTCGAGTTGACCATTGAAAAATTCTTCTCTAAAGGATTTTATGGTTTGATTACAGGTTCACTTTATGAAGCGAAATATACTGGAAGCGATGGCATAGAGCGAAACACAGCTTTCAACGGTCGTTATGTTTACAATGTGTTGATTGGGAAAGAAGTGAAAGTTGGAAAAGCAAAACGCAATGCTCTTACCTTGGATGTGAAATTCACGCATGCAGGTGGACGTTTTTACACGCCTGTTGATTTAGTGAGCTCCCAATTGTTCCAACAACAAATCCTCAAAGGAGATGAGTATGCTTTCACAGAAAAATATGCTGATTTCATGCGCTTGGATGTCAAAGTTGGTTTCACCTTGAATGCGAAAAAACGCAAAATCAGTCAGTCTTGGTTCTTTGATGTGAACAACGTGACGAATCGCAAAAACATCTTTGCAGAGCGATACAATCCCGTTACCAACTCCATCAACACGGCCTACCAAATTGGCTTCTTCCCGAATTTTGTTTACCGTTTACAATTTTAAGTATGAAGATTTTAGTCATAAACGGACATCCAAATCCAGATTCGTTTAATCACGCTTTGGCGGATGCATTTATCAAAGGAGCATCAATTGACGGCAAAAACGAGGTGCGCTACTTGCAATTGTCAAACATGAAATTCAATCCCAATCTATCGTTTGGTTATTCAAAGCGAGTAGAATTGGAAACGGATTTACTTGAAGTACAAGAATGGGTGAAATGGTGCGATCATTTAGTCATCATTCATCCGATTTGGTGGGGAGGATTGCCAGCACAGTTAAAGGGTTTATTTGATCGTGCTTTTTTACCCGGTTTCGCTTTCAAATACAGAGAAAAAGGCGTTTGGTGGGATAAATTATTAGCTGGAAGGACTGCTGAGATTCTCTACACGATTGATCAACCGATTTGGTATTATAAACTCATCAATGGTGCTCCAGGATTGAAGCAATTGAAAAAAATGATCCTTTCTTTTTGTGGATTTAAAGTAAAGCGAGTGACTGGGTTTGCCAATGTCCGTTTTTCAACTCCTGAGAAAAGAGCAAAATGGTTAGAACGAGCAAGTCAACTAGGGAATAAATGCTAAATTAGTTAAGATGTTACAATCAAAATGGCGTTTTGTATGGATGTTTTTCACAGGAATTGTGATCAGTTTTGTGATGCGAGCAATTTTACCCTTGCCACCTGGTTTTGAAATCAATTCCACACGAAACATTCTTTTTTCAATTCTTCAATCCATCATTATCACATTTTTAGTGTGGGAAGGAACGTTGCGTTTTGACCACTGGGTAAGCAAATTCTGGCCTTGGGAGAAAACGTTTGTGAAGCGCTTCTTTTTAGTGATGTTGGGAAGTATTTTAATCTGTGTTGCTTCGATCATGACCGTGGGCGCCTTTTTTGATAGCTACATCTGTCACTTCCCTTTGGTAAAAGACCCCAATATTTTCTATATCTGTTTGGGAATTGCAATCAACATAAGTATCATGATTCTATTTGTAGAATTTGGTCTTCAAATTTTTAGAAAATGGAAACAATCATTGGTTGAAATCGAACAACACAAAGCACTCACGGCACAAGCGAAATTGGAAAATTTACAACACCAAGTCAACCCCCATTTCTTGTTCAACAACATGAGCGTGCTCACTTCTCTCATTTACAAAGACCAAGACAAAGCAGTTGATTTTGTGAACCAACTTTCAAAAGTGTATCGTTATTTATTGGACAACAAAGACAACGAATTGGTCAGTGTGGAACATGAAATAGCTTTCATTGAATCCTATGCTTACTTATTGAACATTCGTTATTCCCCCAATTTGAATGTTGTTTTAAATATTCCTGATTCATCACTACAACTCCATTTACCGCCCTTATCGTTACAACTGTTATTGGAAAATGCAATCAAACACAATGTGGTTTCAACTGCTTCTCCTTTGACCATTGAAATTCGTGTAGAGGAAGAATACCTTGTTGTTAGCAACACTAAAAAATTGCGAAAAGTGACAGAAGAAAGTTCCAAAACGGGTATTCGAAATATTCGTGATCGCTATCAATTTTTCAGTTCTAAAGCTGTCATCGTTGAAGATACTGAAACATCCTTTACCGTTAAAATTCCACTTCTTAAAACCTTATGAAAGTAATCATCATAGAAGACGAGCAATTGTCAGCTGAACACTTGGTACGTTTACTTCACAAGATAGATCCAAGTATCCAAGTCATTGCGCAATTAGACAGTGTAGAAGCAAGTGTGAATGCATTTGAAAATGGATTGACAGCAGATTTGATGTTGGTGGATATCCATTTAGCGGATGGCAGCAGTTTTGATTTATTTTCGCAAATTTCAATTGATATTCCAGTCATTTTCACGACAGCTTTTGATCAATATGCAATTCAAGCATTTCAATTAAACAGCATTGCCTATTTGTTAAAACCAATCGATGGCTTGGAATTGTCGAAAGCATTGAACAAGTTCAGTAAACTGACCATTCAAGAACAGCAACGATTGATTGTTCAAATCCAAAATCTACAGTCAACACCCAATTACAAGCAACGATTTTTAGTGAAATTGGGTGAAAACATACACTCCATTAAAACCAATGAAATTTGTCATTTTATTTCGGAAGATGGCATGGTATTTTTGATCAATCACCAAGGAAAACGCTTCCCTATAGATTTCACTTTGGATCAATTGGAAAGCAACTTACAGCCGGAGCATTTTTTTCGCATCAATCGAAAAGTCATTTTACACATCGATTGCATTCAAAAAATGGCAGCGTACTTCAATTCGCGTTTAAAAGTTCAAACCTTGCATTTGAACGGCGACGAAACCATCGTAAGTCGAGAGCGAGTTGCGGCATTCAAGGAATGGTTGAATCAGTAAGTATCTTAATTGGATTTATAAATTTCGCAGATAAGCTTCTATCGTTTCTTTCAATTGCAATTCAGCTTCACTTTTGCCCAATTGTGCTTTTAAGTTTTCAAGTAAGGCAGCATCGACAGTGCCTTTATAAACCGAGGATCGCAATTCCAAACCGAAAGCAGCAGCTGTAATCAATAATGGATTTGTAACGAAAGCATCTTTTTGTTTGACATAGAAATTAAATTCTTCGCTGTTTGCAGCTTCTAACAATTTATAGCGCAAATTCACTTCGGCGATATCTGTTTTATTTCTGGAAGATTTTGTTGAACTGTAAGTTGCATCCAATCCTTCTTCAGCTTTACCCAATTCTATTTCGTACAAGGCAACAACATGATGACCGTAACCCATCTCTCCTCCATCTTTGGTATCATCAATAAAATCTCTAGAGGGCATCAAGCGGTTTTCATAACCAATCAAGCGATAAGAACTCACCGTATTTGGGTTGAATTGCACATTTAACTTCACATCACGAGCGAGGTTGATCATGTTGCCAGTGTTTTTCACTAATGCTTCATAAGCTTCTTGCCGGTTTCCAATGTAAAAATGATTTCCATCACCACGATCTGCTAACGTTTCTAATACATCGTTGCGGTAATTCCCCATTCCAAAGCCCAAAGCTGTTAAATAAATTCCTTTTCCTCGTTGTTGAGCAATGTAGCTTTCCAGATCTTTTGGATCGCTAATTCCAACATTGAAATCACCATCTGTTGCTAATAAAATGCGGTTGTTAGCTTGCGGGTCATAAATGGAGTTTGCCAATTCATAGGCTTTACGAATCCCTCCCATTCCATTGGTAGAACCTCCAGCGGTAAGGTTTTCAATCGCACGAATGATTTTACTTTTATCTGAACAAGTTGTGGGTTCAAGTGCCACCGATTCTACACCTGCATAGGTAACAATGGCTACTTGATCTCTTTCATCAAGCGACTCCACCAAATCAATCATGGAAGCTTGTAAAAGCGGCAATTTATCTGCACTTTGCATCGAACCTGAAACATCGATTAAGAAAACCAATTGATGCGCTTGACGGGGTTTGTCTTGAGGCAATTCACTCGCTTCTAAATGAATCGCCAACAATTCGTTTTTGGTATTCCAAGGACATACCATCCGTTCTGTAAACACACCAATTGGTTGATTTTTCAAATCGTGGTCTTGGTAATCAAATGCATTGATGACTTCTTCCATCTTTACAGCATCTCTTTGCAAAGTCCCTCCTTGATTGATGATTCTTCGAATGTAATTCCAACTTGCTCTGTCTACATCAATTCCAAAAGTAGAATGTGGTGCGTCCAAAGGCGATTGAAACATGTTCTCATAAATCGTAGGAAAACGGTCCACTGAAAATTGTTTTTCAGGATAAAGATCATCAGAAGTACCACTTCGAAGTGCACGTGTTCGATAACCGTAATTCGAAGTGGAATGACCTGAGTAATAATCGTTAGCACTTTTTGTTTCAACAACAAACACACCTCCTGTTACATCCCCATAATTGGCTGGAATGCCGCCGGTGTACATCGTCACCGATGAAATAGCACTTTGAGGGACAACAACCGATCTGGTTTTCACTCCATCGATGAAATACACATTGGCATCTGTTCTTGCCCCACGAACTGAAATGTCGTTAATCGAATTGAAAGAGTTCGTTCCAAACAGTTGATTAAATTGAGATGCAGAAGAAACATAATCTTGTCTAGTAATACTCACACTACTAACCGAACAACTAACACCTGGAGTTAATCGCAAAGAAG
Source organism: Fluviicola sp. (assembly GCA_020849495.1). Taxonomy (GTDB): domain Bacteria; phylum Bacteroidota; class Bacteroidia; order Flavobacteriales_D; family Crocinitomicaceae; genus Fluviicola. Next base: position 53,057 of record JADLGD010000103.1, read on the forward strand.
TAATCGTCACTTCATCTATTCCATATTCCTCTCCTTCAATTTCATTGATAGACTTTTGTTGAGGTACATTTTGATCTTTGACCAATTCAACCGAATTTCCAAAATTCAAATTGGATGTCATTGGATTAACGACCAATTGAACACATTGTCCCGCTTGAACAGGAATTTCGATTGTACCAATAAATTGCTGATTGGAATAACAGTTGGCAAAAACTATCCCCGCTGGCAATTGGAGAATTGGGGTTGTTCCTTTATGATCGGTAAATGTGGAATCCAAGTAGTTGAATTTATATGTGGCATCCACTTGATAAAAAACCAATTTCGCTTCGTCATAAAAACACGATTTGGATTGGTCCAACAAAGTCAAATGCACCGCACCTTTTTGACTAAATCCAAAAAAAGAACTAACTAATAAGAAAAAGAAGGTCGTTTTCATGTTTTCAATTTAGGTAGGGATGTAAACCTTCAGTTGATTCCATAAAAAAAAGATGCCCAAAAGCATCTTTTCCATCATCTATTTTGTTTTTGAATTAGTTAACTGCCTCAACAGCAACTATTTCTGGAGCTATTTTTTTCACAGCTTCTTCCAAGCCTGCTTTGATGGTCATCATACTCATAGTACAATCACTACAAGCACCCAACAATCGCACTTTCACGATACCTTCGTCTGTTATTTCCACCAATTCCATATCGCCACCATCTGCATGTAAATGCGGACGTAATTCGCTCAAGGAGATATTGATTTTTTCGCTTAAATCTACTTTATCCAATGCCATCATTAAAGTGCTTTTACGGCTTTGCGAGCTTTGATCGCTTTCACCTCATCTACAAAGATAGTTACTAATTCTTCAAATGCTTTTGCAGTTGGTGTATTTTCCTGAAAAACAGCAGGTCTACCCACATCTCCAGATTCTCTTACACCTTGTACCAAAGGAATATGTCCTAAGAATGTTTCTTTCATTCCTGCAGCTAGGTTTTTCACCCCATCACGACCAAAAATGTAGTATTTATTCTCAGGTAATTCTGCTGGAGTAAACCAAGCCATGTTTTCAACCAATCCAACGATTGGAACATTGATCGTATCCAATTTGAACATGTTGACTCCTTTTCGAGCATCTGCCAAAGCCACTTCTTGAGGAGTACTCACAATGACAACGCCATCTAAAGGAACTGTTTGTACCAATGACAAATGAATATCACCTGTTCCTGGAGGTAAATCGATCAATAAATAATCCAAATCTCCCCAATAAGCATCCGTAAACAATTGTGTCATAGCTTTTGCAGCCATTGGTCCTCTCCATACAATTGCATCATCTTGACTTGAGAAAAATCCAATGGAAAGAATTTTTATGCCGTAACTCATCACTGGATTGATCATCGGAGTGCCTTCCACATCGATCATGGTTGGACGTTCACCAACAACATCAAACATGGTTGGCATACTTGGGCCATAAATGTCTGCGTCCACAATTCCTACTCGGTAACCAGCTTTTGCTAGTCCACCTGCTAAATTCGCTGTAACAGTTGATTTACCAACACCTCCTTTTCCAGAAGCAACAGCAATGATATTCTTCACTTCAGGAAGAATTTTTCGATGTTCAGAACGTGTTTCAGCTGGAACACCTTTCACTGTACACTGAATGCTTATATCATTCCCGAAAACTCGTTTTAAATTAAACTCAACCGCTTCTTGCATGCGTTTGCGGGCGTGTAAAGCAGGATTCGAAGCAAATACAGTTAATTGAATGGATTTCCCATCAATTTGTACATCTTCAACGAAATTAAGGGAAACTAAATCTTTTTTTAAATCAGGATCTAATATCGACCCCAATACTTCCAATACGGATTCTTTTGTCATGACAACTAAATTGCGGTACAAAAGTACTGCTTGTTTAGACTTATTCCAAACAAAAAAGCCCTTTCTATAAAAGAAAGGGCTTCGTAAACTATTGTTTTAAATTACGGTCTTGTTGGAGTTGGTTTAACCGGAGTCGTCGTTGCTGGTTTCGTTGTAGTTGTTGGTTTTGTAGTTGTAGGTTTAGTCGTAGTCGTTTTACCACTTCCTTTGTTACCTGAACCATTACCATTTTCATCATCTACCGTTCCACCTTCTTCGCCATTTGGACCACCTTGTCCATTTCCAGGATTCGATTCATCGTTACCATCTTCATTATTTCCATGACCATTATTGCCATTAGGATTTCGAATGATATTTTCTCCTTCCGATCCAACTAATATGGAAATCAAACAAGTTTCAGTATCCGTTCCTCCTTCATTCGTTGCAGTGACAACAATAGGAAGATTCACTGTTTGAATGTTTACGTTAACTTGGAAAGAGAATGTCAACACATTGTTTGATACTGTCGATGTAAAGTTAACAGCTGTATTATTGAACAAGATCGACACTTGAGAAGCATTCGTAACATTAGCTACTGTTCCTGTAATTGTTTGTAAGCCTCTAGAGAAACTAGCTGGACAAGCAGCAGGATTTGTAAACGTTACTATTGGTGCTTGCACTACTACAGGCTCAACATAAATGACTGTTTTAGTATCAGATGCACTTCCAGCGGTGTTCACTGCATTTGCTACAATGATATTTGCTCCAGGTTGGAAATTTGCATTAAAGCTAATTGCTCCAGTAGCAGCATTTAAATTAAAGTTAATCGATGCACCGTTCAAAGTTACGGATACTTGATTAGCACTTGTTACATTGGTTGCAACTGCATTAACAGTCATTCCATTTTGACTGATTTGATAAGGACTAGTTGCAGGATTTGTAATTGTTATCGTTGGTGGATTCACTACAACTTCTTGTCTTCTGGTAATTCCAAATTTCTCAAAGTCATTTCCACATTCATTTTGTACTTTAATAGTAAATGAATTCACTCCAAGATTCAATGCTTGGTTGATGGTAAGGATTCCCGTTTGTTCATTGTAAACAAATCCAACATTTTGACCATTCAAAGTAACAATGATTTGTGAGCTTGAAGATGCACCGGTAATTGCTGCAACATAATTTAAATTATCATTGAATGTTGTAGAATTCAGTGGAATTGAACTATTGTTCAAGACAATAGTTGGTGCATTACATATTTTACGTGTAATCATCCATTTGATGAAATTCGTACCACATGCATTTGTAACAGTAACTTTAACTTGGTTTTCACCTTCATTTAAATTTACGGTTGCACTTACAAGGTGAGTAGCAGCATCGTAATTAAAATTCGTGACAACACCATTTACTTGCAATTGTATTTCACTTGCAGAAGTAACATTTGTAACAGCAGCTTTGATCAATACTGAATTAGATTGAACAGTAAGAATATCTAAAACTGGTTCAATTCTAGTGACTGTTGGAATTAAACATGGTGCTGCAGGCTTCACGTAAATAATCACAGTTGAAACGGTTGTTTCACCACAGCTGTTAGTTGCAACAATAGATATAGCATTTTGCCCTTCAGTCAATGTAACAGCTTTGTTAAACACTTTGCTTGTTGCATTATATGAACCAGCACTCTGTGGTGTTCCATTGACTAATACTTGAACTTGGTTTGCAGAGGTGATGTTCATAATCGTAGCCATCACATTGTAAGATGCCTCATCTACAGTTAAACCAGAAGATGCTGGAGCTGTTAAGGTTATCGTTGGTTTATCACAAACAACTACAGGAATTTGGTAATTAATGTTGGTAGTTGCCGTATGCGAACCAGCAGAGTTAGTTCCTGTAACAGTAAAAATGTTGTTCCCACTGTTCAAGTTCGTATTGTAAGTAACTTCATTGTTAGCTGGATTGAAACTCCAAAAAGTAGGGTTTAAAGCTTGTCCATCTTGCATGAACACAATTTGAGAAGCTGTTGTTACATTCAATACTTTTGCTCTCACAACGATTGCAGAATTATTCACTGTTGTACCAGTTACAGCAGGATTAATGAATGAAGCAACAGGAGGAAGAACTACTTCTTGTCGAGAATAATTAATTGTTCTTGTATCAGAAGCTTGACCAGCAGTGTTCGTACCCGTAATCGTTACAGTATTTGATCCTGCATTTAAATTCATGACAAAATTCAATTGTTTCGTCACTAAATCGTATGTGAAATTGGAAATAGCGCTACCATTTGCAATCACTTGTATATTCTGTGCGCCATCTACATTCAAAACTGTTGCTGTAATGGCATGTGTATTTACAGTAGATGTAGAAGGATTTGCAGAAGGATTCGTAATTGTAACAACAGGAGGAACTGCAGGATTATTGATGCGATAAATAATCGTTGTGCTAGCTTGATCTTGTCCAGCTGCATTTGTACCAGTTATCTCAACAACATTTGCACCTTGTACCAAAGCTGTTGTGAAATCCATCAATTCACTTGAAGTACTGTAAGTAAAGTTTGTACTCAACTGACCATTGATTCGCAATGTAATATTTGATGCACCTGCAACATATCGAACTGAAGCTTGAACAGCATAAGCTGGATTGTAAACTGTAATCGGATTCATTGAAGGATTTACAAAACTCACCACTGGTGGTTGAATAACAGCCGGTTTTCTGTAAATAATTGTTTGAGGTTCTGAATCAGTTCCAGCAGTATTTGTACCAGTAATGGTAATCACATTTGCACCTTCAATCAATGTCAAAGGAAGCGTAACAACTCCATTTGCGAATGTAAAGTTGGTAACATTTTGTCCGTTCACATTCACATTCACACCTGAAATTGCAGTTACGTTAGTTACTGAAGCAACAACTGTGAACGTATTTTGATTAATTGTAAATGGATCTGTAGAAGGATTTGTAAACTGCACTTCTGGTGGAAGTACTTGTTGAACTGGACGGTAAATAATCGTTGTTTGTTTTGAATCTGTACCATCAGCATTCGTTCCTGTAACAATCACTGTGTTTGCTCCTACTTGTAAATTCAAGTTTGCTGTAACCCCATTGTTTGTGTTGTTGTAATTGAACTGAATGTTTTGATTGTTCAATTTAACAGTAATCTGACTAGCTTGAGTAACATTCAAAACAGTTGCTCCTAAATTAAAGTTCGCGCTGTTTGATTCGTAAGGATTCACACTAGGATTTGTAATGGTAACAATTGGTGGTTTTGGAGCAACACGATTGTAAATAATGATCGTTGATGCTTGAGCAGAACCAGCACTGTTTGTTCCAATGATTTCAAATACATTTTGACCTGCATTCAAAACAACTGTACTTTGGAAATCATCAGTTTGTGCATTGTACACAAAGTTTTGATTCACGGTTCCATTTTGTTTAAAGGTAATATTTTGCGCACCATCTACATTCAACACATCAGCATTGATAGTGAATGAAGGATTGGATGTCGTGTAAGGACTAACACTTGGATCGATAAAATAAACAACAGGAGGTTGAACCGATTGAACTGGTTGATAGATAATCGTTGTGGATTCTTGATCTGAACCATAAGGATTTGTTCCAGTTGTTGTAACGATGTTTGTACCTACTACCAAATTCAAATTAGCAGTCACAGCACCATTCGATGCATTGAAAGTAAAACTAACAGGCTGACCATTATTGGTCATCGTTACTTGATTTTGTTGAGTAACGTTTGTAACTGTTGCAGCTAAAGCAAATGTTGGATTCTGAACTGTTGTAGGACTAGCTGCAGGATTTTGATAAGTCACTACAGGAGGACGATTTTGATTAAGTTCGTAATTGATAATAGTTGTTTCTTGATCAGATCCAAAATCATTTGTACCCATTAATTCAAAAACATTTTGACCAGGATTCAAGGTCACAACACATTCGAATGTTTGGTTAGAAGGATTGAACACAAAATTAGAAACGTAATTCCCGTTTTGTTTGAAAATCACATTGTTGGAACTCACTACATTTTGAATGCGTCCTTTAATCGTATAAGAAGGATTTGAAACGGTTGTTCCACTAGCACTAGGATTCACAAAATCAACAATTGGTGGTGTATTCGTAACTGTTGTATTGTTATTATAATTATTGACGTTATTCAACGAATTCTCATCATCACGAATGACACTGTGATCACGAATTTGGAAACGCATGTAAACACTCGTATAGTGATACCAATCATTGTATTTTCCTTTTGCTGTATAACCATCAAAATTATCCGCTAATGTAAAAGTTGTTTTGTGTTCCAAGCCCATTGAGAAACGAGGGCCGAATTGATAACCGATACCAACACCAACACTTGGCATGAAAGCACCAGAGAATTTATCACCATTGTGATTTGTTTCATAAGAACCATCCATATAACTAGCCAGGTTTGTTTTACTCAAACCACCTGTTGTAGCCAATGAATCATAATTATACAAAGCGCCATTATTGTACAAATTCAATTTTGTTTTGCTCCATGTATAACCGATTCCACCAAAAATGTAAGGATCCCAACCAGTATTTGCACGCAGGTTATTTGCATGAATCACCAATTCCAAGCTCAATTCATTTGCACGTGTGTAATGATTTAACACAGCAGAACGACCATTTTGGGAATATGGCGCATACAATGGATTCGCAACTGTATCCAAACCATTGTATAAACCAGTACCTTGTCCGTACCATTGACCGGTTAAAAAACGTGCACGCAAGTCAAAACTTACTGGTTTTCCAATACCGTAATTAAATGATTTTCCGAGGGTAACTCCCCACCCCCAATCATGTTTTTTAGCCACATCCGCGGTAGACCAAGTGGTACCAACGTTTACTCCCCAAAACCAACGAGAATCATTGTCATAGTCGAGTTTCATTTTCTGACTATAAGCAAGTGTTGTGAGAAGAAGACCAAAGAAAAGTGTAAATATTCGATTCATAACTTTTGGTTTTATAATTATTCGCCGCTATTCCATGTACTGTGCCAAAATGTTTTGAAAATCAACACATGAGATAGTTGCGGGCGTGAAACTAAGAAAAAAGGATGAAAAATCGCGCTGAAAGTGTTAGTTTTACGGAAATTACACATTTTCCTAATGAGATCTTGGAGGGCTGTTAATCTTTTGTTAATGACATTATTACTCTCTTTTACAGGTAAAAGTCAGCCTGTAAATGACGCATGTAATTCTGCTACACCTTTATGCCCAAATGTCATTTCAAACGGAACAAACTATGCTGCAACGGCAACTGTTTGTCCGGATTGTGAAGATGATTTCACGTTCTGTTTTTCTGGTGTCAACTCTGTTTGGTATCGATTTACCACGAACAATAACGGAGGAGATGTTACAGTAGACGTAACTAATCTTGTATTTAATCCACAAGCTAATAGAGGCAATCAATTGCAAGCTGTCATCGTAAATGCATTGGTACCTTGTGATGCGGCAACCTTCACAACAGTCAGCAATTGTGAAAGTGCTGGAAGTGCCAATTTTCAATTACTTGCTCCAGCTTTACTTCCGAATACCGATTATTACATCGTAATCAATGGAGCTAAAAATGGCGCTGCAGTCTTACCAGCTGAAGCTACATTTGATATTCAAGCAAGTGGACCAGGAATTGATCGCTTACCTGTAGGTATTTCAATTGGAGGAAACAATGTTATTTGTCCGAGTAATCCAGTTGCATATTCTGTGTATGTAGATAATTGCACCGATACGAGTTTGTTTCAATGGAGTTTAAATGGTGTTTTAGTTTCACAAAGTGCAACCCCGTATTTTTTAAGCAGCTCCATTCAGGATGGTGATGTTTTATCCGTTAGCTGCACGTGTTTTGATGTTTGTCCAGAAACAGTAAACTATGTTTTTGGTCCTATTTCAGTTGACAATTTAGTGGTTGATGCTGGGCCCGATCAAACAATCAATTCTGGAACAACAGTGGTGTTAAATGCTACCAGTAATGGAAGTATTTATAGTTGGACACCAGCCATTTTGGTGTCTAGTGATTCAACTGCTACCACCTATTCAACACCAAATTCTACTACAACCTATTTTGTCACAGCTAGTAATAATTTTTGTTCAGTTTCAGATGAAGTCACCGTTTTTGTGACGGATCACATCGTTGTACCAGGAAGTTTCTCTCCAAATGGAGATGGTACCAATGATCGTTGGCTCATCGAAGGAATCGAATTTTATCCGAACACCCAAGTGAGTATTTATGATCGCTGGGGGCAACTGATTACAGACATCACAGGCTACAGCATTTTAAAAAGTTGGGACGGTACCAATAATGGAAAACCAGTTACAGATGGCGTGTACTTCTACAGTATCGACTTCAACGATGCAAAAAGAGAAATTTTAAAAGGGAGCGTTTCAGTTATTCGATGAGAAATTTTATTTGCATAGCAATCTTTTTAATCAGTTTTAGTGGCTTTAGCCAACAACTTTCGCATATAAGTCAATGGGCCAATCACCAATACGCCATCAATCCTGCACATACTGGAATTAAAACTTGTTTGGAAGTACAAAGTACGATTCGTGGTCAGTGGATCAAAATGGAAGGAGCTCCAGTAACCGGGATGCTAACCGTTAGCGCACCACTTAAAGCAAAACGCAAAAAATTACTGAGCGGTCGACATGGGATTGGCGGAATGGTCAACTATGATCAAATTGGGCCTTTTCAGCAATTCAATGTTCAACTTTCTTACGCTGGACATTTCAATTTTACCATTGACAATCGTCTCTCACTTGGACTTGCAGCAGGAATGTCACAATTATCGTTCGACTTAAACAAAGCAAGACCACTTACTCCCGATCCTGTAATCAATGGAAGTGCAACTGAATTGTTACCAACTGCTACATTTGGTGCATGGTGGAACGGTAAAAACTATTATGCAGGATTGAGTCTTTACAACTTAATTCCTTTGAATTGGAAAAAAATTGGGACCAATGCACAATCCAATGTACATGGAATGATCAATGGCGGTTTTCGAAAAGCCATCAATCCGAATTGGACCTTTTTGCCTGGAATGTACTTGGGTTTCACAAAAGGAGCTCCCGTGGATTTGCAATTACAAATCATGATGGATTACCAACGGAAGTTTAATGTGGGATTGGGTTACCGTAATACGGATGCTGTCATCGCTTTTCTTGGATTTCGCTTAGGTGATCGTTGGCGCATGATGTATTCTTTTGATTTTATAACGAGTAAGTTGCGAACAAATACCTTACATTCTCACGAAATCACCCTCAGTTTCTCGCCGTGTAGAATGCCTAGTAGCGACCAGCAGTTGTGTCCATTATTTCAATAAGAATTTCTCTTAACAGCTTTTAACAAGCTTCTGCAAACCACTACTAGCAATCCTTTCAGCTTCATTCAAGCTCATTTTTTAAATCCATTTGTAACTTTTACTTCATGCCCTTGTCTTAAGAAAAACCTTAAAAAAAGCGTCATGAAATTAATCGTAAACACTCTTCTATTCGTTCTTGGAATATCCACTTTTTCATTTGCTGGAAATGGTGAACGTACCTTAAAAGAAAAAATCAATCGCAAAATCAAATACCCCACTTCATTGTTGAAAGACAAACAAGAAGTCGTTGTTTCAATTAACATTCACATTCGTGAAGATGGTAAAATGGAAATACAACAAATTGATTCGCAATCAGAAGCAGTCACCCAATCCATTTTAAAACAAATTGAAGCCCTGCATTTTACACCCACTGCAGACATGTATGGAAAAGATTATCCTTTCCGATTTGTGTTGAAAGTACAAGAATAAACCTACCCATTTTCTTAGTTATTGGTTAAAGTCTGTTTCGGCAGGCTTTTTTTTATGCTCTATTAAAAAGTCTTTGTTTAAAAGTCTCAGCACTTGATGCATTTATCAAGGCACAATCTTCTGAAATTTGGTACAGAGAAAAACCCTATGAAACAATTAGTGATTTTAATTATTGGTTTAGCAAGTTTTGCTGCCTGTGTTCCTGCCAAAAAGTACAATGAATTGGTTGAACGAGAGAAATTGTGCAGTGAAGAATTGGAGAAGTACAAAAGCAGTTCGATAGACAACGAAGGAAAAGCAAAAGATTTCGAGGCTCGCTACGATCAATTGAAAAAAGATGTCGGTACTTTAAAAAAAGACACACTTAAATTGGGATCAGATTATCGCTTTCTTCAGGCACAATACGATTTAATGGTTGCGCAAAATGAAGCGTATGAGCGTAAACTGGATCAAATGCGCTTGAGCGGAGCCAAAGAAACTGCTAACTATCAAGCAGATATTGAAGCTAGAAACCAAGAATTGTTGCGTAAAGAGGAAGCTTTGAAGAATTTGGAAACAGAGCTTGGCAACAAACAACGCTTATTGGAAGAACGTGAAAACCGCGTGAATGAATTGGAAGAAATGATTCAGCGCAAAGACGATGCAATGAAGCTTTTGAAAACAAAAGTTGCGAATGCTTTAAAAGGTTTCGAAAACAAAGGTTTGACCGTAGTAGAAAAAAACGGCAAAATCTACGTGAGTCTAGAAGCAAAATTGCTGTTTCAATCTGGTAAAACAGATGTTGAAGTAGAAGGTAAAAAAGCATTGATTGATTTAGCAAAGGTTTTGGAATCAGAAAAAGATTTAGAAATCATTGTTGAAGGCCATACCGACACCGATAAATTAGTTAGTGCCAATCATCCGAAAAGCAACTGGGAATTGAGTGTCTTGCGCGCTACAGCTGTGGTTGAAATCATGACTGGAAATAGTAAGATGAATCCAGCTCAATTAATGGCAGCAGGAAGAAGTGAATACCATCCTGTGGATCCAAAAGACAAGGCAAAAAACAGAAGAATCGAAATCATTATTTCTCCAAATTTAAACGAATTGTTCCAACTGATTGGACAATGACAAACAACTAAAAGCGTAAGAAAGACAGTCAAATTGGCTGTCTTTTTTTTAAGTTTACACCAAACAGCCCTATGAAATCGGTTTTGCACCTTTGTTTAACATGCTTCTTAACTGTATTTGCTATTTCAGCAATGCATGCGCAAACACTTTCTTCAGCAAAAGTGGGTAAACTTTCCTTGTCTGAAATTGAACAAGAATTTTACTTGAAACCGTATTCCATTGATTCTACAAAAAATTGGGGGAAAATAAAAGCGAAAGCAGACACAAAGAATGGCAAAAAAATTCAACTCATCCATGATGGAATAGTGACTGATTTTTGTGGTGTTTGTCAAGCAGAACAATTAGGATTTCAAGTCATCAATTTTGGATCTGGAGATTTAGCCATTGAACATTTGGACGCTTTTATTACATCGTACAATGAAACGATGCAAGCACCATTTAAACTGAACCAACAAACAGCTACAACGGTTATTTTTTCTGCACCATTAGCCGAACAAGTTATCATTCAAAGCGAAGCAACCAGTGATTCAACCTTTCATTTAGCTTTGAGATTACCCGAACTAGAATCTACATTCGGTAATTTTAGCGACTTCATTCAATTGGAATTCAATTTTGTTGATGCAGCATTCTTACCCCTGAAAACCACTTATGAAACAGTGAAAATGAAAGGGGTTAATCTACCAAATTTCAAACGTGAAACATTGATCTTGCGATTGACCATTGATTTAAGTAAAATTCCAGCAGATTATACCAAGTGTTTTTGCAAAGCCATTCAACAACGGTATCATTTGAATGTACCCATTTCAACAATAGGAATGGATTAACGTGTTCGGTGAAGTACCTTTTGCGTTAATCGAATACTCTTTTTCGTTTGTTGATTCAATTTCTGATGGTATAAAAACCAACCCCCTATTGCTCCGATTACACTTCCGATAACGATATCCAAAAAGCGCGTTGCTATTAATTCATTGACCGTGAGTGTTGAATTACTTGCTGCTTCCGCTAAAAAAAGCGTCATTGGAGTGATGAAAACAACTGCTAAAGCATAATGGCGCACAATCAACATTTCAACGATGAATTGTAGCATCAAAATACCCATTACAAATCCCAAAGGTCCTGGATTAAACGACAGTAAAACCCATGCAAGCAACATTCCAATGCTCGTCCCTAAAATACGCTGGAAACTGCGTTGGAAAATGTGTCGTGTTGAGACACCTTGCATCACAGCTAGGCAAGAAATGGGTATCCAGTAAGGATTGTTAAGTTCCAATAATTTAGCGACCAACATCGATCCACCGATAAAAACGCCGACTATTGCCGATTCAAAAATGCGATCAAATTGGTGTTTCAAAGGTCTAGTTACTTGTTCTTTGGGCGGGTATTTTGAAACAATGAATAAACTATAAACCAAAGCCAATCCTGTAGCAAACATCGTACTCATAGCAATTAATCCAATGCGAGTGGGAACCGAAGCTAGATCAAATGGTGCACAAGCAGAAACACTGGCAAGCATGATGAAAAAGAAATTACCAGGCGGTCTGATTTGCAAATAATTGGTAACCCAATGTGCTGCGAAAGCAAAAAGTCCCAAACTAATGGCAGAAACAATCGGATGAAAACTGAACACAATTCCAATTGTATAAGCCACTAAAAACCCAAACGAACAAGCCAACAAGGTGATCATTCTATTTGCTACGCTAGTTGAAGGCATGTATAAAATGACCAATCCACCTAAACAAGAAAGCAAACCAAGATCCAAACGATTTAAGAAATAACCAACCAAAAGCGGAACACCAACACACAAGGATGCTAAAACAGGTATGTGCCACAAACGCTCCGTCTTTTTTAATTCAAAAAGCGCCGCAATTTCATCAGAAATTAATTGAATCATTCGTTGGAACATGGCACAAAGATAAGCTTAAAACCCTATTTAAAAGTTAATAAAAGGAGCATTCAATACTACTTGGTGAGTTAGATGACATAGGTTTGAGTTAGAAATTGGTAACTTGCTAAAAATTCAAACACCATGAAAACAACATTAGTCATTGGAGCAAGTGAAAAACCAGACAGATATGCTTTCAAAGCGATCACACAATTGGTAAAAGCAGGACATCCCGTTATTGCATTTGGACCTCGAAAAGGAACGGTAGCAGGTATAGATTTTGAAACAGAATGGAACAGCAATTGGCAAGTAGATACAGTAACCTTGTATATTAATCCTGAGCGATTGGAACAGTATAAAACAGCTATTTTAGCATTGCATCCAAAGCGAGTGATTTTCAATCCGGGAACGGAGCATTTTGAATTCATTGAAGCATTGAGAGCGAAAGGGATTGTAGCAGAAGTGGCTTGTACTTTGGTGCTGTTGTCATTGCATGATTATTGATTGAAAAATGGCAAAAATGACCTGTTACTAATTGATTATCAGTACAATTTGTAAAATTGCAATTTTACCTGTCCAACTAACTATTTAGTTATAAAAAAAGGCTGTCAGTCAAACTAACAGCCTCTCTTAAAAAAGTGTATTTTCTTACAAAATCAACATCGCATCACCGTACGAATAGAACTTGTATTTTTCTTTAATTGCTTCTTGATAAGCTTCCATCATCAAATCATGTCCACAGAATGCAGAAATCATCATCAACAAAGTTGAAAGTGGTGTATGGAAATTCGTTACCATTGAATCAGCGATGCTAAAATCGTATGGCGGGAAAATGAATTTATTCGTCCAACCATCGTAAGCTTTCAACATACCATCTGTAGAAACAGAAGTTTCAATCGCACGCATGGAAGTAGTACCAATAGCACAAATGCGCTTTTTGTTACGTTTCCCTTCGTTTACGATATCAGCAGCACGTTGACCAACGATAACTTGTTCTGAATCCATTTTGTGTTTCGTCAAATCCTCTACTTCAACCGGGCGGAAAGTTCCCAATCCAACATGTAGCGTCACTTCAGCAAAATTAATTCCTTTCAATTCTAGTCGTTTCAACAATTCACGCGAGAAATGTAAACCAGCAGTTGGAGCTGCAACAGCACCTTCTTCTTTTGCATAAATTGTCTGATAACGCTCTTCATCCGTTTCCTCAACTTCACGTTTGATGTACTTTGGAAGTGGCGTTTCACCTAATTCAGTAATTTTTGCTTTGAATTCTTCGTAAGGACCATCAAACAAGAAACGCAAAGTACGACCTCTTGAAGTGGTATTATCGATTACCTCAGCTACTAATGAATCATCATCGCCAAAGTATAATTTATTACCGATACGAATTTTACGAGCAGGATCTACTAATACATCCCACAACAAACTTTCACGATTCAATTCACGAAGTAAAAACACTTCGATTTTAGCTCCAGTTTTTTCCTTATTGCCATACATACGTGCAGGAAAAACACGTGTGTTGTTCATGATCATCACATCGCCATCATTGAAATATTCAATAATATCTTTAAATAAGCGGTGCTCAATTTTCCCCGTTTCACGGTGAATAACCATCAATCGTGCTTCATCGCGATTATCGCTAGGGTATTCGGCGATCAATTCATCGGGTAAATCAAAACTGAATTCTGAAAGTTTCATTTTGTCCATCAAAGAAAGATTAAACGTAAACTTTTAACATTGAAAAAAAATGTCAAAAGGAGTGCAAAGGTAATAAAAATCGACGCTGTTTACAAGGGTTGCTCTGAGAAGAATGCAATCCACTCATCTACAGATTTGGCATTGTCCATTGAAAAACCGCCTGAATCCGTTCTATGCAAACGAATGAGCGTTGCTCCAGCATTTAATTTTTTTCCAAAATCATGTGCTATTGAGCGAATATAGGTGCCTTTCGAACAACTGATTTTAAAGTCTACTTCAGGAAAACGAGTAGCATCAATCGTAAATTCAGTGATTTCAATTTGATTGGCTTTCAATTCGATTGTTTTTCCCGCTCTTGCAATGTCATAAGCGCGTTTCCCATCCACTTGTTTTGCTGAAAACAAAGGCGGTACCTGTTGTTGAATCCCAAGAAATGACTGTCTTGTTGCTTCTAGCAGTTCTGCTGTGATGTGATCGATTGGAAACGTTTCGTTGTATTCGGTTTCCAAATCGTAAGAAGGTGTTGTTTTTCCTAATAAGATGGTTCCTGTGTAGGTTTTTCCATCGGCGGTTAAGGATTCAATCAACTTGGTGTGTTTCCCAATGCAAATCACTAATAAACCTGTTGCAAGCGGATCGAGTGTTCCGGCGTGACCAACTTTCAATTTCTTTACGCCCAAACGGGTACGCAAATGCCAACGCAATTTATTGACAACATCGAAAGAGGTCCAGTGAAGCGGTTTATCTACTAAAATGGTGGCTCCTTGAGCAAATTCGGTCAGCATCTTAAACGACTTTCAATTCAACACCAGCAAAAATCAAAATCAAAATGATCAAGCCTGCAACGATGCGGTACCAACCAAATAATTTAAAACCGTGTTTGTTTAAATAACCAATAAACGCTTTGATAGCAATGATGGCTACAATGAATGCAACCACATTTCCAATCACCAAGTTTTGAATTTGATCCGAAGTCAAGGCGTCGTGTTTCTCGAAATAATCCATTGATTTTTTCAAAGTTGCTCCAAGCATGGTTGGCAAGGCTAAAAAGAACGAAAATTCAGCTGCCAGTTTGCGACTCATTTTCTGACTCATCCCTCCAACGATTGTAGCACCAGAGCGCGATACACCTGGAATCATGGCAATACATTGAAAGAAACCGATTTTCAAAGCGTCCCAATAGGTCATTTCGTCCATTTCGTGAATGCGCGGTTTATTGAACCATTTATCCACAAACAACAAGATCACTCCTCCTATTACCAAAGATAAAGCAACGGCAAGAGGACTTTCAAGCAATTCGTCTATTTTATCTGAAAAAAGCACTCCAAAAACAGCTGCTGGAATGAAAGCCGCAATCAGTTTGAGGTAAAAATGAATGGATTGGAAAAAGCGTTTGAAATACAAAACGAATACCGCTAAAATAGCTCCAAGTTGAATCACAATCATGAACAATTTGGTAAAATCGTCGTTTCCAATTCCCATAAAAGCGGAACCTAAAATCATGTGTCCTGTTGACGAAACAGGCAAAAACTCAGTTAGGCCCTCAATGAGCGCCAATATTACTGCTTCAAACCAATTCATGAATTATTCTCCTGTATTTGTAGGTTTTGATTTTTTCATGATTCCGTAAATGATGATACCGAAACCAAGAACGATCAATATGGGAGCAACTGTGATACGAACGGTAGAGAACAATTCATCTGAGTTGAACTCAGCTGGGCTATCAGAACCACCGCCAATCATTAATAAGTAGCCAACGATATTTACTACCAACCCGATTAAGATAATGCGGATGTTTTGTTTTTTAATAGGAAAATCAAAATTGCTCATAATACAGAATTGAACCGCTAAATTAATACAAATCATCCAATTTCATACGCAAGTACTTATTCAAAGCAAACCAAGTGGAAACCAAAGTCAGCAAAGCACCGATGATGAGTATGGAAGCAAACAAGATTGCTAGCTCTAAAAGTGAGAGATTTATTTCAATGATATCTAAAATATTATTCACGGCAAAAAACACGGTCATCAAGAACGCCATACCGATAACTCCTGCAATAATTCCTTGAAAAATAGCTTGTAACAAGAATGGTCTGCGGATAAATCCTCCCGTTGCACCCACTAATTGCATGGTTTTGATGGTGAATCGTTTAGAATACAAGGACAAACGAATGGTATTATTGATCATTGCTACAGCGACTAAAATCAACAATCCAGCTACAACTAAAATTAAAAAGGCAATTTGCTTGAAACCCAAATTCACATCTTCCACTGCTGAAGCATCGTAATTGACTTCCGTGACCATCTCTGGATATGCTTTCAAAATGCGAGACTTGATGGAAGCCATGCCTTTTTTGGTAGCATGTGAACTTAGCGGTCTAAAATTAATCGTTGGAGGTAATGGATTTTCTCCTTCAAAAATGGCTAGAATTTCGGTGGAGTTTTCATCCGAACCTTTGAATTCTTCTATGGCACGTTCGGGTGAAACAAAAGTCACTTCCTTGAAACAATCCCACGATTTTAATTCTTGTTCTACCTGTTTGATATCTGCTGCATTGTATTCAACACCAAAAAACAAATCTCCTTGCAAACTTTCTCTGGCCTGACGTTGAATGGAATCCAAACCAAGAATTCCGGCTAAGACCAAACCAATTAAAAATAATACAAGAGAAATCCCAATTACTGTTGAGATATAAGAGGTGCGTAACCCTTTTTTACTAGCTGCTTGTGCGGTATTACTCATTGCTACGAAAATACTACTTTTTAGGTGACACTTCTTTTCAATTGTTGAAAAACACTAACAACTCATTTTTAATAATTGCATGTTTAACCAAATTAAGGCTAAAATGAATGAACATTGATCGCTTTTTGATGAAATCCCTTCGTTTGAATAACGAACTAAGCAAAAAAGTTCTTATTTTAACTCAAACTTATTCCACATGAAAATCATTTTGTACTTATCGATTTTTGTTTCATCATTCGTTTGTCACTCTCAATCAAAAATAAATGCACGCAACTTCATCGATTTCCAACCATTTTACGGAATCTCCAATCCAAATAACCCATCATTTTCAGGTAGAGGTCTGTTTTGGGATTTTTATAAATACGATCAATTAGTTGGAGCTAGAATGCGATTGGGAAGAAATTGGTATGTAGGAAAATACGAGAAATTTAAAACGATTTTACAAGTTTCATGGTTTGAATCTGGCAATCACAATTACGGCTATCTATTTAACCCACTTCAAGTTGGTTTAGGTAAGAAACTAATTTTTTCAGAAAACCATTCCATAGAAACCCTCATCAATGGTGGCTTTCAATTCAATACAGATGATTATTTAGCTCCATCCATTGAAGTTGGCTTTGGCTGTAACTTGGAGTTAAAATATGTTTTTAAGAATGGTAAGTTTGGATTTTATTGGCAACCTTATGCTACAACATCCTATCAGTATATTGCTTTAAACATTGGGCTAAACCTTTGAAAAAAACACTGTACATCTTTTTAAATGGTTCAGTCTCCAACTAAATAAAGAACACAACAATTCTCAAAAATAACTCATTTAAAACCCACTTATTTTTTCAAATTCAATTCAATTCGTGATTTGTTAAATTCAACCATTTGTTTCACCAAATCCATTGGAAACGTTTGGTCATTTGGAAATTGAACAGAACCTTTTCCTTGTTTGTAGCTGGAAAGCTCGTCTTTAAACTGTGACTGTCCATCTGGAGTAGCATACACCCCCACATGTCCTTTGTAACCAGCAAAATAAATCAAGGGTTTTCCATTCAACTTATAGGCAGGCATCGCATAACTGATGCTTTCAACCGCTTCAGGAACAGTCGATCGCACCAAGAGTCGTAAATCTGTTAGTCGGGTTTTTAGAGGCTCCGGAAATTGATTGATGTAAGCTGAAACAGAATCCATTTTGTTTGATTTTAGCATTCAAAATAAGTGCTTTTTTTGAAGATTTATCCCAATCCTCGCTCTTAAAATTTTTAACAACTTGTGAATTTTAGATTTTTACACACTTATTTACTTTCTCCTTTACTATTTTTGCCAAAAATTAAACAACATGAACGTTTTTAAATTCGGTGGTGCTTCAGTGAAAGATGCAAGCGCTGTACGAAATGTATCTCACATTCTTTCCCTTTTTCCAAATGAGCAATTGATTGTAGTTATTTCTGCAATGGGAAAGACCACCAATGCAATGGAAGAAATTGTTGACGCATTGTGGAAACGAGACGAAAAACGTTACATGGAGTTGGTGGAGGATCGTTACCAATTTCACTTACACATCACAGGTGAATTGTTTCCCGAACCTCATTTTTACATTTACCAACAATTGGAGCAGTTGTTTGAAGGATTAAAAGCCCGTTTCCACCAACCTGTTTCAGACAACTTTAATTTTGAATACGACCAAATCGTTTCATTGGGAGAAGTCATTTCTACCATGATTGTTGAAGCTTTCTTGAAAGAAGAAGGTCATGCTACTACTTGGGCGGATGCACGCAAATTGATCCGAACCAACCACGAGTACCGTGAAGGTGAAGTTGATTGGGCAAAAACCAGCGAATTGATCAACGAGCGTTTGCTACCAGAATTGAAAATGAAACGCATTGCCATTACACAAGGTTTTGTTGGGCATACATCCGAGGGATTTACTACTACATTAGGAAGAGAAGGTTCTGACTTTACAGCAGGAATTTTTGCATACTGCACGAATGCAAAAGGCGTAACGATTTGGAAAGACGTTCCAGGAATGTTAAATGCCGATCCAAAATGGTTTGATCACACCGTTAAATTGGATAAAATCTCCTTCAAAGAAGCAATTGAATTGGCGTATTATGGCGCAACGGTGATCCACCCAAAAACCATCAAACCTCTTCAAAACAAGGGCATTCCATTGTATGTAAAATCTTTCATCGATCCACATGCTGAAGGAACAACAATCCAAGAATCAACAGCATACGACCATGTGGTGCCTTCGTTTATTTTCAAAATGGACCAAGTGCTCATGTCGTTTACACCAAAAGACTTCTCGTTCATTGTAGAAGAAAACTTAGGCGATATTTTCCAGCAATTGGCATTCTACGGGGTAAAAATCAATTTGATGCAAAACTCTGCTTTGAGCTTTTCAATTGTGTTTGACCGATCGAAAACTGAACCCATGCGTTTGGTGGAAAAATTCAAAGATCAATACGAAGTACGTTTCAACGAAGGCTTGGAATTGGTAACGATTCGTCATTACGACCAAGCTACTATTGATCGCGTTACGGTTGACAAAGACATCTTGGTTGAACAACGCACACGCCACACGATTCGCATGGTGATGAAGAATAAATAGTTTTCTTACTTTTTACCAAGGCCTAAAGAATGAGCACTGCTCATGAAGACGAAGCATGACTTTCACAAAAAGTCAAATACTGAGGTAGTAAGCAAAAACGCCTTTTTCCCAATTACAAAACTCAATCAGCCTTCCCTTTCTGACTGAACGAAGGAAAGACGAGGTCAGGACCTCAAATGGAGACCACTTCCCTAGTTCAGATACAGAAACGGAAGGCTTTTTCTTTCAGAATACAATCTTCGTATAGTCCAAAGTTTTCAATTATTGGTTCTATATTCTCATGAGTGTAATTGGGATGTTGTCCGCAGTTAAAATTTTCAAAAAAAGAGAATCATTAATACGAAAAAGCAAAAAATCGAATTTATAGATTCAAACACAATTAGTAATAATATTTTTGAAACAAACCGTAT
Organism: Fluviicola sp.; assembly: GCA_020849495.1. Taxonomy (GTDB): domain Bacteria; phylum Bacteroidota; class Bacteroidia; order Flavobacteriales_D; family Crocinitomicaceae; genus Fluviicola. The sequence continues at coordinate 73,143 of JADLGD010000103.1, forward strand.
TTTCTGCGTTAGTACATGAAATCTTCGCTTATGAAAACCTCCGTTTTGTTGTTTTTTCTAGGAATTGTAATTGCTTCGAATGCGCAAACAACAAATGATTCGATTGCCATTCATTTTGGGTACAACAGTGATTTCATTCCATTACACGAACGTGGTTTGATTTATCTCATGAGTGAAGACGTTGATCCTTCAACAATCTACATTCGACTTACTGGATATACAGATACCATTGGAGATGCGATAAGCAATTTAGCGCTTGCTGAGCTTCGGATTAACGCAGTAAAAAAAACACTTTCACCAGAACTAAAAAATATTGAAACGGTTCTCGTTGGAGAAGATCTTTCAAAACGGAATGATAATGAAAAAAGAAGGGTTGATATCATCATTCACAAAATCGCACACATTGCTGTAATTGAAGAAGAGATCCCATCACGTAAAATCGAATTGGGAATCCCAATGCAACTAAACATCGTGTTTTTAGGCGGACAAGATGTGATTTTGGAAGAATCGTTTGAAGAATTGAATTTCTTGATCACTACCATGCAAAACGACAGCACCTTGAACGTTCAATTGAACGGCCATGTTTGCTGTGAAAACGACTTGCTATTGAGTCAAAAACGCGCGATCCGAGTAGGGAAAGTATTGGTAGAAGAAGGTGGAATTGATCCCGATCGCATTCAAACAAAGGGCTTTGGAAACACACAACCATTGGCTCCCGATGATTCAGAGATAAACATGCACCGCAACCGAAGAGTGGAAGCTGTTTTTTCGAGGGAATGATAAGCTAATTGATTGGTTTATTTGATTGGTATTACTATTTCATTATTAACTTTTCTTGTGCCATTAGGTAAAATAGACTTTTTAAATTCATATTTAGTTCGCGCTGAATAAAATACAAAATTATTTTGATCTAATTTTACGATTCTCAAAGTACCAAAACCTGAAACATATAGTTTTTTATCAAAGTACCAATCTCTTTCAATGACATTATCAGAGGGTAAATAATCAAAAATTGTTTTTTTCAAAGAGAACCGATCATATTTTTGATTTTTAAAAAAATATAACCCAGTAAAAGGTGCTACACGATAATCTATATCATGGTCGTTTACTTTTATCAACTCCCAGAATTCATTTCCTTTATTGATAAATGTGGGCTTATCTTGATTACAAGAAATTAAAATCAACAGGAGAAATAGACAATTTAAGTGTTTCAAGTTTGAAATGCTTTAGTATTGCATAAATATAAAAAAAGCCTGACAAAACTGCCAGGCTTAACTATCTTTTGAGTTGGATTATTTTCCTTCCAAAGGTTTCACCGATTTGATCGATTTTGCCATTAAATCAATGATGACTTTTTCATAACCTTCGTCACGGCTGCGGAACACGTAAGTAATGTCATTGATTACTTTTTGCCCGTACACATGATACGTTTTGTGTTCTACACCAATCTTTTTAGAAACGCCTTTTTTACCGTCTACTTTCAATGTTTGTTCGTAAAGGATAAATTCAGGTTCGTCTACTAAGTATTTGATGTTGTAAAAATTCAAACCAGCTAAGCGTTTTTTCTCATCCACTACCATTTTGCGATCAGAACCCCAATCGTCAATGATCATGTGGAAGTTTGGACCTACGTGTAATTCCCATTTGAAATCATCTTCAACGTGAATCACTTCCGGTTTTGTTGATGCACCAATGTTAGCCGTTTCATCTGGCAACATGATCATAATTGGAATATCGTAAGGTTTCATATTGAATCCTTGGAATTCATACAATTCTTCATCTGTCAATTCACCAGCTGCGGTATCATCTCCACAAGAGCCAAGCATTAACGCAAACGCCATTAAAAAGTAAAATGGTATTTTTTTCATAACCAAATTATTTGTTTGAAATTCAATTCATTCTAAACTAGAAGTAGAACTTTCTTGACTACAAATATAGTTTTTTTATCATATTTGCCACTTCTTAACTGTGTTGAAGATTTTCGACCGCAAGTTGAACAAAAAAATTCAGCTGCATTTAAACAAAAATGAACAACGGTTGTTAAGGGTTTAGAATGGGAGTTTATAAAATAAAAGATATCGAGTTATTGACTGGGATTAAAGCCCACACTATTCGCATTTGGGAAAAGCGCTATGGCATCTTGAAACCCGATCGAACAGACACTCAAATTCGCTCCTATTCAGACGAAGAGTTGTTGCAACTTTTAACAATTTCTTTACTCAACAAAAACGGCATTAAGATTTCTCGCATTGCCGAAATGAGTTCAAATGAAATCATTTCGAAAGCAAAAGCCATAACCCACTCTCAAAGTCATGATACCATCATCGACCAATTGATTGTTTCATTGATTCAAATGGATGAAACCTTGTTTTGTCAAATACTGAATGATTTGACGGAAGAGCACGGTATCAATAAAATGTATGAAACTTATATTCTACCATTTTTAGAACGCATTGGTGTAATGTGGATTGTAGGAACAATCAATCCGGCACAGGAACATTTCATCTCCAACTTGATCAGACAAAAAATCATCGCTGAAATCGACAAATTACCCATTCCTTTGGCTTCTGAAAAACGCATTCTGTTGTATTTACCAGAACACGAGTGGCATGAATTAGGTTTGTTGTTTTATCAATTCTACTTGCGTACTGAAGGCTACACCACTATTTATCTTGGACAAGCTTTACCTTACGACGCTTTATTGAAAAGCATTGAATTTGTGCAACCAAGTCACATCATTTCATCTTGGTTAACTGCTGTAGATGAAAGCTATGTTCAACATTATTTTAAGCGTTTGATGCAAGAAACAAGTGCTAAAATCATGTGTTCAGGCTACCAAATCAAACTCAACCACAGCAAAATTCCATCCGGAATCAACACTTTTTCTTCCTTAGAGGAATTAAAATCGCATTTAGCTTAAACAGCTTTCACCCCATTTTCATTGACTTTCAGGGCAATTCTAGAAATTTTAACAAATTTTTCTTCGTGAAAGTTTGCATTTTGTTTAATCTTTGAGTTCATTTGTTGAACAATTTTGTTTAATCTTTTTACTCATTCATTAAACACTTTACTATGTCAACAATTGAATTCAACGACTCACTCATCCGACTAGAAGCTTATTTAAAGTCGTTTGCCATGACTTTTACGCGTAATGAAGAAGACGCAAAAGACTTAACACAAGAAACCATGCTGAAAGCAATTTCTTACAGAGATTATTATACACCACAAACCAACTTCAAAGCATGGGTGTTTACGATTATGCGCAACATTTTCATCAATCAATACCGCAGAAAGGTGAAATCAGGAACCATCTTTGATCACTCAAAAGAATTGTACTTGCTTTCCAATGCAACAGACGGTAGCAATCCAACCAATAATTACATGATTGGTAAAGAATTGGACAAACAAATCAGCAAATTGAACGATGATTACAAACGTCCATTCGAATTACATCACCAAGGATTCAAGTATAAAGAGATCGCAGATGAGCTCAATATACCTATTGGAACGGTAAAAAGTCGTATTTTTATAGCGCGCAAAAAATTAATGGATTTATTACCCGATTATGCTTACCTTTCTAACTAGATGAATAAGAAAAAAATAGTATTACTAGGATCAGGAATTTCTAGCTTGTCTTGTGCTGCTTTTTTAGCTAAGGCTGGTCATGAAGTTCACATTTTGGAAAAGAACAAAACCATTGGTGGTAGAGCAAGACAGTTCTCCACTGAGGAAGGTTATGTATTTGATATGGGACCAAGCTGGTATTGGATGCCAGATGTTTTTGAAGATTTCTATCAAAAATTCGGTCACACCACGTCTGATTTCTATGAACTAGTCCGTTTAGATCCATCTTATCGCGTTTTTTGGGAAGACGGAAGCAAAGACGATGTTCCTGCCAACCTCGATGAAATGGAAAAATGGTTTGAATCATTGGAACCTGGAAGTGGTGAAAAGTTAAAAGCATTTTTAGAAGACGCGAAATACAAATACAATGTGGGAATGAAAGATTTGGTGTACCGACCAAGTTTGTCCATTTTTGAATTTGCCGATCGTCGCGTTTTAGGTGGTTTAGTCAAAATGCATTTGCTAAAGTCCTTTTCAAAATTCATCCGTGGCTATTTTAGTCATCCGAAGATTTTATCATTATTAGAATTCCCGATTCTTTTCTTAGGTGCTACTGCTGAAGAAACACCGGCTTTGTATTCTTTAATGAATTATGCCGATATCAAATTGGGAACTTGGTACCCACAAAAAGGGATGTTTGAATTTGTAAAAGCTTTCGAACAAATTGCCATTGAAAACGGTGTAAAAATACATACAGACCAAGAAGTAATCGATTTTGATTTTGCTGATAAAACAGTCATCAACGCTCGGACAAAAAATGATTCTTTCAATGCGGATTATTTTGTGTCAGGTGCAGATTACAGACATACAGACAACCTTTTAAATAACAAGGCCAATTACAAAGAAGCTTACTGGGATAAACGAGTAATGGCTCCTTCTTCGTTGTTGTTTTACGTTGGTGTCAACAAAGAAATTGATGGATTGATTCATCACAATTTGTTTTTTGACAAACCGTTTGCGCCGCATGCACACGAAATTTACAAAGATCCACAGTGGCCTTCGAATCCCTTGTTCTACGTTAGTTGTCCATCTAAAACAGATAAAACAATTGCACCAGCGGGACACGAGAACTTATTTTTCCTGATTCCTATTGCTCCAGATTTGAAGGACAGTGAGGAAATGCGTGAGAAATATTTTGATTTGATGGTGGATCGAATTGAAAAACATACGGGCTGTTCTTTCCGAGAAAACATCGTTTATAAAAGAGGTTTTTGCATCGATGATTTCAAAAAAGATTACCATGCTTTTAAGGGAAATGCTTACGGCTTAGCGAACACGTTGCGCCAAACTGCATTTTTAAAACCTAAAATGAAGAACAAAAAGTTAACTAATTTGTATTATACAGGTCAACTTACAGTTCCAGGTCCAGGAGTACCTCCTGCAATTGTATCTGGGGAAGTTGTTGCAACAGCAGTTATAAAGCAAATCAACGAATCGAAATAGCCTTCATCAACAAAACGAGTAATATGAAGAACCATTTTGATGAAATTAGTCATGAAATGAGTGCAATGACCACTAAAAGGTACAGCACTTCCTTTTCATTGGGCATTTCTTTTTTAGCGAAAGATTTGCACAAACCTATCTATGCAATTTATGGATTCGTTCGTTTTGCAGATGAAATCGTTGACTCGTTTCATGATTATAATAAGAATGAGCTTTTAGCAGACTTCAAACGTCAAACGTATGACGCACTTGAGAAAAAAATCTCATTGAACCCAATTCTGAATAGCTTTCAATGGGCTGTTCATGAATACCGTATTCCTGTAGAATTAATTGATACATTTCTGAATTCAATGGAAATGGATTTGGACAAAAAGGCTTACGATCAATCCAAATACGAAGCATATATTTTAGGATCTGCTGAAGTTGTTGGTTTGATGTGTTTGAAAGTCTTTTTACGTGGTGACGAGAAAGAATATGAGCATTTGAAAATTCCAGCAATGCGCTTGGGTTCTGCCTTCCAAAAAATCAATTTCTTACGCGATTTACGTGCGGATTTCCATGAACTGGGAAGAACTTATTTCCCTGGAGTTAATTTGGAAGATTTCAATACAAAAGTTAAAAAAGAAATCGAAGCAGATATTGCCAAAGATTTTCACGATGGGTATTTAGGCATCAAACAATTACCGAAAGACGCTCGCTTTGGAGTGTACATGGCTTACATTTATTACTATAAATTGTTCCGCAAAATTCAAGGTACCGATGCTAAAATCATCTTGAATGAACGCATTCGTATTCCTGACAACAAAAAGTACCGTTTGTTTTTGACATCCTACGTTCGACACAACCTGAACTTGATTTAATCAATGATAGAAAACGTCATTTTGGTGGATGAATTGGATCAAGAAGTAGGTTCAATGGAAAAGATGGAAGCGCATGAAAAAGGGCTTTTACACCGAGCGTTTTCTGTTTTTATCTTCAATCAAAAAGGCGAAGTGTTGCTTCAACAACGTGCAATGGAGAAATACCATTCTGGTGGTTTATGGACCAATACCTGTTGTTCTCATCCAAGAGCTGGAGAAACAACGCTGGAAGCAGGTAAAAGACGTTTAATGGAAGAAATGGGATTCACCTGTGATTTGGATGCCTTGTTTTCATTTACCTACAAAGTAGAGCTGGATCAAGGATTGATTGAACACGAATTGGATCACGTATTGGTTGGAACTTATTTGGGTTCCTTTTCTCCCAACCCTGAAGAAGTCATGAACACTGCATGGATGTCTTTGGAACAACTCATTTTAGATTGTCAAAACAGACCTGAAAAATACACTTCGTGGTTGCAAATCATCATCAATGAATATGCTTTCCATTTAAAACAAGCTTTAGCAGCATGAAAATCATTCGTGTAGAAACATTCAATGCAGCACATCGTTTGAACAATCCTTTATGGGATGAAGCAACCAATCAAGCTGTTTTTGGAAAATGCAACAATGCCAATTTCCATGGTCACAAGTACCGCTTGGAAGTGCAATTGGAAGGACCCATTGATCCTGAAACAGGCTATGTAATGGACATGAAACTTCTCAGTGAACTCATCAAAAATGAAATCGTGGAGCGTTTTGATCATCGCAATTTCAATCTGGATTGCCCCGAATTCAAAGAACTAAATCCTTCTGCAGAAAACATTGCATTGGTGATTTGGAACATACTTCGTCCTCTTTTACCTAAAGATTTAGCACTCGTTGTTCGTTTGTGGGAAACTCCAAGAAATGGCGTTGAATACGACGGAAAATAATTTTTGATTTTAGCAACAATCTTTTCTTACTTTTGTGCTATAAGATTATGCGCACACTTTCAGCTATCGGTTTTGTAATTAGTATTGTAGGTCTTTTGTTGGCCTGCTACAACCAGTTTGGAGTTGTACCATTCTTGCGTGAATTGACTCAAGGTTCTGACTTGATTGTAGATGATTTCACCATTGCACTTCGACAAGATCTAGAGAACAAACTGAATATAATCAGCATTTTATGTGTCATCATCGGCGTATTTTCAGTGTTGTTTTGTTCCATGTTATACTTACGCAAAAACACACGCATGACCTTGATTGGAACCATCATTGGCTTTGTAGTAGCAATCGTTGGTATCATTCACTTGTTTTTCTAAAAACGTTCAAAACGTTCTTGAAAACCTTTCTTGAATTCTTCGTTTACAGGAATTTCTTCTTTCCCGATAACCAAGTAATTGGGACCTAAACGATCCACAAAATGAATATTGACAATAAACGATCGATGTGCTCGTAGAAAATCAGTTGATGGCAATTTTTCCTGTGCCGCTTTCATGGTCATGTTCAGCATCCATTTCTTGTTCGCCGTGTGCAATTTGATGTAATTATCACACGCTTCAACATACAGAATATCGCTTGCTTTCACTTTGAAATATTCGGCACCATCTTTCACTAAAAAATCTATTGAAGACTTTGGTTCTTCTGAAACAGTTGGTAAAAGGGCTAATGTTGTTTTGATATCCGCTAATTTAAAAGGCTTTACCAAATAACCGGCAATGGGAATTTGCTTTACACGTTTCAAGGTGCGATCATCGGAAAGCGAACTCAAAAACACCAATTGTTTTACACTGTGATTTTTCAATAAATGCGCCACATCAATCCCATCCAAATCGCTTGCTAATTGAATATCTAAAAATGCCAAATCGATCGTTGGATTGGAAGATAATAAAGTTTCAACTTCCTCATAACTTTCACAAACTGCTACCACTTCATGACCAAGCGATAGGAGCGCATCTTGTAAGTCATCTTGAATAAAAGGCTCGTCTTCAACAATTAAAATGCGCATTAGGAATTCGTTTTAAAACGCAAGATACGAATTTCTATTCGTGCACCGTTGTTGGAAGATTGAACGATCTCCCCTTTTATTTTCTTCAACATGGATTGAATCATCCGTCCACCAAATTGTGTTCCTTGCGGTTCATTGACACCAAATCCAAGACCATTGTCTTGAAAAACGAGTAATAATGCATTTGAAATGGAACTCAGTGAAAGCTGAATCTGTGGTTGCTCTTGTTCTTTAAACGCGTATTTAATGGCATTCGTAAACAACTCATTGATGATCAGTCCTAGAGCAATAGCGGTATCTAAATCAATTTTCAAATGATTGGCTTCATGAGAAACTTGAATCGGTTTTCCATCAGCTAAAGGTAATTGCGAACTCAATGTTTGAAACAATTCATCCACTTGTACCCATTCCCAGGTGGAACCTTCATAAAGCGTTTCATGTATTTTAGCCATTGATTGGATGGAAGCAATTACAGCATCTAGTTTTTCTTGATCTTGTTCATCCATGGTCCTACTTTGCAAAGCAATCATAGAAGCAACAATTTGCAGGTTGTTTTTCACACGGTGATGCATTTCTTTTGCAAGCACACTTTTTTCTTCAAGAATTACTTTTGACAAAGCTTCACTTCGCTTTTTTAATCGGTAAGCCCAAAGTGTCAAAAAAGTCACCAATAAAAGCACAACAATAACGATGATTGCCGCAGAGAGAAAACGGGCTTTTTCTTGGAATTGCTCTTTTAATTTTCTTTTGGATGCTTGGGTACGCAACAGTTTCACTTCTTTTTTAGCCAACAATTCTTCCTTTTCTTTTAATTGGAATTTTTGTTCGTATTCAGCTAAAAACTGATTGGTTTGTTCTGAATAGGTTACATCACGCAAACTATCATAACGTTGCATGTAATCAAATGCCAAATCGTATTTTTTCCAAGCTTTATACAAACGAGCCAAGGCATCGTAAAAATACTGTTCGCGCTCTTTGTTTTTTGTTTTTCTACTAATTGCCAAACCATCTAAAAAAGCAATTTCAGCAGCTGTATAATGTTGCGTTTTCAATTCAATTTCACCCAAAGTAAAGGTATAGTTGATTTGAAGTTGTTCGTTGGATTTAATCAATGGTAGGATTTCTTCCAACTTTTGTTTCGCCATATTATTGGCCCCTTTTTCAAAATAAACAGCTACTATATTGAGCAAAGTTGAAGCCTGAACATCAGTATCTTTTTGTTTTTCAGCAATGGATAAGGCTTGGTTGTAAGCAGCCAATGCTTGATTGTATTTTTGGGTGTTTTTGTAGCACAAACCGATGTTATTGTAAGCCCCAGCCATATCATCCACCATCTTTGCTTTTTGATAAAAGCGATTGGCTTTTTGATACTCTTTAATTGCTTTGTTGTAGTTGTATTGATAATAATAGTGAATTCCCAGATTGTTGTGTGCCGATGCAAGAGCTGCTACATCACTTGTTTGCTCCAAGGTTTTGATTCCTTTTAATAGGTAAACCCGAGCAGAATCAGCTTTCATTTCGATGTCAAATGCAACGCCTTTTTGATATTGAGCAGTACCTAAACCAGCTAGGTAGTTGATTTTTCGAGCATCTTGAATCGTTTGATTGCACAATTCGTGGGCTTTTGAAAGATCCGATTGGTAAACGGTCCAAAAACGTTTGTTTGCAGCATCAATGGATTGGATGGTTTGTCCGTTTAGCAGACTAAAAATCAAAACAAAACCACACAAGACCAACCAACGCATGCAACAAGAACTTCTTTACCCAAAGATAGTTTAGTTTCACCCAAAAAAAAGAGTTATTCACCCATTATTTTTTGTTGTTCCTTTTAAAGCTTGCATTTTTGTGATGTATAAAAGTCTCACTTATGAAGAAAGATATATTAAAACCGATTCTGTTTTTAATCATCACGTTTTGTTCATTTATAATGTTCGCCCAAACTAGATCAACAATAACAAACAAGGTAAATATTATAGAGAAAACCTCAGTTAAAACTTTTTCAAACCATCTCTACTAAACCTTCAATAACTTTTAACTACCAATAACTAATTCAATTAAAAACTAAAATTATGAAAGGATTAAGCATCACTGGATTCATCTTTGGAATCTTAGCGCTCACCGTAGCATTGTACAACCAATTTGTTGTAATTACTGAATTAGAAAGTGTAGATGCACTCATGAGTAATGCAACAAATGCATTTGAAACAGAAATCTATTCCGTTTTGTGGAGCAACTTATTGGATTCAAAAATCAACATTGGAATGACCGCAATGGGCATAGGAATCGCTAGTGTTCTACTCACATTCGCTCCTATTTTAAAAGCTAAAAAGAAGCTTGCTTTGGTTGGTGGATTACTTGGTTTAGTAGCAGCAATAATCGGATTACTTCAATCAATGGCATAAAGCAAACACACCACTATTTGTTGTTTGTGGCAAGAGGCGATTTCGATCGCCTTTTGTGTTTTTTGAACTTTTGATAATGTGACTTGTTAGCAATCTATAGAACAACACTATTTTTACTAGTAGAAACAACAAATGGAGACCCTTATTTTTTGGCATCGAAGAGATTTGCGCATCAATGACAATGCGGGACTTTACAAAGCTTTAACGAGCAAAGGAAAAGTACAGCCTGTATTTATATTTGATTCAAACATCTTACAACATTTACCGCCAAATGATCAGCGTGTGTTGTTCATTTACCAACAAATCATCGCTTTAAAAGAAAGCTATCAAGCTCATGGAGCAGATTTAATTGTTCTATACGGTGATCCAAAAGCAATGATTCCATCTTTAGTGGAAGAGTTGAACGCAAGTGCGGTTTTCACCAATCGTGATTACGAACCCTACGCACATGAACGAGATAGTTACTTATTCGATTTGCTTATAGCCAAAAATGTATCGTTTACTGGCGCAAAAGATCACGTGATTTTTGAAAAAAACGAAGTGCTTAAGAATGACGGTTTACCCTACACGATTTTCACTCCCTACATGCGAAAGTGGAAAGAAACCTTGACTGATTTCTATTTAAAAGCCTATCCAACAGAAAAGTACTTTTCCAATCTAAAACAAACAACGAATAAAACCTCCATACCCACTTTGGAAGCGATGGGATTTGATGGCAAACAAACAGTTGATTTTCCAAAAAATCAAACGCCGCTTTCAATTATTGCTAATTACCATGAAACACGAGACATTCCTTCCGTAAATGGAACTTCTAGGTTGAGTGTTCATTTGCGTTTTGGTACCATTTCGATTAGAAGTTTGGCAAAACAAGCGATGGAGACCAATGAAAAGTATTTCAACGAACTCATTTGGCGTGATTTCTACCAAATGATCATGGTACATTTTCCACATTCATTAACAGGAGCTTTTCGCAAAGAATACGATCACATCAATTGGGAATTTAACGAAACACAATTCGAAGCATGGAAATCTGGAAATACGGGTTATCCTCTTGTAGATGCTGGCATGCGTGAGTTGAACGCTACCGGCCACATGCACAATCGGGTGAGAATGGTGGTAGCTAGTTTTTTCACCAAACATTTGTTGCATGATTGGCGTTTAGGTGAGCGCTACTTTGCAGAAAAATTATTGGATTTTGAATTAGCCAGCAATGTTGGCGGTTGGCAATGGGCTGCAGGTTGTGGTTGTGATGCTGCACCTTATTTTCGTGTGTTTAATCCAACGAGTCAGCAAGAAAAATTCGATCCGCAATTTACCTATATCAAAAAATGGGTGCCAGAGTTCGGTACATCGGCTTATGCGCAACCAATCGTTGAACACAAATGGGCAAGAGAACGTGTATTGGCTCGTTATAAAGAAGCATTAAAACAAGCCTAAAAATAAAAAAGCTGTACCTCTTTCGAAATACAGCTTTCACTTATCTGAATTGAATTATTGTCTTTGCAATTCACCGGATCGCCATTTCTGCAAGAACGTTGCCCAAGCGAAAGGATTCATTAAATTGTTGACTGGAGATTGTCCCATGGTGTACAAACGTGTATTCATTGCACTGATTGTATTTCCATAAGAAATCGAAGCATCATTTGATACCGAACTAGCAATGCTTGCTAAACTTTGACCAGACAACATGCGTTGTGCGCGAAGCATTGCATCTTCATACGGATTCATTTCAATGAAAGCTTGAGCAAATGCTTCTTTAGAAGGCCAAGGATAAATCACGACTTCTTGTAATTGCAGTGTGTCAATTTCCATCATGTGAATAATGGAATATCGATCATCTTTCAAGGTGTCAGGAATAATAAACGATGACGGTTTATGACCATAATATTTGAAGATGATGGTATCACCTGCTTGTACAACCATTGAGAAAAAACCATAGGTATCAGCAATGGTTCCGCGTTTTACCGTTTTATCAAAAATCGTTGCGTAGGGCATTTCATTCAAACTATCTGATGAAACGACCACCCCAGACAATTGGATCAAACGGTTTTTTCTAAGGGTATCTTGCGCTACCAACTTGTTGCTTACAAAAAGTAAGATCAACATTGTAATCAATTGAATCGAATGCTTCATGTAACAAGATTACTAAAAAATGAGCAAGAAATCTATGACATACATCAGTTTAACAAACTTTTTCACTTCCCATCCATTTTCACTGAATTGAGTTAACAACACATAATTCACGATTATTTTATTGATTCTTTAACTAAAACGATTTCTTTCTCGACAAAAAACGTTATTTTTGCGGGAATTTATTTCAATAATAGGTTCATAACATGGCACTGTCCAATCTTAATTCAGTTAGAGAAGGTCTCACTTACGACGACGTACTCTTAGTCCCAGCATTTTCTCAAGTTCTTCCGCGCGACGTCCAGTTAAAAAGCAAAATTACTCGTAACATTGAAGTCAATACGCCTATCGTATCGGCAGCAATGGATACCGTAACAGAAGCAAATCTTGCTATTGCACTTGCACAACAAGGAGGAATTGGTGTGGTTCACAAAAACATGACCATTGCTGATCAAGCATTAGAAGTACGAAAAGTGAAGCGTTCTGAAAGTGGAATGATCATCGATCCAGTTACTTTGGATGAAACAGCAGTTGTTGGTGATGCCTTAAAATTGATGGCTGAGTTCAAAATCGGTGGTATTCCGGTAGTGGATGCTAACCGTACATTGAAAGGAATCATTACCAATCGCGATTTGCGTTTTGAGAAAAATCACAGTCGTCCGATCAAAGAAGTGATGACAACGGAAAACTTGGTAACTACTGCAGACGGAACCAGCTTAGCAGTTGCTGAAGGAATCTTACAAGAAAATAAAATTGAAAAATTACCAGTAGTTGATGCCAACAACAAATTGATTGGTTTGATTACTTACCGCGATATCATCAAAGTAAAAACGCATCCTCATTCATGTAAAGATCAATACGGTCGTTTACGTGTTGCTGCAGCAGTTGGGGTCACATTTGACACCATTGAACGCGTAACAGCATTGGTAGAAGCAGGAGTTGACGCGATTGTTATTGATACGGCTCATGGACATACTGAGGGTGTTGTAACGAAATTGAAAGAAGTAAAAGCAATGTTTCCACAATTGGATGTCATTGTTGGAAATATCGCCACTGCTGAAGCTGCAAAGTACTTAGTTGATGCAGGAGCAGATGCGGTGAAAGTTGGAATTGGTCCTGGATCTATTTGCACCACACGTATCATCGCAGGAGTTGGAGTTCCACAATTAACAGCAGTCAATGATGTTGCATTGGCATTAGAAGGAACAGGAGTTCCAGTAATTGCTGACGGTGGAATTCGCTACACAGGTGATATTGTAAAAGCGATTGCAGCTGGAGCAGATATCGTGATGATTGGATCGATGTTCGCTGGAGTTGAAGAATCACCAGGTGAAACGATTATTTACGAAGGAAGAAAATTCAAATCATACCGTGGAATGGGATCATTGGAAGCGATGCAAAAAGGTTCAAAAGACCGTTATTTCCAAGATGCAGAAGACGATGTGAAGAAATTGGTTCCAGAAGGGATTTCTGGCCGAGTACCATACAAAGGAAATTTAGTAGAGGTCATTTACCAAATTGTTGGAGGATTAAGAGCTGGAATGGGTTACTGTGGAGCGCCTTCGATCGATCGATTAAAAGGAGCGCAGTTTGTCCGCATCACATCAGCTGGTATGCGTGAATCACATCCACATGATGTAACGATTACACGAGAAGCACCGAATTACAGTTTGAAGTAAAGAAATGAAAGCGACTTAATTAGTCGCTTTTCTTTTTTTTATGTTTCATACAACCTTCCTACTCGAACTGCGTCTAGTTGAGGCATAGAATTTGACAAAGCAAGTTCCGGCAATTAAATTTTTCTTAAAACCGCAACAAAGCACTCAATAGATGAAACATTGTATTAAATTTGGGTTCTTTGTTAGAAAATAAAGTTTATCAATACATGAAAAAACGACTGTTACTGGCACTTGGTGTGCTTTTTACCTTACAACTTAGTGCTCAGAAAGATGAGACCGTATTGGAAATTGACGGTAAAAAAGTGAGCAAATCTGAGTTCCTTCAGATCTATTTGAAAAACAATAACAATCCAAAGTACGACCAACAAGCATTGGACGATTACATGGAGTTATTCAAAAAATTCAAATTAAAAGTTGCAGAAGCAGAAGCGCTTGGATATGACACCATTCCAAAATTGAAAAAAGAATTGGAAGGTTACCGCAAGCAATTGGCTCAGCCTTACTTAATCGATTCTACTCAAAATAGTGCTTTGGTAAAACAAGCATATGAGCGCATGAAAACGGAAGTACGTGCATCTCACATTTTGATTAAAGTAGATGAAAATGCAAGTCCTGAAGATACTTTGCGTGCTTACAACCGCATTTTAGCAATCAAAAAACGCATTGAAGCTGGTGAAGATTTCGCAGCTGTAGCAAAATCAAAAGGAGGATCTGAAGACCCATCTGCTGCTCGCAACGGTGGTGATTTAGGTTATTTTACTGCTTTCCAAATGGTGTATCAATTTGAAGAAGCAGCATACAACACTCCAGTTGGAAAAATCTCAAATCCTATTCGTACGCGTTTTGGTTACCACATTTTGAAAGTAGTTGACAATCGTCCTGCTCGTGGAACAATGAAAGCAGCTCACATCATGGTGGCTACTGGTAAAGATGCTCCAGCAGAAGAAATCGAAAGTGCTCAAAAGAAAATCAATGAGATTTACGAAAAATTGAAAAACGGTGAGAAGTTTGAAAAATTAGCAAGTGAATTTTCAGATGACAATCAAACTGCTGAAAAAGGTGGTGAATTGCCTTTGTTTGGTACAGGAACAACTACACGTATGGTCCCTGAGTTTGAAGAAGCAGCTTTTGCTTTGAAAAACGATAACGACATCTCTGCTCCCGTTAAAACTGATTACGGGTTCCACATCATCCGTCGACTTTCTTGGACTCCACTTCGTTCTTTTGATGATTTGAAAAAAGAAATTCAAACGAAAGTAAACAAAGACGAACGTGCAAACATTACCCAACAATCGTTTATTTCTAAATTGAAGAAAAACTACGGATTCAAAGACAGTTACAAAAAAACAAGCAAATGGTTTATTGATAACATCGATACCAACTATGCGAAAGGTAAATGGACTGCTGCGAATTTAACTTCAGACAAACCGATGTTTTCGTTGGGTTCTCAAAAGTTTACTCAAAAACAATTTGCAACCTACTTGGAGAAAAATTTCCGCAGTGTGAAAACAACTGACAACAAAAGCTTGGTTGAAAAACAATATGCAAACTGGCAAAAAGCAGAGATTTTAGGTTACGAAGAACGTCAATTAGATAAAAAATACCCTGAGTTTAAAGCCTTGATGCAAGAATACCACGATGGGATTTTGTTGTACGAAATCATGACCGATAAAGTGTGGAACAAAGCCATTAAAGACACAACAGGTCTGAAAGAATTCTTTGCTCAAAACAACAGCAAATACAACTGGGGAACACGCTACAATGCTTACGTTTATGAGTGTTTGAACCAAGATGTAGCAAATGAAGTTGCTGGATTATTGAAAAGTGATACCATCAGTTCAAAAACAGTTATTGGAAAAATCAACAAGACTTCTGAATTGAATTTGAAAGTTCGTTCTAATAAATTTGAAGTGGACAATACGCCTTTCTTAAAAGGAAGAACATTACAAAAAGGAGTGAATCCTGCTTTCACACATGAGAACAAAGTGTACATCGTGAAAGTAGAAGAAATCATGGCGCCAGCACCAAAATTGTTGTCAGAAGCAAAAGGAGCTGCTACATCAGATTACCAAAACTATTTAGAAAAACAATGGTTGGAAGAATTGGCTAAAAAGCATCCAATTACTGTCTACAAAGAAGTTTTGTACTCACTTGGAAAATAAATATTCACCTTTTGGTTAAAAAGTCGGACATTGTTCCGACTTTTTTTTTGCGCTTTACTATGTAAAATCTTAAAATAAACTAATTTGTTGACCTTACTTAGTGTCAATGTCGAAAAAGAAAGCGAAATTAGCGCTTGGTTTCATTTTTCCAGATTATATGATAAAATACGTGCTTTTTCTCGGTCTAACCTTGCTTTCAACTGCAAAGCTAGTTGGTCAAACAAAAGTGATTGACAAAGTAGTTGCTCAGGTGGGTGACAATATCATTTTATACTCCGAGATTCAAGGTCAAAAACAATTATTAGCACAAAATGGAGGTGCCCTTTCTGAGAATTCAGAATGCGAAATTTTGGAAAATTTGATGTATCAGTTTTTGTTGGTGAATCAAGCTGAATTGGACAGTATCGTCATCAGCGACGAACAAGTGGATGCAGAGATGGAAAATCGTTTGAGAGCGATTGAAGCCCAAATGAAAGATGCAAAAGACGAAAATGGAAACCCGATTACTATTGAATCTTTTTACGGAAAATCGAAAACGCAAATCAAAGAAGAATTTAGACAAACGATTAAAAAGCGTTTACAAGGTCAAGAAGTAGAACGTGGGATCACGGGAAGCATCAGCGTTTCACCTAGAGAAGTTGAAGCATTTTTCAACAGTATTCCAAAAGATAGTTTGCCGTTTATCAATTCAGAACTGACCTTTCAACAGATTTCCATTTTCCCTACCATCACCAAAGCCGATAAGCAAATTGCCTATAACAAGCTCAAAGATGCTCGTAAATTGATCATTGACGGAAGACGAACATTTTCTGCAACAGCTGTAGCCATTTCAATGGATCCCGGAAGTGCTCAATTAGGTGGTAGAATTGAAGCTACTCGTGGCATGATGGTGAAAGCATTTGAAGAAACGGCTTATCGTTTAAAACCAAACGAAATTTCAGATGTGTTTGAAACAGAATTTGGTTACCACATCATGCAATTGTTAGAGCGCAAAGGTGACGATTACATCGTGAATCATATTTTGATCATCCCTGAGTATTCATTAGATAGTTTGGATGCAGCAGCAATCCGTTTGCAAAAATGCTACGAAGATTTGAAAGCTAACAAAATTACTTGGGAAAAAGCGGTTGAAATCTATTCGAATGATCCGAATACCAAAGAAAACAATGGTATCATTATCAATCCTATTACTGGTGAGCAAAGCTGGAGTTTAGAAGAAGTGAATCAAGTGGACCCTATGATGTTCCGTATTACCGATGCTTTGGGAGTGAATGAAATTTCTCAACCAGATTTGTATTACGATTACATGGAGCGCAAACAAGCAATCCGAATTGTACGTTTAGCGAAAAGGACACAACCACACGTTGCAAATTTACAAGATGACTACCCGATGTTTAGAAACATTGCAGAAGAAGACAAACGCACGAAAGCCATTTTAAAATGGACCAAATCGCGTATTTCTACAGCATATATTCGCATCGATGATCAATACAAAGATTGTGTTTTTCAAAATGTTTGGGTACCTTAATCGCTTCTAAAATCATTCGTAACATGTCAGACGTAGCAGCTATCGAGCAACTCGTAAAAGATTATAAGTTATTAAAACAAGAGATTCACCAAGTTATCGTTGGACAAGACGATGTGGTGGATCAAGTATTGATTTCCATTTTTTCTAGAGGACATTGTTTATTAGTGGGTGTTCCAGGTTTGGCTAAAACGCTTTTGGTAAATACCATTTCTGAATCCTTAGGACTTTCTTTTAATCGGATACAGTTTACACCCGATTTAATGCCTTCTGATATTGTTGGATCTGAAATTTTAGATGATTCAAGACAATTCAAATTCATCAAAGGTCCTTTGTTTAGCAATATCATCTTGGCAGATGAGATCAATCGTACGCCACCAAAAACGCAATCAGCATTGTTGGAAGCGATGCAAGAACGAAGAGTAACTGCTGCAGGTACTACCTACGAATTACCTCATCCGTTTTTCGTTTTAGCAACACAAAATCCCATTGAACAAGAAGGAACCTATCCTTTACCTGAAGCACAATTGGACCGTTTCATGTTCAATATTTGGGTAGATTATCCAAGTTTTGTTGAAGAATTAGCAATCGTAAAAGCAACAACTTCAGATACCAAGACAAAATTAAACCGCATATTAAACGGTGATCAAATTTCACAATACCAAGATTTGATACGTCGCATTCCTGTTCCTGATAACGTGTTAGAATATGCCGTGAAATTGGTTGGAAAAACACGTAAAGACAGTGATTTGGCTCCTCAATTAACCAAGGATTTCATTTCTTGGGGTGCAGGTCCAAGAGCTTCTCAATATTTGATCGTTGGTGCTAAATGTCATGCAGCTTTAAACGGTCGATTTTCACCAGATATCGATGATGTAAAAGCAGTTGCAAAACCAATTTTAAGACATCGTATTGTTCGTAATTATAGAGCTGAAGCCGAAGGCTATTCCAACGATCGTTTGATCGAGGAATTGATGAAATAAGTTGCTTTTTCAATCAGATTAGTTTGAAAATCTACTGCTTGAGCGGACTTGGTGTTGATAAACGTGCGTTTCAAAACATTCATTTAAACAACAACGAATTGATTCACATTGAATGGATCACGCCTCTTGTGAATGAATCTTTGGTGCAGTATGCAAAACGTTTATTTGAGCAAATTCAACCAGAAGATGACTATTATCTGATAGGCGTTTCCTTTGGAGGGATGATAGCTACCGAGTTTGCTAAAATAAAAACGCCAAAAAAACTTTTCCTGATTTCTACCATTAAAGGGAAGAAAGAACTGAGTGGTTTGTACAAATACGGTTCTAAATTGAACATACAACGCATTTTACCTACACGTATCATGCGAACTGCAAATCCATTTACAAGGTATCTATTTGGCGTAAAACTACCAGCAGATAAGTTGTTGCTAAAAACAGTTTTAAAAGAAACAAATCCTTCGTTTTTAAAATGGGCTTTAAATGCCATTGCCAATTGGGAGAATATTACTCCAATTGAAGGAATCACCATTCATGGATCAAAGGATAAAGTATTTCCACTGCCTGAAAACACGAATTATGTCATTGAAAACGGTGGTCATTTCATGGTAGTCACTCAAGGAAAGGAAATTTCTGCTATCCTTGAAAAGGAATTGGATTAAAATCAAGGTATGTTGAAGTTAAAATCAAACTGTGAGCATTGTCAAATACCACTGCCTTTTGATAGCAAAGAAGCGATGATTTGTTCATTCGAATGTACTTTTTGCGCATCTTGTGTCAACAATGAACTGAATCAAACCTGTCCCAATTGTGGAGGAGGATTTGAGAAAAGACCGATTCGCCCAAAACATTTGATAGAAAAATATCCTCCTGAAAACTAAAAAACCCACCTGAATAGATGGGTTTTAGAATCGAGTAATTAAAGGCCCCAACAATACCAATCGTTGGACACTTAACTATGAAAAAAAATTACTCTTTTACTACTCTTTGAATGGTTTCTCCGTTTTCAGTTTTTACAACTAGTACATATACTCCTGAAGCTAAATTCACCAAAGACATATTTGAATGTGTAGTTGTCGTCATTAACTCACCTGCTAATGAAAACAAGCTCATTGATTCAATTGGCTCTGAAGAAGAAACAGTGATCACATCCGTTGTTGGATTTGGGAAAATTTCAATAGTAGCTAATTCATTTGCTGTTAAACCTAAATTACTAGCAGGACAATCGAAAACACCTAAACTAAACGTTTCTCCATTTGAAATGTAAGTTCCATCATTGTTATTTGCTGTTTTATCTGTGATTGTTCCACTTACAGGCTCGTTTTCAAAATCATAGTACAATGCTAAACCAGCTTCATTTCCTGCTAAGCAAGTATTCATATTAGCTGCTAATTCGCTAGCCGTTTTTGCAGTATTCCAAATTCTAACTTCATCTATAAAAATGGAGTTATTAATGTTGCTGTCATCACCTCTTGCACCAATTTTTAAAGTCGCTGCATTGTTGTAAATAGCGATATTGGGTGAATCTGTTCCATCTTGTATTCCGTTTAAAAACACTTTTAATTCTCCAGTTGTTGAATTGTATGTGGTTGCAACATGATTCCAAGTATTGAATTGAATTGAGGTACTTCCTGTAACACTGAAGTTAGTTGCACCCATAGCATAGCCTTTTACCTTGTTTGTTTGAGATAATCGCAGAACAAAACCACCTACATTTGAAAAACCATAGCATTCAATTAAATGTATTTCTGTACCACTAAAAGCAGGAGTTGGAACATACACCCAACATTCAAGTGTGTAATCTTGCGTAAATTGAAGTGAGGAATTGATTGGCGTGGAAATAAATTGTGCTGAATTAAAAGGTGTTAAAGCAGTTACACTAAATGCACTACTATCTAATTGAGCGTTCAATTGTGTAATTGCTGCTAGCAACAGCGAGCTAAGTATTAGTTTTTTCATTTTATATTAGTTTGAGATTACCTTATTCTTTGATCAATTTCACCGTTTGTCCATCTGCCGTTTTTACGAAATAAACACCGCTTGAATAAGCTGACATATCAATATCAACATTCGCTTCAACCTCCATTTCCGCTACAATTTGACCTGTTGAAGAAGTGATTGTGATAGCAGTTGGTTGGGTGACATTTAAATGCATTAAATCTTTGGTTGGATTGGGATAAAGCGAAATCGTGTTTGTTGCATTTTCCTCTAAGTCAGCTGTTCCTGAAGTGAATTTATAAACAGTACCGTTACCTCCTACTGCGTATCCAACAGTTGTTGTTGGGAAATGAATCGATAATAAATTCACTGATGCAACGCCCGTTTGAATGGTCCAAGTTGTTCCTCCGTTTGTAGTTGAAAGGACATTTCCTCCACTCGTTGCCCATCCGTGCGTACTGGAAGCAAAGTGGATAGAATGAATGGTTGTTGTGATTCCAGTTACTTGAGCGTTCCAATTCGCACCGCCGTCCGTTGTGTGTAAAATCAAACCTGAATTTCCAGCAATCCAACCTTCATTTTGGTTAATGAATGAAATGCTATTCAATCCTGCTGAAAAACCAGAAACTTGTGCCGACCAACTCGAACCACCATCGGTTGTTTTTATAATATTTCCGATTTGGTCAACAAGCCATCCATTTAAACCAACAAATTCAATATCAGAAACATTTAAAGCTCCAGTTGTATTTGGCGACCAAGAACTTCCCCAATTACTAGAAGAAGCATAAATTCCCATATCACCTGCTAGTCGAACTGTAGATGCATCCACCCAGACAGCTGTAAGATTCACCGATCCGGGTGCACCTAATGACACTCCTGACCATGTCATTCCGTCTGTTGTTTTTAGAATTGTATTTGCTGTTCCAGTTGCAAAACCAGTTAATCCATCCACAAAATGCACATCTGAAAGATGCGTACCTGATCCAACGCCTGAACTTTGAGAAGTCCACGTTGCACCACCATCATTGGTGTGAATAATAACACCGCTTGAACCAACAGCCCATCCTTTAGTTGCAGAACTAAAATGTACAGAACTCAAACCAGCACTTGTTCCTGATGTTTGTGCAGTCCATGTTTGTGCGTTAAGTGTACCAGCGATTAGTACGAAAGCATAGAGTAATTTTTTTTTCATAAAGGCGAAGTTTTTTTTGAATAATTTCAAGATTACAACTTCTTCTTTTAGAATACTTTGAATTGTTCAGCAACAGCCAATCTAGTTTATAAATAGAAAAAGCCCAGTCAAATGACCGGGCTTTCTCTTTTTAAAAAGATGATCTTAATGTTTCACAAGTCGTTCAACAAATAGTCCTTCAGTAGCATATACTTTTACTAAATAAACTCCTGTTGCAAGATGACTTACTGAGAAAGCTGTTGATTCCTCCGTTTGTACAATGTCACCATTCAATGTGTAAATCTCGATACGTTCAACTTCAGTTGTTGTTATGATGGCAACTTCATTGCTTGTTGGATTTGGTTGGATACGAATTGAAAGTTTCGCAGCTATTTCATCCATTCCAATAGTTGAAACAAGATTACAAGCCGATGTATCCGAACATGTACCTGAAGCAATAACTACTGCATAATTACCATTTTGAGTTGGCGTAAATACTTGGTTCGTTTCTCCTGCAATTGGTAATCCTGTTGCACAATCAATCCATTGATAGTTTGCGCCATTTTGAACTGCTGACAACACATTATTGGTCATTGTCACATTCAAATCAGGCATTTGATCAACGGTAACTGTTGTAGTAGAACTAGATGGTGAAACACATCCACTTGCATCGGTAATAGAAACGGTAAAGGTTCCATTTGCCAGCACATTAATACTTGCAGTAGTTTCTCCGTTCGACCACAAGTAGGTATCACCTGCAGATGCAGTTAAAGTCACCATTCCACCTTCACAGAATGTAGTAGGTCCGTTGGTAGAAATCGTTGGAGCAGCAGGAGCGCCTGGAGCCGTTAAATTGACTGCTAATGGAACTGAAGTACAACCATTCGCATCTGTAAATTCAAAGGTATAGTTTCCTTGGGCTAAATTGGCTTCAACTACAGGTAAAGTAACACCTAACTGAGATCCTGATGATGGACCATTCCAAGTTAAATCGCCTTGACCTGAACCTGTAATTTCAATACTTCCATCAGCTATCAAACAAGATTGTGGATCGATTAGTACACCAGTAGCAATGATTGGTAAAGCATTCACGACAACTGTTGTTGCACTACTTGAAGCGGAAGAACAACCGGATGCATCGGTGATACTCACAGAATAAGCTCCTGGGTCTGTTACAACAATTGAATTGCTTGTTGCACCGTTTGACCAAAGATAAGTGGTACCAGCAGATGCAGTTAAAGTAACCGATTCGCCATCACAAAAAGTCGTTGAACCTGTAGCAGAGATGGTTGGTGCAGCAGGAGCTGATGGTGCAGAAAGTGAACTGTTTAATGTATTTGAAACACAACTAGTTGCGTTCGTAAATGTAATGACAAATGAACCATCGCCTAAATTCGGAATCGTAGTTGGTAAAGTCACGCCTGTCAATGTTCCACTTGTAGTTCCCGACCAAGACAATGTTCCCGTACCTGATCCATTTACTTGAATCGATCCATTATCAACCGTACAAGAAGTAGGATCAGCTATTGTTCCTAAAGCAATTGTAGGAGTTGGATTAACTGTCACTGTCATTGGAGCTGAAGGAGGAGATTGACAACCTGTAGGCGAAGTAATTTGTACCGTATAAGTTCCAGAAGTTGTCACATCGATTGCAGCCAAAGTAGAACCATTCGACCACAAGTAAGTAATCCCTGCTGATGATGCTAAATTCACTGTTCCTCCATCACAAAATGTTGTTGGTGCATTCGGTGAAATGATTGGCGCATTTGGAAGTGTATTTTCAGTTACAACAATTGCAGCCGAGGCAACTGATTGACAGCCTGCTGCATTCGTTACTTGTACAGTGTATGTACTTGTTGACGATACATTGATACTAGGACTCATTGAACCATCCGACCATAAATAACCAGATCCAGCAGAAGAAGTAAGCGTTACTGAACCTCCAGTACAAAACGTTGTTGGTCCACCAGCTGTAATTGTTGGTTGAGCTGGCAAAGCATTCACTGTTACAACAGTTCCAGCACTTGCTGATGATTGGCATCCAGCTGCGTCGTTTACTTGTACAGTCTATATTCCAGCGGTAGTTACATTAATTGAAGCTGTTGTGGCTCCTGTCGACCAGAGGTAAGATGTTCCAGCTGTTGAAGTGAGAGTGACTGAACCGCCAGCACAGATACTAGTTGGTCCTCCGGCGGTAATGGTTGGTGTAGTAGGCAGAGCATTCACTGTTACCGTAATTGGAGTTCTTGAACTTGGTCCACAAACACTATCCTGTACATAATAAGTTGTTGTAGCAGTTAAATTTGGTGTTGTATAGGTCGAGCCGCCTCCAATATAGGTTCCTCCTGTAGGATCTGTATACCAGCCAATAGTTCCGAATCCACTCACCGAAAGAGCTATATTTGAATTAGTACAAATAGTTTGCATATTGGCAGTTGTGTTTACCGGTGCAGGAGGCGTTAAACACTGCGACATTTTTTGAGTGAAAACATCGTTGCTACCTGCGTTTGTAAGTGTCGATACTCCAGCTGTATGGTCAAAGTCACCCGTTGCTCCATAGTAACCTGTTGTATGCACTGAACCTGTCGGTCCGACATGAATTCCAAAACCTTGGTCAATTGCGGTTCCGCCAATTTGTTGAGCCCAATGATAATTACCGTAAACATCCAATTTACTAATAAACACATCTCTTAAGCCAACTGCCGATAAAGTTGCTGCTCCAGCTCCTGGATCAAAATCACCACTAGCTGTAAAGAATCCAGTTGTGTAGATTCCGCCTAAACCATCTGTTGAGATTGAATATGCCCAATCTTCAGCAGTTCCTCCGAGTTTTTTTACCCATACATAATTCCCGTTAAAATCAAAAGATTCTACAAGAACGTCAGCTCCACCATCAGCAGTCATATTAACTACCGATGTTCCTGGGTCAAAATCACCTGTGTTAGCAAAATAACCAGCAACAAATATCTTGTCCTGCGCTAAAACAATACTATTAAACGAATTATTACTAGATCCACCAACTGTCTTTGCCCAAACGAAATTTCCATTCGCATCAAGCTTGTGTACAAACCCATTATTGGTAGAACTTGTTTGAGAATAAGTACCTACTCCTGGATCAAAATCTATAGTTCCACCAAAATAACCACATGAATAAACCTCCCCTACAGAACTAACTTCTATATCTAATCCATAGGCTAGTGAACCGGATGTCCCCATTACTTTTGCCCAGACATAATTTCCATTAACATCAAGTTTACTCACGTAAAAACTTGGACTGGTTCCTGCAACACCAAGATTTGCGGTACCTGGTCCCGGATCAAAATCAATAACTGCCTTAGATTGACCTGTCGAATACACATTTCCAGCAGCATCGGTTGTAATTTTATTACCTACCTGATTCTCAACATTGCCACCGAATTGTTTAACCCAAACAAAATTTCCATTAGTGGTCAATTTTAGAACATAAATATCTGAACCTGATGTATTGTTTAGGGTGACTACACCTGCCCCTGGATCAAAATCAACTATGCTGTTAAACCAACCTGTGATTAATATGTTTCCTGATGGATCTAGTGCTATTCCATTAGCGACATCGTTGTTCGCTGCACCAAATCTAAGAACCCAAACAAGTGCTCCTGTTGCATTTAGTTTTGAGACAAAGATGTCCTGAGCTCCTGCGGAAACTAGGTTTTGCGTAACTCCACTTGGATCAAAGTCTACAGTACCGCTAAAGTAACCTACTGTGTATACGTTGCCAGCGGCATCGGTAACAACATCCAATGCTATATCGCTTGATGTCCCACCTTGGCTTTTTGCCCAATCGAAAGTTTGAGCTTGGAAATTTTGGAAAAAGGAAATGATAAATACCAATCCTAACCCAAAATGTTTTATCCTATAATTTTTCATAAAGTGTGTGTTTGAAAACAAAACAACACAATTTCTACTTTCAGAAGTTTAGTAGTTCACCAACAGCCAAATCAGTTCATTAACAGACCAATTCAGGCAATAATTGCTGCTTCAAATTCGGCTTTTTTGTACTTGGATAATTTGGTGGTTAAACCGTTTGTGAGCTGAATACTCAACTCTGATTTGGAATAGGTTTGTAGGAAATCTTTATTGATGATCCAAGATTTATGTACTCGGAAAAAACGCGCATTGGTTTCCAATAAGGTTTCAAAATGCTTGAGATTTTTACTGGCTACAAACTGTTTTTCGGTGGTATGTAAAATACAATACGATTCTTGTGCTTCAATGGCAATGATTTTATCCAATGAAACAATGTGTTGTTGACCTTTATCTGCAACGATGATATTCGACAAGGTTTTAGTGGACATGCTTTCCTGCAAAACTTGCAAGCGCTGCTCTTGTTGCTTTTTATTTGAATAAATAAGCACTCGTTCAACAGCGAGTTTTAACCGTTCGATGTCTATGGGTTTCAACAAATAATCCAAGGCAGCTATTTCAAATGCACGAATGGCATACTGATCATAAGCAGTTACAAAGACAATTTCAAAATCTATTTTATCAAAAAAGTTGACAATCTCATATCCTGCATAATTCGGCATTTCAATATCAAGAAAAACCAAATCGGGTTGCAATGATTTTATTTGTTCAACTGCTTCAGGAATATTCGAACACTTCGCAAGTAATTCAACATTTGGACAAAAACGCAACAGCAAATTAGCTAGCACATCTCTTGCGCCTTCTTCATCGTCCACTAAAATTGCTTTGATCGTTTTCATGTGTCAAATATGGGCAAGATATATTAAGTAGTTTCTTTCATTTTTAGGAATTGCCGCTTTTTATTCAGTAACAGGCTAAAAATGGTGTTTGATTGGAATTCTTAATACTACTCTGGTTCCAAGTGCTTCGCCATTGTTAACCAAATCTTCATAATGATAACCAAAATCACCACCAAGTGCCGCACTTAAAATTTCAAATCGATTATGAATGGCTTTTCCAGAAAACGACTCGTGTTCAGAACGCTGTCTTGCTTTGATTGCTTTTGACCGTTCTCTTCCTACTCCATTGTCTTCAATGATACAGATCAACACATCTTCATCCAATTCAAAACGAATGATTAGTTTTTTCACCCCTTCTTTATGCAATAAACCATGAACCAATGCATTTTCAATGAATGGTTGAACCAATAAAGGTGGTAATAGAATGTCTTCTAAATTGTTGTGTTCAATCGAGTAACTGAAATCTTTCTTGAAACGCAATTGCTCAAGGGACAAATACAATTCGAGCAATTTAATTTCTTGTTCAAATTGAATAAAATCCTTTTCAGAATAATTCAAGGTTCTTCTGACCAAATTGGAAAAAGTAGTGATGTAAGAATAGGAATGTTCCACATCCCCTTTCAAAATCAAATCTTGGATCGAATTGAGTGAATTGAAAATGAAATGAGGGTTCATCTGTGATTGAATGGCTGTTAACTTCGAAGCATTCAATTCGTTCATCAATTGTGCTTTTCGATTTTGAATGGCCAATTGTCGACGATAAATCAGGTAAACAATTCCAATAAAACCTAGAATTGAAACTACAATGAACCACCAACGCGCATAAAATGGTGCCCCAATTTCAAATCGAAAACGGATGGTTCCACTAGTAATCCCTTGACTTTCAGCTTTTACTTCAAACACATAAGTCCCCGGTGAAAGGGCATTAAATGTCACTTGGTTCATCCCAACTGGATTGATGTTCCAACTCGTA
This sequence comes from Fluviicola sp., assembly GCA_020849495.1. Lineage (GTDB taxonomy): Bacteria > Bacteroidota > Bacteroidia > Flavobacteriales_D > Crocinitomicaceae > Fluviicola. The sequence continues at coordinate 100,758 of JADLGD010000103.1, forward strand.
TCACTTCCTAATAATCGATAATGATAATGCAACAACTCTCGATTTCTCAAGGTGGGTGATGAAAACTGGAATTGGAATTTTCGCTGATCACTTGAAAAATTACTAGATTGTGTGAAGGGCAATTGTACTCCATTGACCAATAATTTATCAAATCGAATGATTGGTTGATGATGCAAACGAGAGAAATCATTCAGATCGATTTTCTGAACCCCATTGGAATGACTCAACCAAATAGCTCCTTGATGAATGGTAAAATCGATCACCCTTTTTGAAGACAAGCCGAATGCAGCATGAATTGATTTCAATAAATTGCCTTTCAAATCAAATTGATAAAAGCCATTACTTCCAGTTGCGATGATTGTACCCTCATGCAAAAGCATTTTTTTAAGCACCACCGTTTGACCATCTACTTTCGGCAGCAAACGCTGAATGAATTTGCCGTTTTTATAAACCAAAACACCAAATTCATTGGTACAAACATAGACTTTTCCATTTGCAGCGTATAAATCATTCGGGAACAAGTCTTCTCCTTTGTATTGAATTTGCAGCTTTCGACCATTTTTATCGCGAACAATTAATCCTTCTACAGTGGATAAATACAACAATTGATGATTTGAATCATACACCAAATGATGAATCCTCATGTTAAAGTCTTGAATGATTTGTAGCTTAAATTTCTTTTCTTGATAAGAATCGACTTGTACCAAACCTCTATTCGTACCTAGATAAACGGTTTGTTCATTCACAAATGCAACGGCTTTTAAAGACGCATCATGAAAATCAATCGACTGTTTAGTCAAGTAATTGTAGCCTCGAATAAACCCATCGTCATAAAAGAAAAAATTGCCTTTTTTATTTCCAACCAACACTTCGATTGGACGTTTTCCATGGTTTTCAAAATGTGCTATAGTCTTGTTTCTATAAGTGTGTAATTCGCCTTTTGAGGAACCCAAAAGCAAAGTGCTACTGTTCAAAGAAAACAAGGAATTGATTGGATCCTCACGAAAAGGATGAATGACATCTGGCACCTTTAAATTGGGTATGACCAATACGCCTTTGTCAAAAGTACTCAACAACGTATTTCCTTCATTATCAACAAACACATCGGAAATAAAGTAATCTGCATAAAGTAATTGCGCCTTTGTATTCAGCGTTTGAGGTAAATGATAAACACCGGGTAAAGTTCCTGCCAACCATACACCATTGGATGTCTCATAAAAACGATTCGAAATACTGTTCAGAAGAAATGTTGGCGAAGCAAAAGACAACAATTTGAATGTTTTCGGATGATAAGTAAATGAACGGTTTGACTTCGTATCGACTGCAAAATATTGCGTTCCGATTTTCATAAATTTCATCACCCCTAATAGATTATTATCCGTGTGAAGTAATTTTTTCTTAGAAAATCTTCCTTTTTGATAGATAACAAGCTCATCTGAACTACTTAAATGGTATTGAATCACACCTTCATCTGTTGTAAATGGTTGACTAATATAATTTTGATTGGGTGAAAATTGATGGAGCACTTTTCCTGAAGCGTTTAACACAATGATTTTTTGGGAACTGACAACTAAATTCCCATCCTCTCCAATTGCAAGGGAGATATCTGAGCCACTTTCATCTTCTTTTAATTCGTAAATAACAGAGCACGTTTTATGTTCAATTTTGATGATCTGTCGGTTCAGATTGTGTCCATAAATCACTCCATTTCGATCTTTTACAAAATAAAAAACCGCCGTACTTTTAGCTTTTGGACAATCGATTTTTTCGTAAGTGGTATAATTGAAATGGTAAATTCCTTCACTAGTTGTAAACCAATAATTCAACTGGTTGTCTTGAATCACATCATAAATCTGTACACCTCTAAACTGATCTTCACCTAATATAAAATAAGCCGCTTGTTGACTAAATACATGCTGTGACAAGAACAAACAAGCAAACAACACCCAATTCTTGAGTTGCTTCACTTGAAAAACAGCTATGGATTTGTAAAAATAAATGGTGTTTGCTTTTTGAATGTGTGACTAAAGTACAAAAAAGGAAATAGACCAAACTTTTACAAGCGATGAATACGATATCTACAAAAACAAAAAAGCGCCGAAATGTTCGACGCTTTAAAATTCAATTGTAACTCAATTTAATTGATGGTATAAGTGTTTCCGTTAATTGTAATGGTAAATGTTGCATCACAAGTTCCACCTCCATAATCAATTCTTCTAACAGGTTTTCCATTAGGTATAATATCTAAAACTCCTTGAGTAATGTATCCACAACCCACTTTGATGTGAATCGGTGTAATCGTTTCTGCGTAATATCCATCACCATTGACTACCGAAGCACTTGCTGTACCAGTAATTGCATATTCATCGTCCCAGAAAAACAATGGCGTACTGAATCCTGCTGTAAATGTGCGAACTCTTTGAGAAGTATACGTAATGATTTCTCCAGAAGAAAGTGTCACAACACCATTTATATTGATATTGTAATAAGGTTGATTACTTGAATTCAACCCCATGTTGGTAACCGTTTTTGTACCCTCTACTTTGTGATCATTAACATAATAATTGATCGGTGTATGTGTAATTACAGTGCCTTGATCAAAGTAAGATCCTGTAAATGTTGTAATGATTTTACCTCTTCGTGTTTTACCATCATTGCAATCACAATTTGAAGTTCCCCAATCAATGGTTAAAGAATCGATGGTACCTACAGTATCAATCGTAATCACAACATTACAAGGAGTTTTCTCTAAGTTGGCAGCTTCGTATTTATCATAAGTTACCGTTACTTTTCCACTTTTGTAGAATACTAAATTTCCTTGAATTGCTTGATCTGACATATTGGTCATTTCATCAAAGGCATTTTCAACTATTGCATTGTTTTTTGGAGCAGCACTGTTATCGTACTTGTCTTTCTTTTTGCATGATCCAGCGTTGATAAGAACAGCTAAACCAAGTGAAATAAAAATGAACTTCTTCATATAGTAGGTTTTATAGAACGAATATCGGACAAACAAATGAGATGCAAAAATTAAATTTTAGTGAAATGCACCATGTTCGACCTTCCCTTTTGATTTTGTTTTATAGCAATACAGATTTCCATCCAGTTCAGCGACTAAAAGTTCAAGAAAACCATCATTATCAATATCTTGAATAAACACACTTGCTTCTGCACCTTTGTGTAACAAGTATTTTTTCAATTCGATGCCATCTGTTTGTGTGATGAATAAAATACCGTTTTCACTAACGCCAATAGCTTGTTGTTTACCAGTACCTAACACATCTGCAATCATAGTTGTTGCACTCACATTCCCTTCAATCTTAACACCATTAGACACTGCGTTTCCATTCAGATAAGGAATTCCAGATTCTTCTTCTATGGAAATAAACTCATCGCGGTAATCCACCGCATAGTTGCCAATCACCAAATGTTGATCCATTGTAACAACTGGTGAATTGAAATAACCATAACCGAAATTCGCTGTAGAAAGTACATGACCGGCTAAATCAACTACTTTAAACTCACCGTAACAATCCAATAAAGCAATGCGTTTTTCGCCATTTACTTCGTAATAAAAAGGTGAATTGTGAATTCCAGCACCAGATTCGACCATCCAAAGTGTTTTTCCAGTTCGACCATCCAAGGCCCAATGATAATCACCATAATGCATCATTTTAAATCCATCAATTTCATCACTTTGTGGTGTCCCTCTCATAGAAGAAACAATGTCTTTTACGCCATCGTTATTGATATCGACTAACAAAGGAGCCGCATTTCCAGCATTTGAACTCACTGAATCTTTTTGCCATAATGTTGAACCATCCAATCCAGAAAGGGCATAAAATCCGTTACCTTCCACGGTGAAAAAAACATCTTTCAATCCATCTTGATTGAAATCTTCTGTAACAGGTGCAGATTCCACATCATAAGGTGTTCTTCTTTTCCAAAGTTCTTTTTTGGTGGTCAAATCATAACAAAAGAACGTAAAGTTGTCTGTACCGAAAAAGAGTTTGTTATCTGCAATGGCAATGCCTGTCACATCATTATCTCCCATAAACGGAGTTTGAAAATGGTGCTGTATTTTACCCGATTTTGCATCCAATTGATAAACACCATCCTGTGCATCCGTTAAACTATTTCGTTCTTTTCCATTGGTTCCAATAAAAATGGATCCTTTGTAAAAAATCATATTGGTTCGATAAGTTGTGATCCCAACTGGTACTTTCCAGTTTAATTTGAACCCTTTTTCGATTGGTTGTTGAGCTATTAGCGATCCACTAAAAAGCAACATCGCTAGTATTTTTAATCCACTTTCCATACTATTCTTCAGTATAAACATAACGTTTTCCTAATCGCTTCCCTTTCACATAATCTAGGGAAAATTGGGTCAAGGTGCCATTTTGCCATTCTTGAATCCAATCCAAATCGATGAATTCTACCCAATTGGTGTAGGGCTCTAAAATCCATTTCCCAGATGCATTTTTAAAACCTAGCATACCGTCTTGTAACACCACTTGTCCTTCCCATTGCTCATAAGGTATCACTTGATTTACTTGAAGATCAGGTAGCTGTTTTTGACTTCTGTAATCAATTCCTTTGAACACATTCCCTTCTCTGATATAACAATGCTGGTTGAAAACCAAATCATACCAAGGCGAATTTTCAATGTATTCATCCAATAATATAAGATCATCCAAATTGTATAAATGAATGATGGAGATTTTTCCGTTTTTCAACAAGGTAAATTCAGGCACTCCATTACGCATTTGGTACTTGATGAAATCGTATTCACAAGGTAATACTAGATCTAAATCTTTTGTGTAAACTCCGTATTTTTCATCCGAAACAACGATAAAACAGTCATTTCCTCCATAATCATTGCTTTTTTCAATTATTGCATCGTATTCTGCAGGTATCAACTTGTAATTTACTGGGTTGAATAAACCAATTTTCTTCCCTTTTTTCAATTGAAAACCATTGTAATCCGAACCCATTCCAATTTCAATGTAGGACACATCATCGTATTCCAAATTTAAAAGCGTATCACCGACAACATTAATCAACCCACATTTTTTTTTCATGTTGGTTGCTTTTAGAACTCCACTAAATTCAGTAAAATCCAATTGTTTATAGAGCGCTGGAACTTGAATGTTTAGTTTATCATCTTCGAAATTTGAATATGCTTTAAAGCCCTTTTTATTTCCACTCTTAAACGGCATAAAATCAAATGAGTCTGAATAAAACTTCTTCCCATGAGGACTAATATAATGTGGATCATCTTCATTGTATCTGAAACATGCAAAGTCTAATAAGTCATCAAAGTAAGACAAATGAAAAGCATGATTAAACTGTGGTTGAATTTCTACACCATTACGCAAATTAATCGCTCCATATTTCCCATTTTTATAGGTAGTAAGAATGGGATAATTTTCAGAAAAACCGTCGCTTTGTTGAATCAAAGAATCATATCCACCACTGTACATGCGTTCTTCATAATCCAACACATTCAGCTTGCCATTTTCTTGTTCAATCAACACGAATGGAACTGAAAAATGATAAACTGGCTGCCAATATCCCTCATCTGTTTCTGGATCTTGATAATACGTTTCAGAAGATTTTAGAATACTCTGCATCACCGTTTCGTTATTTGAAATTGGAAATTTCTTTCCCGTTTTCATTGAATACAATACATCTTCTGTTGGTGAAACCAATTCTATAAATTGTTTCCCATGATCAAAAATACGACTGTAAGGATAAGTTGAAATGGGTTTCGTACCTACTAACCAAAAATTAGAGTGGTCTTCATCTATTTGAACAATCACTGGACTGTAAATTCCATCACCAAACACTTGCGTTACTTCTTTTTTGTTTGTATCAAACGTGGTGATAAAACACATACTGTTTAGATCAAAAATAGCTGATTGTGAAGCTTCATTGTCAAACGTTTTTCGATCGTAAACAATCAATTCATTCCGAATAGCTGGCACTTGGTATTCAATCAAATCACCTGTATTTTCATCAACTGAATAGTTTGTGATTGTTGGAATCTCTGCCCTCACAAATGATCGCAAAACTGTAGTATCTTCTTTAGATAAAATATCCACAGTTTCATCCAACTTAAATCCCAACAAATAATTGCCATACTCCACAAATTGATTGTAGTCTGTAAAGCGAATGGTTCCGTTATTTTTAAAGAAGCCGATTTTTCCATTTTGAACCATTTCAACAACATCTCCTTTGTGTTCTAAGGCAGAGAACGACTCATTGGTTAAACGTTTACCATTTGGAAGATAAACATCAAAGCGTTTATTTACTGGAAGATCCTCGCCAATATCAGCATTAAATTCCATGTCCCATTTGGAGAAAACATACAAATAATAGTAGCCTTCATCGTTCGGTTGAATGTGGAATTCATTGGTTGAAAGCATGTCAAAACTTTCATATTCAGCTGGAACAACCAACCTTCCAAGCGTGTCCATTAAACCTACTTTTCCACCTTTTAGAATATCAATGAAATCATGATTAAAGTTAATCAACTTGGGCATAACGTTCGTTGTTGCAAGCTCATTTCCTTTGTGATAAATCGTATAATCTGACCCATTTTTCCCGAAAACGAAGGCCAAATTCACTCTTATGTTATCGTATTTCGCATCAATGAATAGATCCCAACCCAATTGATACAAACCTGTTTTAGTTCCTGAAAAAAGATTGAATTCGTTGTAATCTCGAACAATTTTCGTGTAAGCAAGAGGCACGACGATCTTTCCTGTCGTATCAATTAATCCTTGCTGTCCTTTTTCATTGATAACGATGGCTACGCCACTTCGAAACGATTCACCATTTGCAAATTGCGGTTCAAATAACCACGATCCGTTCGGACGGATATAGCCCCAATTATTGCCTTGTTTTACCAATGCATGACCGTTCCAAAAATCTACTGCATAATCGAAACTTGCGGGAATAACGATTTGTTGATTGCGCTTGTAACCATACTTTCCGTTTTCATGAAAAGTGACCATTTCTTGTCCAAAAGAAAGAAAGCTAAAAAACAAGAAGAAAAAAAACAGGAGTTTTTTCGAGAATAGTGCTGATTGTTTTTGCATTTTTCTGTAGTAATTATAAGTTGAAATTACAAAGAATGTCCATTCAAAACACCGATTCATTGAATTTAAAAATCAGATGTTTATAACATAATGAACTTCTCCAAATTGATTTGGTTACAGTTCCTACTTTTGTTTTATGAAAGATGTCAAATCATTACAGGCCCTCATTGCTCTCATTGAAGATCCGGATGAACAAATTTTTGCTCATGTACGCGATCGTTTGTTGGAGTACGGACCTGATGCTATTCAATATTTAGAGACATCTTGGGAAGAGCAAGATTTTGGTTTACTCTTTCAATCGCGCATTGAAGCGTTGATCCATGAAATTCAATTCGAAGAATGCAAACGCCAATTGAGTGGTTGGTATGCTAGCACATCGAAAGACTTATTGAAAGGGGCGATCATCATTGCGAAATACCAATATCCAGGCTTGGATGAAAAAGCGATTTTTGATTTTGTAGAACGCATGCGCCGTGATTGCTGGTTGGAATTGAACCCCAACATGACTGCTTTTGAAAGTGTTGGCGTTATCAATAAAATTTTCTTTGGTCAATACGGATTTAAAGGAAATGCAAGCAATTACAATTCGCCTTTGAATTCGTATATCAATACGGTTATTGAAACAAAAAAAGGAAATCCTCTTAGTTTGAGCATTCTCTACAGTGTGGTTGCTCAGCAGTTGGAATTGCCGATTTACGGTGTGAACTTACCGAATCATTTCATCTTAGCATATATGGATGATAACGGTATCAGTCAGTTTTTGTCCAACTCTAATGAATACGGTGTCTTGTTTTACATCAATACCTTTTCCAAAGGAAGCCTGTTTCAAAAAGACGATATCGACCAATTCTTGAATAGCATTCAACAAACACCAGAACCGGGGCACTTTCAACCTTGTTCTAATTCCGATATCTTACGCAGAATGCTGACCAATTTGATCAGTTCTTTCCAACAAGTGGGACATGCTGAAAAAGTAACTGAATTGATTGAACTACGAACGTTGTTGGATTAATTTCCTACCAATTCGACTTCCAATTGCATTTCTTTGATAGCATTGATCATTTTCAAAGAAGGCTCCACTCGTAACTTTCGCGATGGCATTGAAACCGTCAGATTGTCTAAGTGATCGATAATCGTGAATTTCACAGGACAATTTCCAATCGATTCATTGAACATGTTCTCCAACTTACTCAACATCAACTGATCCAGTGATTTGATTGGAATGGTAATGCTCAAAGTGGCAGTTCGCGTTTCCAACATGTCTTGCAACTGCTCGATGGAAGCAATATTGAACTCAATGGGTTTCTTTTTGGTGATTTTATCCGGATAAGGACCTTCTTGCACTTTTCCTCGGATTGCTAAAAACAAATCCTTCATCATCAAGTGACGGAATTTCAAGTAGGTATCCCCAAAAATGTATTGCTTCGAACTGTGTGAATAATCTTCAATTGTCAGAATACCAAAAGGTTTTCCTGTTTTTGTGGTCAAATGCTGTACTTCCGTAACGATTGCTGGAATGACTAAATCACGCCCAAAATGGCTTGGCAAATCGGTCAACATTTCCACTCTCCCACTGCAAAACGCATCAATTTCAACTCTAAAATCGTCTAAGGGGTGACCAGAGATAAAGATCCCTACCACCTCTTTTTCATAGTTCAATTTGCGCAACAATGGCCATTCATCACAGATTGGAACAGTTGGTTCTGGCATTTTAATATCCGAAGCTTCGCCAAACATGGAAACTTGGGCAGAATTTTCATTGTCTTGCAAAGACGCACCGTATTTCAATGCATTTTCAATGAAGGATTTCCCTGAAGCATCTTGGAAAAAATACTGTGCGCGGTGTACGTTTTTAAACGAATCAAATCCACCAGCATAAGCCAAACTTTCCATGGCTTTTTTGTTGACCAAGCGCAAATTACAGCGCTTCGTCATATCAAAAATAGAGGTAAATGCACCGTTTTGACGTTCTTCAATGATGTTTTCAACCGGGCCACTTCCCAAACCTTTGATACCACCAAGTCCGAAACGAATCGCACCCGCTTGATTTACGGTAAATGGATACGCCGATTCGTTGACATCTGGTCCAAGTACTTCCACACCCATTCTACGACATTCTTCCATGAAGAAACTCACTTGTGTGATGTCGTTCAAGTTATTCGAAAGTACAGCAGCCATGAATTCAGCAGGATAATTTGCTTTCAAATAAGCTGTTTGGTATGCAATCCAAGCGTAACAAGTGGAATGCGATTTATTGAAGGCATACGATGCAAAAGCTTCCCAGTCTTTCCAAATTTTCTCTAACACCACCGGATCGTGACCTTTTGCAGAACCTTGTTCCACAAATTGCGGTTTCATTTTATCCAGAATGTAGCGCTGTTTCTTACCCATCGCTTTACGCAAAACATCGGCATCACCTTTGGAGAAACCTGCCAGTTTTTGAGACAACAACATTACCTGCTCTTGATAAACTGTAATTCCATAGGTTTCAGCCAGAAACTCTTCACACGCATCTAAATCGTATTTGATTTCTTGTTCCCCATTTTTACGTTTAACGAAATCAGGAATGTATTCCAAAGGTCCTGGTCGGTACAAGGCGTTCATCGCAATCAAATCCGCAAAGACAGACGGCTTCAACTCGCGCATGTACTTTTGCATTCCTGGACTCTCATACTGGAAAATCCCTACCGTTTCACCGCGCTGGAATAATTCGTATGTTTTTTCGTCATCGATTGGAAACGTATCGGGATCCAAATCGATTCCGTGGCGTTTTTTGACATTCCTCACCGCATCTTTGATGAGCGTCAAGGTTTTTAATCCCAAGAAGTCCATCTTCAACAAACCAGCTTCTTCCGCTACCGAGTTGTCGAATTGCGTACACCACATCCCTGTATCTTTTGCTAACGCAACAGGAACGAAATTGGTGATGTCATCTGGCGTAATGATGACCCCACAGGCATGGATTCCAGTATTTCTTACAGATCCTTCAATGCGTTGTGCTTGCTGCAAAACCTGCGCACGCATGTCGTTTCCGTTCGCGATGGTTTTCAATTCTTGCACATTCGCATAATCTTGCGGACTGTTTGCCAATTTCTCAGCCAACTCAGGATCAGGAAGATTGAATATTTTGTTCAAGGATAAATTGTCTGGAATCAATTTAGCCAAGGTGTTTGTTTCAAATAAAGGTAAATCCAATACACGACCAGCATCACGAATGGAAGACTTTGCAGCCATTGTTCCATAAGTAATGATTTGAGCCACTTGATTGGCTCCGTATTTTTCAATTACCCAATCAATGACACGACCACGACCTTCATCGTCAAAGTCAATATCAATATCGGGCATGGAAACACGATCCGGGTTCAAGAAACGCTCAAATAGTAGATCGTAAGCAATGGGATCCACATTTGTAATTCCGATACAATATGCTACTGCAGAACCAGCGGCAGAACCACGACCAGGTCCAACCGAAACACCCATGTCGCGAGCCGCTTGACAGAAATCTTGTACAATCAAAAAGTATCCAGGATATCCCGTTCGCTCAATCGTAGCCAACTCAAAATCCAAGCGTTCACGGATTTCATCAGTGATTTCTTTGTAGCGTTTTTCAGCGCCAATGTAGGTGAGATGTCGCAAATATGCATTTTCACCTCTTTTCCCACCATCAGCCTCATCTTCCGCATGTTTAAATTCTTCTGGAATGTCGAAAGCAGGAAGTAAGACTTCTCTTGCTAGTGGATAAGGTTCTATTTTTCCAAGGATCTCTGCTACGTTTTCAATGGCTTCTGGTAAATCCAAAAACAAGCGTTTCATCTCATCCGACGACTTGAAATAGTATTCATCGTTTTCAAATCCGAAGCGGAAATTTCGTCCTTTCCCTTTTGGAGTAGTTACTTGTTCACCGTCTCTTACACACAACAAAATATCGTGCGTATTTGCATCTTCTTTTGATGCGTAAAACGTATTATTCGTTGCAACAATCTTTACTTCATGCTTTTGAGCCAATTTGAGCAAAGAAGCATTCACACGGTCTTCATCTTCCTGACCATGGCGCATCATTTCAATGTAAAAATCATCGCCGAATTGATTTT
>JADLGD010000104.1 GCA_020849495.1 Fluviicola sp.
ATAATTCGATTGGAGGTTTTTACATCAATCAAAAAGAGTATGCAAAAGCAAAACAACTCCTTTACAAATCATTGCAATTAAAGTACAAAACCAATTACCAATCGTCTTTGATTTACTCCTATCGTTTTCTTTGTCAATACCATACCGTAGTAAATGAGCCAGATAAGGCCTTGTACTTTATTAATAAAGCTTTTAAAACAAAAGATGCAGAAATAAATGCTCCGTATTTGTATTACTATAAAGCAGAGGCATTATTGAAAAAGAATGATTACGCAACTGCAAAATCACTGTTTCTTAAATCCTTATCTTATGAAATTCCAGAAAAACTTCAATGCTACAACTTTGTTAGTTTATCGAAAACTTTAATCCATCTCCAAGAATGGAATGAAGCTGAAAGTTATGCCTTAAAAGCTAGAACTATTGCTAGAGCACTCGCTTTTGTTTCAAAGGAATTAGAAGCAAATGAAATCCTTTACACGATCTATAAAAAGAAAAATCAATCCAATAAAGCCCTGCAAAGTTTGGAGGATGTTTTAAAAAATAAAGAACAATTGACGAAAGAAGAAAATCAAAATGCGTTACTAAAATCGGAATTCAAATTTAATACTGAAAAAAAGGAAGCACGCATAAAATCACTTCGTCAATCCAATACCATTACTTCCCTTGAATCCAAACAAAAAACCAACGCCATTATTCTGATTGTTGTTTTAATTCTTGTTGTTGGAACGATTGCTATTTCTTTGTTTTCGCGCTTTAAAGCAAAGAAGAAAAGTGAATTTTTGGTTTCGCAATTGGCATACACCGAACAATTATTAGAAGGAAAACAGCGCGCCACGGAAAGTGAAATCAAGGCGATAAAAAGTCAAATGAATCCGCATTTTTTCTACAATGCGTTGAATTCTATTCAAGGATACGTATTGACAGGTGAGCAGCAAAAAGCAAGTGAATCCATTGGTTTGTTTAGTGAGTTGAGTAGAGCGGTTTTGGAAAGTTCTCGTACCAATGAAATCTCATTACACGATGAATTGGAGTTACTGGATACATACTTGAAACTAGAATGCATGCGCATGCCTAAAATTCGATACGTCATTGATGTACAAAAAGATTTGCGTTTACATGATTTGTTTTTACCACCAATGATTATCCAACCCATTGTTGAGAATGCGGTAAAACACGGTTTAGCTAATAAAGAAAATGGAGGGTTCATCCATTTGCGTTTTCAGTCGGATGAAAGCAATTTAGTTATTGAAATTGAAGACGATGGAATAGGGAGGGAAGCTGCTGGAAAAATTGGATCCTTGAAAAAGCGAAAAGGAAGTTCATTCAGTACAGAAGCTAACTTGAATCGGATTGAATTGCTGAATGAGAGTTTTGGTTTAAACATCAAACAAGAAATAATTGACAAAACGGATGAGATGAGTGTCTCTTTAGGTACAAAAGTCAAAATAGAAATACCTCAAGAAAATATTTAATAAAAATTATCAAATGCTTAAAAATTTACTTTTTCTTTCATTTATTGTGATTTTAATTCCAACGTGTGTTGGCCAAATACATTATAAACAGCTTGTTAAAGATACCGTTTATTTATCCAATTTAGGACAGAAAATCGAATTCTCGGGGGATTTAAAAAAAATAACCATTTGGAACAAAGAATTAATTGAAAAGTCTTTTCAACGAATGAAAGACAAGAATAACAAAGAAAAAACACAATTATTCTTTGAGACGGCATATTTGTCTGGATTGTTAACAAATGCATTTATAGAACTAGAGAATTCTAACTACAAGAAATCTGCTGCTTATAATTTTCGCGTAATCAAACTAGTTAAAAAACCAGAGCATCAAAGATTGAAAACTTATGCATACCTGTCTATTGGATCGTTGTTTAAACTCCAATACGAAGAAGAAAAAGCCAAGAAATACTTTTTGAAATGTTATGAGAGTTCTATTTTAACCAAAGACACTGTTGTTTTAGCATATGTATGTAACAATTTAGCAACTGTCTATAGTGATGAAAACAATTATGTTAAATCTGAAATGTTTTATAAAGAAAGTATTAAGTACACCAATAATTTTGAGGAAAAAGTTAAAAGTATGAGTAATTTAATTTCTTTATATGTTAAAGTAAAAAAACTAACAGAGGCCAAAAAAATAAGTGAAACGATTCATTCAACTTACAGAATAAAAGATTTTACACCACTAACTCATATTTCAACTCTCCATAGCCTTGGTTTATTAGAAAACGCGTTAAAGAATTACACCAAGGCAGAAGAATTATATAAAGAAGCCTATGAAATTGGAGTAAAAGAAAAATTGTCCTATCAAAATGCGATATCATCTAAATTGCTGTTTTCTAATTATATAGAACTGGAGGACTATAAAAATGCATTGCATTATACAAATATCTATCATCAGTATTTAGATAGTATAGAAAACAATGAAAATGAAAATAGTACTTTGAAGGCAGAATATAAATTTCAAAGTGAATTAAAGGAATCCAAAATTAAAAATCTTACTCAAAAGAAGCAAATTGCAGAATTAAAGTCTAAAGAAAAAACAAATTTAGTTATTCTCATTATTGTAACATTTATCATTATTGGGGTAACATTACTTTCACTTTTTTATCGTTTTAAAGCCAAAAAGAAAAGCGAGTTCCTTCAGTCGCAATTGGTTTATGCAGAACAGTTATTGGAGGAAAAGCAACGTGCATCTGAAAGTGAAATCAAAGCCATTAAATCACAAATGAATCCACATTTTTTCTACAATGCTTTGAACTCTATTCAAGGATATGTACTAACTGGTGAACAACAAAAAGCGAGTGAATCCATTGGTTTATTCAGTGAATTGAGTAGAGCCGTTTTGGAAAGTTCTCGCACCAATGAAATCTCATTACACGATGAATTGGAGTTACTGGATACATACATGAAACTAGAATGTATGCGCATGCCTAAAATTCGTTATACCATTGACACGGCTGAAGATTTGCGTTTATACGATTTGTTTTTACCACCAATGATTATCCAACCCATTGTTGAGAATTCAGTGAAACATGGTTTGGCCAACAAAGAAGAAGGTGGATTGATTCAATTGCGATTTTCTTCGAATGATGATCAGTTGATCATCGAAATTGAAGACGATGGAATAGGAAGGGAAGCTGCCGGTAAAATTGGATCCTTGAAAAAGCGAAAAGGAAGTTCTTTCAGCACGGAAGCCAACTTGAATCGCATTGAATTGTTGAACGAAAGTTTTGGTTTAGCCATCACCCAAGAAATTGTAGATAACTTTGACGAAAACGGAAACGCAACTGGAACATTGATACGCATTACCATACCTCAAAACAACTTTTAATCACGTAACATGAAATACCTTATTATTGAAGATGAGCCCCAAGCTGTAAAAGTGGTGCAAACTTATGTCAACAAGCACTTCCCTAATTTTACTTGCTTAGGAGATTTTGATAAAATCAGTGATGCAGCGGCATTCTTGAAAAATAACCCAGTAGATTTTGTTTTTTTGGATGTTCAGCTCAATGGTGAATTGGGAATTGATATTGGAAAATTCTTGAGCAAAGAAGAATTGAATTTTGAAATCATTTTCACGACAGCTTACAGCGGCTTTGCAGTGGAAGCATTTTCCCTTTGTGCGATTGATTATTTGTTGAAACCATTGGTGGAAGATCGTTTTGTTGAAGCCGTTTCGAGAGTATTGAAAAAAGGGATTGTAACGACAGAGCAATTGGAATTGTTGGAGCAAATGTCCAAAGTGGAAAAAATCGAAAAAATCATCTTGCGCAATCACGAAGGTCAATATCCGGTTTTGTTGGAAGATATTTTGTTTTTGAAAGCAGACAATGTGTATACGGAGTTTCATTTATTGAACCGAAAACGCATAGTGGTTTCTAAACCGTTGAAAGAGTACGATTCCTTGCTTTCACAAGATCATTTTTTCAAAGCACACCGTTCTTACATCATGAATACCTTGCATATTGTTCAAATCAATCAACTCGAAGCATTGATGAAAGACAAAACTGTTCTTCCTATTTCAAGGGATAAGAAAAAAGAGTTGGAGCGCTTTTTCGAATAAATTAGTCATTTCACAATGAATAATTTACCCTTCACAAGGTTCTTTTGGGAGGGTGTTTTTTTACAGGTATTCTTGTTTTCTAAAATGCAAGAATTATGAAAAAAACAGTTTATCTTATTTTAATAGCTTTTACATCTTTATCAAGTGTTGTTTTTTCTCAAGAACAGAAAAAAGCGACAGAAACGAATGTAGGCACCCAGAAAGTCACGTTTAAAATCAAAAACGATACGAAAGACACGTATGATATGAATTTTGCTGGGAAAGAGTATGCTTACATCGGAAGTTCTTCAGAACCTTATGAGGTAACTGCAACAGAAGGTAAAGTTTACATGTATAGTAAATTGTTGTTTACTCTTGATGCAAGTATGCAAGGCAAAACCTTGTTGATGAGTGAATTGATTGCTGTAAGAGATAGCAAAGCACCCGAATTTAAATAGTTTTTTAATCCTTAAATTTAATACACATGAAAAAAGTAGTTTACGCAATGGCATTGATCATTGCAACAGGAACAGCAATGAGTTTTACAATGTCTTCTAATGAAGCGAGTTCAAAAACGGTAAAATCAACAGGAGACGATATCAAAATTGAATTCCAAAACACAACAAGTGAGGATATTTATTTGGTATTTGATAAAAATTCCGGTTATCCAGGAACAGGACGAATTGGTGGTAAAATGATCACATCGTACAAATTCAATTCTGGAGCTGTAATTAAGTACAAAGAAGGAGGTAAAGTTATAATGACAGTATCTGCTTCTGATAACAACACACGAGTGAAATTGTAAATTCATCTGTTTTTATAGTGTACTGAGATTCAAAGAAACGGAATCCTAACAGTAAATAAAGATAAAAACGGCTATCAGAATGATAGCCGTTTTTTTATTATATCATTGTTGATTGAATTCTGAAGCAATGGTCATTCCATTCGAAATGGCGAACAACAATATGAAATGCTTGGTGTTTGTTTTGTGTTGAAACAAGTACGCTTGAAAATCAACACCTTGAATCAGGTTTCCTGATGTGAATTGAGCACCAGAGCAAGTAAAGTTGGCGGTTTGTTTTTCTCCAGATAAAGTTGTTATTTCCATTGCTTGAGAACCGTTTTGTTTGTCAATTGCTTGAAACTTCCATTTGCTGCCATTGAATGTGGATCCAAATTCTGTTTCCAGCGATTTTGCTTGTTGTTGAGCCGTAGCATCGCCGTATGCATTAAAAACCATGGTGTTTAACCATTCAAATGTTTTTGTTGGAACAACGTTTTTTGTTTCTGCAACGGAACTATATTCTGTACTCAATAATTGCTGAAGCGTTTCGATGGATTCCATGTTTTGCTTCAAGTTGGATACTTGAGTAGATTGAGCAAATCCAAGTGTACCAATTAGTAAACTAAATGTAAGGGTAATTTTTTTCATAAGTAAATTGATTAACTATTTTATAGTTCTAAATAGTTGATACAACAAAGCCATTTCGCCGACGGTCAATTTCCCACCACTGGTATGCATGGCTTCTGCTTTTGTAAAATCGGATGTTAAAACGCCCGTTTTTCCATTAAATGTGAATGTTTCTTGTACAATTCCACTTAAGTTCAAGTCGGATAAGGTTTGTTCAGCGGTAGAATTTAGAGCAGTAATTTGCATTTCAGCGGGTGGCATTTCACTTTGATCTTCTGGAAGAAATCTAAAATCGTAAATAGTACCTTCAGATACATCATACGTGATAAAGCTATTTTTCGGGCTAAAAATCTCCGGTGCGATTTCAACAATACTGTCAGCAAACTCTAAGCGCATATCAAAAAAATTATATATAATTCCAATTTTTTTCCATTTCCCATTGATCATCTGAAATACATCTGTACTACCACGGTCATACTTTAATACCGCTTCGTTTAAAGACGAATATACCGTTACAATTTGCACCTCAGACGAATGAATCTTGGGATCGAAGCTATAGAAATTGTCATCGTATTCCTTTCTTTTTGCATTCGCATCATCAATTGCTTTGTTGCTAATTTGATTTCCTTTATCCCGAAGTGCTTGTTCTTCTTCGCTCAAAATTCCCTTCTCAGCGTCGGCTATTTTTTGTTTGTAATCTGCATTTAAAGACCCAATTAGTTTGTTGTAAAACGCTAGAAATTTTTCTTCATTTTCAAAAGAAAAGGTCACAATTGAATGGCCTCCATAACTATCTAATTTTCGCTCTTTCAGGATAAAGTCTTGTCTTGAAGCTGGTTTTTTCATCGAGGAAGGCAAATAATCGTAAACATAATAAGCCTTTAAAGAATAACTCACTCCATAGGTGTCATCGTTATCGATGTATCCAATATAAATACTGTCGTTGCTAATGTCTTGGTACGTAGAAGTTGAACGCGACCAATCACCGGAGCGATAATCAGATTCCTTGTTAAAAGTAAATGATCTGCCGTTAGCAGAAATCGTAGTTTGTGCGAAGTTGAAAACAGCCAAGCAGCTAATAATAAGGGTATTGATAATTTTCATTGATTCAATTTTTTGTTTAATTTGTGGCTGTTAATTCTTAACGAATTTGAACGAAGTCATTTTGTTGTTCTTAGAAATAATAACATGATAAACTCCTTTTTCCATGGAAGAAATATGAATGTTTTCACCATTATAATTTTCTTTTGAGATCATTACTTTTCCAGCAATATCTAGTATTGTAATAGAGCTGTTTTTACAATTAGAAATTGAAAGAAACTCTTTGGCTGGATTTGGAAATACTTCAATGTTCAATTCAGTTAAAGCTTGAATAGATAAAGTAGAAACAGTAATAGTATTGCTTGATGCTACGCAATTGTTTAAGCTAACAGATACTGTGTAATCACCATTTTGTGTTGGTACAAATGAACTTGTAACGGCCCCACCAATATCAACACCATTTAGTTGCCATTGATAAATCGTGTATGCTTGATTTGTAACTTCTAGTAAATAAGGATTGCCAGTGTTTTCAATGAATGCTGTTGGAGTTGCGCTACTATTATTAGTAGAAGCTAAGCTGTTATTAGTACAACCATTTGCACTTGTAACTGTCAAGAAGTAAGTTGAAGCTGGAGCCAAACCAGTCAATTCAGTAGCACCGTTTCCTACAGGTTGACCAAAACCATCTGTCCAGCTATAAGTAGTAACATTTGTAGAATTGGCCGCAGACAAAACACCATTTGATAAACCACAAGTTGTAGGTGAAGTCAAATTAATTACTGCTGATGGTCCAGGAACAATATTTGGTGTAAAATTTCCATAAGGTCCAGGAGCCGCAATTCCACCTTCTCCTCTAACAGAGATAGGAAAATTGGTTTGGAGTTGAATACTTGTTCCTGTACCAACCATGAATCCAGAAACATACCATGTCCATTCTGTGTTGTCGTTTAACTCACCACTGAGAATGGTGTATGTTTGTAGACTATTATCTGTACTGCAAATTTGTGATGGACCTCCAATGGTAGGCATCGAAGCGGAACCTGATGGATCCAAGAAATGAATTGCTACATTAGAGTCTGATAAACAAGTGTTTTCATCTGCAAGGGCAAAAAGTTGACCGCTGCTGATTAGGAAAAAGAAAAGTGCTATTTTTTTCATGAGTTTTTTTTACAAACCTATTCCAATTCCACAGCAACCGAATGACTTGTTTTATCTGGCCCATTTCTTATTTTGTAAAAACAAAAAAAACCGCATCCATCAATGACGAATGCGGTTTTAATAGATGATTGGTCTTTCATTTATTCTTTCACAAAACGAGCATTTTGCACCAATCCATTTTTCTCCAATTCAATGAAGTATAATCCTTCTACCAGTTCAGCAACTGAAATTTGAATTGTTTGATTGTTGTTAATTGTTTGTACCACTTTGCCTGTGTTGTCAAAGATGCGAATGTTTGCATTTAAAGCGTTTTCAATGGTTAACGATGAACTTGTAGGGTTTGGATAAATTGAGAGTGTATTCAGCGAATTTTCATTCAATCCTAAGGTACAATCGATCACAACTGTAACTGTATCGGTAGTTGTTACACCACAAGATGATGTAGAATAAGTGATCACATAAGTAGTTTCAATACTTGGTGTCAATTCGCCATCGTTCATATCTACAGCAGGGCCTGATAGTACATTGTAAGTTCCATTACCTGGATTTCCAAAAATCAAAACAGATTCACCAACACAAGGTGTATTGAAATTTTCATCGATAACTGCTGTGTCAATGTCATAAGTGTAAGAAATCACAACAAAACCATCGCCGTCATTCACACCATTTTCACCTGTAATTGGTCCGTCGAAATAGTTGCTTCCAGCAGCGCCACCGCCACCTGCACCTTCACCGTTTCCCATACAGTTGATAGATCCCAGAGAACCGCCACCGCCGCCGTTTCCTCCGGTGTGACCGCCACCGCCACCGCCGCCGCTTGAAGCCATTACCGTTTGTGTATTACCAAATTGATTGAATCCTTGTCCACCATTTCCTCCAATTGCTCCATTTGCTGGATTACCAGGTTCACCAAAAAATCCAACACATCCATTAACCCCAGCAGCACCAACGGCTGCGGATGTTCCGCCACCAGCTCCTAAAAAATCGTTTGGGGATGTATCTCCATTTTCAATTGCAGAACTGTTCTCACCAGATTGACCATCTAAAGAATTGCCATAAAGCAATTGGTTTCCTCCGCCATTTCCTCCATCTCCGTCAACAATTTGTGCCGTCAATGCATGAATGGATGCGTTTCCGCCACCACCACCACCGCCAGCAACTTGAATGCGATCATTGATGGCGTTTGTAGGAAAACGAATGTCTGTTGCGCCACCTCCTCCACCAGAAGGATATGCAGCAGGATTTGCAACTCCGTTTCCACCACCATTGAATCCACCTATGTGACCGTTTGCTTTACCACCAACAAAAACATAGATTACATCATTTGGATTTAAAGAACTCCAGTTTCCTGTCACTTTGTTACCAAGTCCTGCAGCACCACCAACATTTACTCCAGGATTGGCCGTACTTCCAGTAGCACCTTTTGCTCCATAGGTTTCAATTGTAACATTGCTTGCGCCGCAAGGAACCGTCCAAGTTTGTTCGCTACCGGTATAAAATAAGGTGTCTTTGATAGTGGTTTGACCAAATGAGAAGGAACTGATAAGTCCCATTCCAATAAGTAAGTTTTTCTTCATAATTTCAATTTTCATCAAAGTTGACGAACTGATGTTGAATAAGGCTTACTTATTTTGTGTAGGGTGGGTTCAATTTTATTTCAACCCAAGTGCTTCCATTTTTTCGCTTGTAGCTTGTAATTCTGTGCCATTACTTAAAAGAACTTTTCCTGTCCCTCTGTTGTAATTTGTTAATTCGTTGATATTCGCGATAAATGACTTGTGAATACGCTGTAAAAATGTAAATGATTGAATCATTTCCTCAACATACTTCAAATTACGACTCATGAGGATTCGCTTTCCATTTCTTAAATGAAATTGACAATATGAACCTTCTGCTTTAACATACAAAACATCTTCAGGATCGATGTATTGAAAATCATCTCGACTTGGAATGACAATTTTCTTTTTTGATTCGTATAGATTCGTTTTGAGTGCGTCTAGTTGTCGGATTTGTTTTTGTTTTTGAAGTTGATAGTGAGCAACAGCATCTTTTAACTTTTCTACATTGATTGGTTTTAAAACATAATCAATTGCAGATAATTTGAATGCTTGAATAGCATATTCATTATAAGCAGTTACAAAGATGATCGAAAAATTCACTTCTTCTTCAATGAAAAAGTCGAGAATTTGAAGACCTGAACTTCCAGGAAGTTCAATGTCTAGAAATACTAAATCTGGAGCATTTCTTTTGATGGATTGTACACCAGATTCTAAGTCTGCAAAATCTCCTAACACTTTAACTTCAGGACAATGATCCTGTAAAAGTGCTTTTAATAACATTCGAGCTCTTTTTTCGTCCTCAATAATAATTGCCTTCATGTAACAAAAATAGAAGCTTGTTTGGAAAAGTAAGTTCTCAGTTTATAAAACCTCAATTATAGTTTGTAAAGGATAATTACTGATACATGGGTATAGTCAAGAAAACAGCTGTTCCTTTTACATTTCCTTTTTCATCCTTCAATTCTTTGATTTCAACACCGATCTGACCAGAAGATAATTGATTTAACAATTCGAAGCGTTTGTGGTTGGCAACAGTAGCAAAACTTTGATGATTTGAATTTCTGGTTTTGTTTATTTTTTTTGAAGCTGACAAACCAATTCCATTGTCAATGATACTAGCATGAAGAATCGTGTTCTCACTACTAAAAGTAAGGGTTATTTTCTTTTTACCTTTTTTATGAAGTAAGCCATGTTTAATGGCGTTTTCAACATAAGGTTGTATGAGCATCGAAGGGATTTTGAATGCATCATGGGCTAGGGCAGCAGTATTGATTTCAAATTCAAAATCATCTTCAAAGCGCATTTTTTCCAACTTCAAATACAAGCGCAAAGCTTCAATTTCCTCAGAAAAAGCGACGAATGGCTGGTTACTCATTTCAAGAATTTTTCTTGTCAGTTCAGAAAAATCAACCAAATAAATGCTTGCAGCCTCCTTTTCATTTGTATAAATAAACGATTGAATAGTGTTTAAAGCATTGAATAAAAAGTGAGGATTCATTTGTGATTTAATGGCTGCCAATGAACTTTCATGCAATTGTTTCTCCAAGTTTAGCTTCTCTTGCAAAATTTGATTTTTCTGTTGCACTTGGTTCAATCTAAATTTAAACAAGACAAAAGCAAGCATTGCAATCGAAAGTGCAATCAATGATACAAACCACAAACGTTTGTAAAATGGTGCTAAGAGTTCAAATTCTAAGCTTACAACATCACTTTTGTTTTCTTTTCGATCAGTTATTGCATACAATTGAATGCGATAATTACCTGGCGCTAATTCGTTTAATTGCAATTTGTTATCTTCAACAGGAATCCATTTTTTACCATTAATGGAGTAGAAAACGTCGTGGTCTCCTAAAGCTCTGTAGTTGATGATGGATAAATTGAATCGAACACTATTTTCATCGGGTGATAATTTCATTCCTTGCGTGAAGGTGCTCTTTTCTCCATTGATCAAGTATTCATCTAAAAGTATAATCGGTCTCCATTTATGTGCGTTTTTTGGTGGGATAGGTATGATTTGAAAACCATTAGTTGAAGAAGCATAAATGTTGTTGTTAATGACTTCGAAATCGATTGCATCAACGTTGGGATAGCCGTCACTTCGCATAATTTGTTGAGAAAGTGAGCCATCCTGATTGGCGATAATTATTCCATTAAAAGTGAGCGCGTAAAATTGATTGTTGATGAATTTGGTTTTATACAATCGTTCATTTTTTAAGGTTTTACTTAATGTTTCTAAACGTGTAATTTTACCATTGGAGTAAATGTAAACGCCTTGATCTCCAGTTGTAATAAGAATACCTTTTGTTGAAAGTGATAAGTGTATAACATCTGCATTATTGCCAACACTTAACTTTTTTGCTCTTTTTTGAGTGACCATCCACAATCCATCACTTGCTTGAGCCAAAATTTGGTTTTTGAAGAAAACAGCATTTAAAAAACGACGATTTCCTTCAAATAATGTTAACCGATCGCCATAAATTTTTCGTTGGTTATTTTTCCATTTAAGCCAATTGTCTTTAGGCTCAATTGGGAATATGGATAAATTATTGCTTTCACACAAGATATAATGGTGTTTATCTACAGGAATAAT
>JADLGD010000105.1 GCA_020849495.1 Fluviicola sp.
CTTGCAGAAAGAGTGAATGGAATTCTAAAAGACGAATTCAATCTTGAACAAGGATTTAAAGAACATCAACAAGCGGTTCAAGTAATCAAAGAATCCATTCAGATTTATAATACTGAAAGACCTCATTATGGATGTAATTTAAACACACCAGAATTTGTCCATAAAAACAAAAGTCTCGAGTTTCAGAAACTCGAGACTTTAATATAAATTTGCTTTATTAACCTGTCAACTATTTTTAGGACTGGTCACTTTATTCTAGTGTTATTTTACCACTTTCATTTTACCAGAGTAAACATCACCACCATTTGTAATTGTGATGTTGTAAATTCCTGGAGTCAAGTTTTTCACTTCGAATTGCTTGTTTTTCATTTGAGAAACAGCTTGTGTATAAACCAAACGTCCCATTTCGTCAAACAATTCAACTGTTCCTGTAATAGCTACTCCACTGTTGATTGTAAAGTTTCCATTTGAAGGGTTTGGATAAATATTTACAGTACCGTTAGCACCTAAAATTTCTAATCCTAATAAACAGTTAACGTTATAATCTAATGTATCAGCGTTTGAACATCCGTTTCCATCAGTGTACGTGTAAGCAATTTGCCAAGTACCTTGTGTTTGTGCGTTGAAGATGTTTCCTGTTAATGCACCAGCCGTTCCTGAAACTACTGAATAAGTTCCTCCTGAAGGTGTACCTGTTAAAGTAATGTCTTGGTTACCACAAACTGTTCCTTCTAATGAACCGTTCAATGCAACTGCTGGAAGAGGATTAACTGTTACAGTCACTGCTGCTTCAGCTGAACATCCGTTTGCATCTGTTCCAACAACTGTATAAACTGTTGTATTCGCTGGAGTAACAACATCACCGTCATTTACACCATTATCCCAAACAAAAGAAGTTGCAGTACCACCACCAGTTAAAGTAGTTGTTCCACCTGCACAGAAATCATTATCTGATGAATTTGCTGTAACTGTAGGTAAAGCGTTTACTAATACCGTAAATGCAGTTGTTGCAGGTCCTGTTAAATCACATACACCGTCATAAGCATATACTTCAATTGTTCCCATGTTTGTAACACCAGAACCAACTACAGCAACAGTGTTTGTTCCTTGACCACTAATGATTGAAAGATCGCCAGTTGTATTCCAAGTATAAACAGTAGCATTGTTCGTTGAAGTAGCTGTGTAAGATACTGTATCACCTACACAGAATTGGTTTAATGGAGTTGTTAATGAAGCAACAGGTGTTAAATCCGAATATGTGATTGATACCACTCCGTTTCCTAACCAAATTCCGTCATTTGTAGCACCATTCAATACACCACCAGTGTAGCTTGAACCGCCACCGCCGCCGCCGCCAGCTCCTTTGTCGTTTCCTGAACAACCAGAAGTACCAGCAGAACCACCGCCGCCGCCGCCGCCGCCGATTTGACCGCCACCGCCGCCACCGCCGCCAGGGATACTAGGGAAAGAAAAACAACAACAAGATTGTCCAGCTCCACCTGTAGCACCAGTACCAGTAGTTGATGTAGCTCCAGGAGCTCCTAAGAAACCACCACAACCAATACCAGCAGCACCTGCTGCTCCTTGAACTGAAGCAAAGTTCCCTCCTTTACCACCACCAGCTACACCGCCAGAAGTTGGAGAGTCAGCACCGTTAGCACCAACACCACCGCCACCAGAACCACCATTACCGCCTACACCTGCAGAACCCACTGATCCTTCACAACCAGCACGGCCGCCACCGCCACCGCCACCAGCAGTGAGTACGCGGTTTGATTCACTTGTACCTCCAACGCGAACATCAGAAGCACCACCACCACCACCAGCGTTGGTAGAGCCTCCATTTGCACCACCGTTGAATCCTCCTGTTGGAGCAGTACCTTGTCCACCAACAAAAATATTCAATACATCACCAGGTGTTACTACAAGATACCCTTCTGCGTAACCGCCTAAGCCACCATCACCACCTAAAGTAGCATTTCCGCCAGTAGCACCAGATCCACCTTGGGCACCCCAAGCTTGAACATAAACCGTGTCAATTCCGCATGGTACTGTAAATGTTTGAATTCCTCCCGTGAAGTTAAAGGTGCTTGTCACCGTTTGGGAGATTGCTGTTCCTGAAAGAACAGTCGTCAGCGCAAGCATAGCTATGCGACTGACAGATACGAGTCTTTTTTTCATGTTTCAATAAATAATGTAGTTGTAAAAAGGTATTTCGAGTACCATGTTTACGCAGCAAAGGTAAGATTTTTTTAAGCAGAAAATTGGAAAAGGAAACAAAAAAAGCGCCAATTGGCGCTTTTCGTATCTATTATCAAAGACTAATCTTCCTCTTCTTCACCTTCTTCAGGTTTGTCATCGTAAGAATCGTCTTCATCGTCATCATCAGAGATGTCATCTTCATCTGCTTTTGCATCTACTGCATCGAAATCATCTTCAAATTCTTCTTCATCATCATCAACAGATGGCGACTTCATGGTTACTTTTGGCAATTTCACCAAAAAAATTTGTTCCTCTGTTTCCCAAAGAAGCGAATCAAACACTTCATTCGTAATTGGATTTGTCATTTTTGTCATATGACCAGCAAATCCATCAGGAAAAGCAATCAACAATTGTTTCTTTTGTTCGATAGTCAGCTTTTCATAGCTGATAATTGATTTCTTCTTTGACATGACTAATTATATTTCGAGTTTGATGATGCGTTTAAAAGGAATGACTACATTTTGTTTCAACACAATTGCTTCGTCTGTAACTGCCCATATTGTTGTATGAACCAATTTCTCGCCTTCAGCATCAGCAAAATAAATCTTTACTTTGTAATGTTCCAAATTTCCAAGAGAAATTGCTCTATCAACTGCTATTTTTCGTTGAGCTTTATCACTTTCAGTTGTCAACACATCTTCTGAAGGAAAATGCAAAGATTCAACCTCCTCTTTTTCTATCAGTACGAAACTGCTTGTATCCATTCTTAAATTTTGAAGCAAAAATAAACGAATTGATGAATTGTATCTGATGATTTCGACCAATTATGAATAAAAAAATATGAACGATGGTTTGTTCATAGTTTAAATGACAAAAAAAAGGCTCCTGAAAAATCAGAAACCTTTTTTGTTAGTAGTGTTTTAGTTTGTGTATCGTGTGAGTTAGCAGTGTTCAATATTTGATGAAAATCAGGTTGTTCCTAAGTGTTTTTATCGGTAAAGTTCAACGGTAATAGAACTGTATACTCTTCAATAAAACTAGAAAATGAAAAAACTGCCTCTCCAATTGCAGTGTTTTCCGTTTCAAACTTCACCTATCTTAGAAAACAACCTGATTTCATTCTCCTTATTTCCTCTACTAATGTAACGATGAAACTTGAATATCCTTCGACCAATGAACAGAATCCCGTTTTGGATGAATATTTTTATAATTCCTGTGAACTTAGTCTATAAATTTTCTAGAATTTGGAAGAAAACGTCTCTTTTTGCTGGTGATAATGGCACCTCAGAACCATCTTTCATCACCACAGCACCGCCGTTTCCTTTATCATATCTTTCCACAAAATTCAAATTGATCAAATGCGATTGTTGAACACGTAAGAAGTTATGACCCGACAATAAGGTTTCATAATCTTTCAATGTTCTAGAAACCAATATTTTCTTGCCTTCAGCTAAAAAGAAAGACGTATAATTGCGATCGGCTTCACAACGAATGATGTTGTCCAAATCAACGACATGCACACTTTCTTGCGTTTTCAAAACCAAGCGGCGTTTTTGATTCGGTTGTATGTTGTTTTGCAAAGCTTCAAACTGCGGTTCGGATTTTTCCATGTTCATGGTCACCAATGCACGCTCGATTGCAGCTTTTAATTCATCTGGATCAACTGGCTTTAAAATATAATCCAAAGCTGAAAATTTGATGGCTTTAATAGCAAACTCTTCGTGAGCTGTAATGAAAATCACTTCAAAGTTTTTATTCGGAACAGCTTTCAACAAATCAAAACCAGTACCATCTGGCATTTGAATGTCTAAAAACACTAAATCTGGTTGAACTTCTTGAATCGCTTCTAATCCTGATTTTACATTCTCCCCTTTCGGAATTGCTTGAATTCCCAAATCAAATGATTCAATCATTTTCGCTATTAGTTCACGTGTACGTTGTTCGTCGTCTATGATAAGTGCTTTTTTCATGCTTGTTGATTATCTATTTGTCACTATTTCAACCTGCAAGATACACATTTTCTTTGCTTTTGTAAATGCGCCTAGCAAATTGATCGCTTTCTATTGCAGAATTACTGTTTCTGTTTTATAAGGTAAATAAATGTTGACCAAAGTTCCTCTTTCCAATTCCTTGTCGTAGTCTTCGATTTCCATTCGACCCATGATTTTGTATTTATAACTCAAGTTATTGATACGATCTTGCGTGATCTTCATGGCCATACTTTTATGATCCTTGCTCTTTTTATTTTGCTCGGCTCCTTTTCTGCCAATTCCGTTGTCTTCAATAATAATGTGCAACATCTCTTCGTCTTTGGAGATCCGTACATGGATGAATCCACCATCGATGGTGTGCAATTGTCCGTGTTCAATCGCATTCTCTATAAAGGGCTGCGTAATCATCGGCGGAATAACGGTGCCTTCATCAATCAAACGCTCGTCCACATGAACACCGAATTCAAAACGATCCCCAAAACGCAATTTTTGTGTTTCTAAGTACTTATTTAAAATGTCGATTTCCGTTTTGATGGGAATAAACTCCTTGGATGAATTCTCCAAAATCAAACGCATCAACTTCGAGAAATTAACCAAGAACTTCGTGGAATTCTTCGTATCATTTTCATAAATGTAACTCTGAATCACCGACATGGCATTGAAGACAAAGTGCGGATTCATTTGAGAACGCAGCAAGACTTGGCTCATCTCCGCCTCTTTTTGCATTTGTTTGATGGTACGCTGTTTCCAACGGGAATACAAAATGATGGCTCCAAACAAGAGTAACAATAAGAAACCAATGATGACGTAGGTTTGGAAAATATTTCGAAGTTCCGTGTTTTCCAGTTTTGCGGAAGTCAAATCTTTTGCTTTGCGCTGCAATTCTATGGAATCTGCTTGAATGGCAATCAAACGCTCACGCTGCTCTGCTCGGTACAATTCTGAAATTTCAGCAATTTTGGATCCTACCTCAACGGTTTTTGCACTGTCCGAATAGTTGGAATACAATTCCAAATAACGGTAAGCTAAATTCAAATTCCCTGTTTTCTTGTACACTTCTGCTATGGCGCGGTATGAAGGATAAACACCACCTGTAAAACCAAACTCTTTTCGAATTTCAACTGCTCGATTCAAGTAATTCAAGGCGTTTTTGTGTTTTCCTTGCTTTTCAAAAACGGTTCCAACGACGTGATAAACACTTGCAATTTCAGCTCTGTTTCCAGCAGATTCAAAAAACACCAAGGCTTGGTTGTAATAGCGCAAGGCATCGTTGTATTTTGCTTGTTCGCGGTACACATTCCCCAATTGTAAATGCGCTTTTCCTAAACCTTCGTCGTCACTGAATCGCTGCAGGATTTTGATCGCTTCACGAAATTCCGTAATGGCTTTGGTCATTTCTTTTTTCGCAAAATGCACCATTCCGATATCGGTCAGTGAAAGACCAATCATCCGATCATCGTGGATGCGCTCTGCAATTTCTTTTGCTTGAATAAAATATTGCGCCGCATCTCTGTAGTTGTAAATGGTCAACTGAGCTTCACCCAACTGCCTTTGGTAGTCGGCAATTTTGGGGAAATCATTCGCTTCTTTGGCCAATTGCAAGGCGATGAAGTTTTTAGAAACACTCAACTCCACCTGACCGAAGTAATTGTAGATTTTCGCTTGTGAGTTGAGGCAAGAAGCCAACAAGGATTTATTGGAAGCTCTTCTGGCATAACCAATGGCTTGATCCACGTAATTGAGCGCCATCAGTTTGTTGTTTCGCTCCATTTCCATCATGGAAAACAAGCGCAAGTTTTCTCCAATGAAACCATAGTTCCGGGTTTTCTTAGCAAAAATTTGTGCTTCATCTAAATACAATTGTGCCTCGGGAAAATCGCGCTGTGATAAGTGGTATTCGGCCAACAAATGAAAAATCTGCACTTTGTTTTCAGGCGACTTCATCCGATTGATGAAGGGCTGTAGTTGTAAAATCTTGTTGTAATACGCCGATTTGTTTCCTCTTAATTTCTCTACTTCCAAATCGTAAATCAAGGCATAGACGCGTGCAGAATCGTTCTCTTGCCTACTGCTCATCAAGATTTGATTCCGCACCGAATCAGCTTTCTGTACATTGTTTAGGATGTAAAATTTCCCCAAAGTGACCAAGCGCCAGTACTTTTTGGTTGTGTTCTTTTCTCCTAGGTATGCTCTTCTTAAAGCATCTTCATCGCCGCTCACAGCCAATGCATTTGCCACAGCAAAAACAAGGAAGCCAGCTACTAAAAGAAAGCGTTGAGCAAAAGGTTTCATGGACTAAAAATAATCGAAATTTCCCAATCAGCAGAAGTATCGTTCATCATTCCTAAGTGTTTGCCGTTGAAATACCTGAAGATCGCTTTCAATTGACAATTAACTCTGCTATCTTTGCCCTCGCTTTTACAGCAAAAACGTACGCATGGAATACAACTTTATTGATATCGAGCGCAAATGGCGCAAACATTGGGCAGCGAACCAAACTTTCAAAGCTGAAGACACGAGTGAAAAACCAAAATACTACGTGCTCGACATGTTTCCGTATCCTTCTGGAGCAGGATTGCATGTGGGACACCCACTTGGTTACATCGCTTCTGACATTTTTGCGCGCTACAAACGCCTGAGAGGTTACAACGTCTTGCACCCAATGGGCTACGATTCATTTGGTTTGCCGGCAGAACAATATGCGATTCAAACAGGTCAGCATCCTGCGATTACAACTGAACAAAACATTGCGCGTTACCGCGATCAATTGGATAAAATTGGCTTCTCTTTCGATTGGAGCAGAGAAGTGCGCACCTCATCACCGGAATACTACAAATGGACGCAATGGATTTTCAAACAATGCTTCAATGCGTGGTACAACAACGATACTGACAAAGCTGAAAGTATTGAAACCTTGGTGGCTGCTTTCGAACAAAACGGAAATGCTGGAATCAACGCCGTAACAGATTTTGACGAAACATTCACTGCTGAAGCGTGGAAAGCGAAATCGGAAAAAGAACAAAGCGATGTTTTGATGGCTTACCGCTTGGCGTATTTAGCTGATTCTTGGGTGAATTGGTGTCCAGCTTTGGGAACCGTATTAGCGAACGACGAAGTAATCAATGGTTTGTCTGAACGCGGTGGCCACCCGGTAGAACAGAAATTGATGCGTCAATGGTCGATGCGCATTAAAGCATACGCAGAACGTTTGTTGACAGGTTTGGAAACCGTAGAATGGACCGATGCGATCAAAGATATTCAACGCAACTGGATTGGAAAATCGGTTGGGTGTTCGGTAAAATTCGCTGTCGATCTCGATAATCCCGAAAGTGTTCGGGAAACTCGATCTGACAGCGAACGAGTAAATTCTGAAACTCCATCTGACAGCGAACAAATGGATTCTAAAACTCGATCTGGCAGCGAACAATTGGATTCTGAAACACGATCTGACAGCGAAAAACATACAATCGAAGTCTTTACCACGCGTCCTGATACGATTTTTGGAGTAGGATTTATGGTCTTGGCGCCTGAGCATCCTTTGGTGGATGAGATTACAACGGACGAATTCCGTGCAGGAGTGGAAGCATACAAAACGGCTGCTTCCTTGAAATCAGAGCGCGATCGCCAGTCGGATGTGAAAAACATTACGGGTCAATTTACTGGAGCTTATGCGATTCATCCATTCACGAACGAAAAAATTCCGGTGTGGATCGGTGATTACGTTTTGGCATCTTATGGAACTGGAGCTGTAATGGCCGTTCCGTGTGGGGATCAACGCGATTACGATTTTGCAAAACACTTCAACATCGACATTAAAAATATTTTTGAAAACGTTGATATTTCAGAAGCTGCTTATGCGGAAAAGAGTGGTAAAATTGCCAACTCTGATTTCTTGAGTGGTTTGGAGATCAAAGAAGCGATGCAAGTTGCGATTGCGAAAATTGAGGAATTGGGTCTTGGAAAAGGAAAAACCAATTACCGTTTGCGCGATGCCATTTTCTCTCGTCAACGTTATTGGGGAGAACCGTTCCCGGTGTATTACAAAAACGACATTCCGTATTTGGTTGAAGACGTGCATTTGCCGATCGAATTACCAGAAGTAGATAAATATTTGCCAACTGAAGATGGTGAACCGCCTTTAGCTAGAGCAGAACAAAGTGCTTGGAAACATTTTGAAGGCGACCGCATGGAAACCAACACGATGCCTGGATGGGCTGGAAGTTCGTGGTATTTCTTGCGCTACATGGATCCGAACAACGAACAGGAATTTGTGAACCGCGAGAAAGCCGATTACTGGAACCAAGTGGATTTGTACATCGGTGGATCGGAGCACGCAACGGGTCACTTGTTGTATGCGCGTTTCTGGACGAAATTCTTGTACGATAGGGGCTTCATTTCCTTTGATGAGCCGTTCAAGAAAATGATCAACCAAGGGATGATTTTGGGGAGAAGTAGTTTTGTGTATCGATTAAGCGATAATAAAACATACGTCACAAGTTCAAAGAAAGAAGGACATCAAGTAATTCCAATACACGTTGACATCTCCTTGGTTGACAACGATAAATTAGATATCGAAGCATTCAAGTCTTGGAGAACAGAATATACCAATGCTCATTTCATTCTAGAAGAAGATGGTTCATACATTTGTGGATCAGAAGTCGAAAAAATGTCCAAATCCAAATTCAACGTGCAGACGCCGGATGAATTGGTAGAGAAATTTGGAGCTGACACTTTGCGCATGTACGAAATGTTCTTGGGTCCATTGGAGCAAACCAAACCGTGGGATACAAAAGGGATCAACGGGGTGCACAACTTCTTGCGCAAATTGTGGCGTTTGTTCTACCATGAAGGACAATTGATTGTCACTGATGCAGAACCAAGCAAAGAAGCGTTGAAAACGTTTCACAAGACCATCAAGAAAGTGGAAGATGATTTGGAGCGTTTTTCGTTCAATACGAATGTGTCCAACTTCATGATTTGTGTGAATGAATTGACGGATCAGAAATGTCATTCAAAAGCCATCTTGGAACAATTGGTGATCTTATTAACGCCTTATGCGCCACACGTGGCAGAGGAATTATGGGAAGCATTAGGTCATACAGCAGGTTCGGTTTCATTTGCAGCGTTCCCACAATTCAACCCGGAATATTTAGTGGAAGCGAATACGAACTATCCGGTTTCATTCAATGGAAAAATGCGATTTACGGCAGCATTGCCAACAACTTTCAATGCGAAAGAGGTGGAAGAAGCGGTAATGACGATGCCAGAGGCACAAAAATGGTTGGAAGGCAAAGCTCCGAAAAAGGTGATTGTGGTTCCAGGCAAGATTGTGAATGTGGTACTTTAAAACTTATACATACAAAGTTAAAACGGGAGCCTTACGGCTCCCATTTTTTTTACCGCAAATGCGCAAATGTTATCGGCGCTTACCAGACGCCGTTTTAATGTTGTGAATTGACATGAATGGATCTTTCTTTGTCGAATGAATCTTTTGAAATGTCCTTGCTTTGCGTTCGGCTCAAAGTTTTGGTAATGACAGGCTCGATTAAAAATGTCCTCCCCTGCGCCCCCTCCAAAGGGGGAATAGATTATGGTTCTTCAATATAAAATCATGAGCTGAAAATGAAGTTGTCAGTTAAAACTTTTATTCCAAAAGAAGTGAGGTTTCAAACTCCCCCTTTGGAGGGGGCGCAGGGGGAGGAAAGGAAAGCTTTTATAGTTATATGAAAATCTCTTGTACCCTGTTGCACAACTTTCTAACAAGTTGGTAGGTGGATGGTATGGGATTTTGCTTGAAACGGATCATACCTCCACTACTCTCCCCACATTTTACTCCCCGCTTTCTTCTGGTTGGGGAATGATGATGAACCGTTCGTATAACACATCAAGTGGTGCTTTGGTGGTGCTTTCAAAGGAAAAGTTGGACCACGTTTTCTCTTCTGGTTTGCTTGAATAAATGGTGTACACTTGATAACTGAAAGGTTGCTCTTCTTTGGAGTCAATTGTGAGGTAATAATGTGTTGTGTCTTCGTTTTCGTTGGTGTAGGCATTTACTTGATTGACATCTTCTAATTGATCTTTCGTAAACTGATAAATGCGAACTTCTTCCAATTGATTCACTAACTTGGGATTCATCCAATTAGACACAACCGATAGCTTCAGGTTGTTGCCTGCTTCCAACAAGTAAAATTGTTTTTCTCTGCGAGGTACAGGTATACTATCATCGGTATATTCCGTTTTTGAGCAAACGAATACTCCTTCAATTTGTAGGGTGTTTCCATCTCTAAACTCAATTTTTTGTTGAGCTACTGCAGTGAATGCAATCAGGAAACTTGCTATTAAAAGGTTGTTTTTAATTGTGTTCATCTTTTGTGAAATTAAACGGTTATTTTTTCCAATACTTCTTGCCATTTGTCAGAAGAAACAGCCACTTCGTGCTTGCCATTGACCAACAAACTTCCTCCATCTGTTTTAACGTATTCTGTGATTTCATCCACATTCACGATAAACGATTTGTGACAACGAATAAAATTTGGATGATCTGAAAGTGTTTGTTCGAAGTATTTCAAGCTTCGTGATGAAATGATTTTATTTCCATCTTTTGAATGAATCTGAGTGTACGCACCATCGGCTTTTAAGAAACAAATTTCCTTTAGTTCTAAAAACAAAATGGAACTAACCGTGTGAATTGCGAGTTTTTTAGATTGACTCCCACTAGATAAATTCTCTTTCAAAATGGAAAAATCCATCCCTTTATTGCGATTTGCTTCAAATCGGTTGACAGCATCAATGATACTTTCTGCATCCAATGGTTTTAGGATATAATCAATCGCAGATAACTTAAAGGCTTTGATGGCATATTGATTATAAGCCGTCGTGAAAATAATGGAGAAATTCACATCGGCATCATTGAAAAAATCGAGTAATTCTAAGCCTGAATGACCTGGCATTTCAATGTCTAAAAACACCAAATCAGGTTGGTTTTTGTGTATCGATTTGACACCTTCAGGTAAGTTGGGGCACAAATCTACTACTTCAACTTGCGGACAATGTTGTTGTAGGATACCGTTGAGTAATTGACGAGCCATTGGTTCGTCATCGATGATGATTGCTTTCATTTTCTTTTTAATTGTATGGTCAATTTAACCGTAGTACCAGTTGCCTGTTGATGAGCATCGTATTTATCTGTAAAGCTCACTACTACACTGTTTTCATAACCGAGTAGTTTGAGTCGTTTTTCATTTGCTTTTGTAGAGAAACCTGCATGAAATTTATCCCGTTGCAAACGCAATTCTTCTGCCCGTTTTCTACCAATTCCATTATCGTCAATTTCAACCAAAAGACAATTCTCCTTGATGCAGAAAGTAATTTTTAATTCTTTTTCAATGGAACTGTGCAACAAACCATGTTTGATGGCATTTTCCACATACGGCTGGATCAACATGGAAGGAATTTTGATGGTGTCAATTTCCACGTTGGTAGTATCAAGCGAATAATTGAATCCCTCTTGAAAACGCATTTTTTCAAGATCCAAATACAGTTTTAGCGCGTCAATCTCTTCAGAAAGCACTACCTCATCTTGTTCCGACATTTCCAATACAGAACGCGTTAACTTTGAAAACTTTGACAAGTAACCGGTAGCATTTTCTTTATCGTTCATGAAAATGTATGCTTGAATCGTGTTGAGCGCATTGAAAATAAAATGCGGGTTCATTTGCGATTTAATGGAAGCCAACAAGGACTTATTCAAATCGGATTCTAGTACAATTTTGTCATTGATAAGCTGATTCCGCAAGCGTACAATTCGCAATTGCCTTCTGTAATAGAATGCAGACAAGCCAAAAATTGCAATCGCTAAAAGGGATAAAAACCATGCGGTGTTCCAAAAAGGCGGTGCAATGGAAAAATGGAGTGTTTGCAATAGACGAATTGAACCATTGACTTTTCCTTTGAATTCAATGCGATAATCATCTGGTGAAAGAGATGAAAAATTGATTTGTCTGATATTTGGGTCAATTTTTCTCCACCCTTGATTATTCACTCGAAACCACACATTTTCGATGGTTTTACTTCCAAAATCCAGTAATGAGAAATTAATGGTTACATTGTTTTGGTCATAAGTAAAAGTCGCAGATTCAGTGGCAGGATACACATTGTTGTTTACAATGAATTCATCCACTTGAAACAATCCATGGATCGTTTTTTTGATTGCATGTTGTAAATCCCATTCAATTAAGCCATTATTGGTTACCATCCAAACGGTTTGATCCATCAATAACATGTCGTTGCATTCTTGGTTGGTCAAATCAAAGCTTGCAAATTTTATCGTACGTCCTTTTACCTTTTTAAACACAAACAATGTATTGAGTGTTCGAACTAAAAGAATGTTATGATAACTTAAAACTTGTTTGATTGATGTACCCGTGATAGCAGGATGAATGATCTGTTGATTGCAACCATTTTCACTGATTTGCACCACTTTTCCGTTTGAACCAAAGCCCATCACTTGATTGTTCCAAACAAACAAACTGGACATAAACACCGCTTTTTGAGCTGATTTTACTTCTTTGAATGTGCCGTTTTTAAAAACAAACAGTCCAACATTTGTAGCATAATAAATTGCCTTGTTTTTCGCATCATACACGACCGATTTTCCACGTATATTGTTCTTAAGTTCAAAAAGAAGAAGATTGCCTATTGTTTTTAAATCGAGTTTTTGCACCCACTTATCGAAATCGGAAACTTGATTTATCTGACTTTTGTGCATCATAAAACCAATGGTTCCAGATGCCACAATAGCATTGTATTTTTGGTCAAGAGCAACTATTTGCTTTGTTGCTAATAACCCTTTCGATGCTTTAGAAAACGAATTTAGAGCAGAATTGTAGGTGTAACCATCACTTTTTACGAAGAGTAATTCATCTCTGATTTTATTGTGAAACAAATAATAAATTTCAGCATTGTTTTGTCCTTCATAAATGGTTGTTGTTCTTTTCGTTGAAGGATTGTAAGCAAGCAGCTGTTCATTTTTAGTGCTAATAATCAATTGATTATTGAGCCACAACAATCGTAATGGAGCAAAAGCAGATAGATTCGTTTGTTTCACATCTACACGAGGCACAAGCGCAATTCCTTCATTGGTTGAAGTAAACCAATAATTGTTTTTGCGATCAATTAAAACATCAGACAAGTTTAAATTGGAAAAAAAGTGCGCAATTTGTTTGCCAGAACTATTATAAACTAAAGATCCTTGAGTAGTTTGGATGAAAATCAAGCCTTTTGAACATTTTGCACTTTGCACTAATTGATTGGGGGGAAAAGTGGCAATTTTTCGAATGGAACCATTGTTTACTTCCCAAATCCCATTATCGGAACTCGTTTTTTTAACGAAAAAAAGGTTATCATCACTCGCAAAAAGCATTGAGAAATCTAAGGGATTAATTGGAAGATCAATCACTTTTTGACGATTTAAATCAGTGGTGATTCGATAAAGGGTTTCATTCTCAATGAAATAAAAATCCCCTTTGAAAACAGCCGATGTGAAGGTCAATTCACTTTTAATTTTGAAAGATTTCAACAACTTAGTCGACTTTAAATCATACACATCTAGATGATTTGTTGATTTATCAAAAAGATGTTTTTGGGTGTTGCATGTTGGAAAATAATTGACTTTATCTCTTTTTGCAAACCATTTCAGTTGGTTATTTTCAACATAGTAAGAATCGCCATCAAAGTTTTGATACCAAATACGTCCCAAAGCATCTTCCATGATTCCACTACCAGAATAGGCTGCTTGCTTTTCTGCTTTAAAGGGCAAATAGGTTTTACCGTCGTAACGGTACAATCCTTCATCACAAGTAAACCAAATATATCCCTTGTGATCTTCAAGAATGGAATAGACCGCATTACTAGGCAAACCATTCGTGATGGTCATGCGTTGAGCAAACGGATCCTGAGCATGTGACAAGAACCATAATCCTATACTTACTAAAAAAAGAAACGTATTTTTTCCAATCATTCTCGTTCACTTTAAGGAGTGAATATAGTAGTTAAGCTGGGATAAATCAGTGAAGCTTTGTGAAAAGGGAAGTGAATGTTGCTTCGTCTTCACCTCTTGTTTACTACTTTCCGTTTTCGTAAGTGGTTCTCTTTAAGTCAAAAAACCCACCACCAAACAACTGATGATGGGATTTTAAAAGTTGATCATGCATTAAATAAAATCGCTCAACATGACTGTTTTTCCATCCATAGATGCTTCCACTACAAATAATTTAGCGCCTTTTTTACCTCCATCGTACAAGAAAATAGTATCACCTACTTCTACTGTAATGGTTGTAACACCCGATTGATTCGGTACAGATGTACTTCCTCCTGAACTGGTAATCACTTTGTGGTCTGCACCCGTGTCATTTTTGATTTTTACTTGAATTTTACCACTCGCTTTTACTGAAGTGTTTACTGTTTCTCCTTGAGCTACGAATGTAAAACTCATCAATCCTGTTGCTGCTAACAACGCTGCACTTAAAATTACTTTTTTCATCTTATTTGTTTTTAAATTAATCACTCATCTTTGATTGTAACCACTTACGCGTATATTCCACTCCTTCAAAAGTTCCGAATGAAATACTTAACGACTTTTCCACTTCTTTATCTAATGTGTTATTATTTAGAAAACAATTCTTCAAACTCTCTTTCTCTATAGTCAGAAAAGAAACATAACCCATCATTAGATTATAACCAGCAACATACGATTCTACTTTTGTGAATTTGATTTTTGATAATTGACCCTTATTGAGAATAAATCGTTCAACCGATACCGTGTCATGATGTGCCTTTGAATAGGAAATCATGTAAATAAATACGGATGAATCATCCTCATGCAATAGATAATCTGTCTTAAACAATTCATTGAAATGAGTAGTTTCGCCATGTACATCAGTGTAATGAATTTCTTTCTCCTCTTTT
Organism: Fluviicola sp.; assembly: GCA_020849495.1. Taxonomy (GTDB): domain Bacteria; phylum Bacteroidota; class Bacteroidia; order Flavobacteriales_D; family Crocinitomicaceae; genus Fluviicola. Next base: position 15,159 of record JADLGD010000105.1, read on the forward strand.
GAATCAATTAAACGCATCCCCTTAAATAATTCAATGCTTTTCCCTGATCTAGTGAAATTATATTTTTGTCCTAAACAGTTGAATTGTAACATGAAAGACAAAACAAGCAATGCTACACTATAAAAACCTATTCTCATTTTTGTCTGTAATGATCAAGAATGGTATAAAATGCTTTGGCACCAGCTTCCGTAGGGAAGTAATTCAAGAATAAATTTGCTTCACCTTCATTGTATTCACATTTGTAGAAGCTTTTTTTACTCACTAATTGGAAGTTATAGTCAGAAAAAGTAACTTCTGTTCCCTTTTGCGCCAAGCTAAAGAGTTGTGTTTTTGCCATGTTTTTGAGATCAAACGAAAAAGAATAGAAGGTCAACGTATCTTTTGTTTTTTCATCAATACCAATAGAATTTAATACAAGTGTCGCTTCGTTTTTCTCAACATATACGTGTTTAATCTCACCATAAGCTGTGTTTTTGTCGATGAGTTCACCAGCACCGTAGGAAATTGAGTTTCCACCACAGGTATAAGTTCCTTGAGCGAATGTGCTTAAGCTTCCGAGTACTAAAGCTGTAATAATTGTTAGTTTTTTCATTGGTCATTTATTTAGTTTGTGTTGCAATGTTAACGGAGAAATTATTAAAGAAAAGAGGCGTTTTATGAAGTGGATTAAATCCGCCATCAACAAGCGATTTGAGTTAATGAACAAAAAAAATGTCCCGTCCCGATAGCTATCGGGACGGGACGGATTACTTTAACTAGTCTATGAAAACTATTTACTTATTGCTAGCTTCTTAGTACCGATGATGGAAGCATTGTCAAGGATTTGAACGAAGTAAACGCCTTCCATTAATCCGTTTAGATCAATTGTCATTTCTTCAGTTGAAACGCTTGTTTCAAGAACTGTTTTTCCTGTCATATCCGTTAATTGAAGAGTTGTACCGATAGTCAGATTGTTCAATGTAACGAAGTCTTGTGCAGGATTTGGATAGATGTTGAAATTGCTTGCTGTTTGCTCTTCAATTCCTGAAGTTGAAATGGTTACGGCTTGACAAGCTGAAGTATCTGAGCAATTGCTATTTGATACAATAACAGCATACGATCCGTTTGCTGTTGGCGTAAATGTTTGTGCGTTGGCTCCAGCAATTGGAGCGTTGTTTGCACAGTTAATCCATTGGTAGTTTAATCCAGCTTCAGTTGCAGAAATTGTTGTTCCTGTTAAAAAAACATCATTGTTGATAGGTGATGTAATTGTTAAATCAAGTGTGATTAAACTATCGCAACCATTTGCATTTGGAACAGTTTGATTGTAAAAATTTGAACTCGTGTATGTTTGACCATTTAACGTATAACTACCACAAGCTGTAACAGTTAATATTGAACTAGTATTTTGGCAAGTATTGAATTTTAAGATTGTTCCATTTTCACCTACAGCCCAACCATGAGTAGGATTTACGAAATGGACCGCTTTTAAAGAACTTGTAGTGGCTGCAGCTAAATTATACCAATTTGCACCGCCATCTGTTGTGTAATAATTTTTACCTTGATCCCCAACAGCCCAACCCTCATCATTGGAAGTGAAATGAACGCCGTTTAATCCAACATTGGCTTGTGAAAGCTGATTCGTGTAGGTACTAAAGTTGGTGGTTTTGGCGATGCCATTTAGTCCAACAACATAACCAACACCGTTATTGAACCAAAGATCGTTATAAGGTTGTGTGTATCCCAAATTGCTTACTGTGACACTGTTCCAACTATTCCCAACATTTGCCCAATAAGGTGAACTAGAAAAAAGACAGGTAATTTGTGTCGCATTTGCCATATCGCATTTAGTGAGATTCATACCCGGATTCCAATGTGAACTATAGGTCCAAGTTGCTCCCCCATCTGTCGTGAGTCGAATGTGTGAGGATTCTCCTACAATCATACCGTTCATGCCATCTATAAAATCAATTCCATTGAGATTAAGAGTGCCAAATGCTGCATCTACTAGAGTCCAATTAGATCCAGCATGGTTGTATGCAAAAGAACTCCATTATTTCCTACAATCCACCCATCCGTTTCTGATGTGAAACAAACGCCATTTAAGGCACTGGCTACAACTACATCTGCGAATTGATTCGCCCAAGTTGTTCCACCATCGGTGGTGTGTAAAATTTGTCCGCTTGTACCAACTGCCCAACCAGTAGTTTCTGATACGAAAAACACATCGTTGAAAGTGGTAATGTTCGATCCTGAATTTTGAGCGTCCCACGATTGCGCGCTTACATTTTGATTGATGCAAACAAGTAAACTAGCTGCAGAAATGATTCGTAAAAAAAAGTTCATCTGTTTAAATTTTTATGCAACAAAAGTGGTTTTGATTTTTACGTTTCAATCAGCGCTTTTATAAACAACATTATTTGCTAGATGAAATAGCATTTTGGGTTTATTGAATTGTTTCAGTCAACAAAAAATCCGCAACCAAATTGATTGCGGATTTTCATTTCTATCTTCGAATAATGTGAAGTGACTAAAAATCAGGTCTCGTTATTCTATTATTAATTTTTGAGTTCCATTTACGGTTGAAACGGTTACAAAGTACACTCCAGGTGTGAAGTTTGACGTTTCTAAATTAACAGCTGTTGAAGGAGCAATCACTTGAGAAACTATTTTTCCAGTTACGTCCACCAATACAACAGTTGAACCTGCTTCGATATTTGAAATCGTTACTTGTTCATTCGCTGGATTCGGGAAGATATTGAAATTACTTGTTGTTTGCTCTTCAAGTCCGATAGTTGAAATTGTAACTGATTGGCATACTGAAGTATCAGAGCAATTGCCATCTGAAACAATAACTGCATAAGATCCGCTTACAGTTGGAGTGAACGTTTGTGCGTTGGCTCCAGCAATTGGGGCGTTGTTAGCACAGTTAATCCATTGGTAAGTTGCACCTGATTGGTCTGCACTCAAAACATTTGCTGAATTGGTAACACCAACTAAAGGTGACGGTAAAATGGTTAGATCGAGGGTTAAAGTTGAATCACAACCTCCCACATTTATCAAATTTTGTGTATAAACTCCAGTGATTGTATACGTTTGATTGTTCAAAGAATAACTTCCGCATTCAGTAACTGTCAAAGACGAGCTTGTTGCACTGTTAAAAGATAAATTTATGGTCAGTGTACTATCGCATCCAGCTACAGTCGTTAAGTTCTGAGTATAGGTTCCAGATGAAGTATAGGTTTGTCCATTTACGGTGTATAAACCAGTACAACTATTCACATCAATGGTAGCAGATGACGGCTGATTAACAACCAAATTCAAGGTCGCTACCGAATCACAACCAACAGCATTCGTTGTTGTAAAAGTATAGGTTCCTGAAGCTGTTCTGTTGATTCCATTCCACAAATAAGATCCACAAGAAGTGTGATTGGTTGTCGATGTACTTGGTTGAATGACAACCAAATTCAAAGTAGCTACTGAGTCACAACCTGCTGCATTTGTTGTAGTAAATGTATAAGTTCCAGATGTTGTTCTATTAATCCCATTCCACAAATAAGATCCGCACGAAGTGTGATTGGTTGAAGAAGCACTTGACTGATTAACAACTAAATTCAATGTTGCTGTAGAATCACATCCAACACTATTTGTTGTTGAAAAAGTGTACGTACCAGAAGCTGTTCTGTTGATTCCATTCCACAAATAAGATCCACAAGAAGTGTGGTTTGTTATAGATGTACTTGGTTGATTGACAACCAAATTCAAGGTCGCCACAGAATCACAACCAACAGCATTCGTTGTTAAATACGTGTACGTTCCAGATGTTGTTCTGTTGATTCCATTCCACAAGTAAGAACCACAAGAAATGTGATTGGTTGTTGATGTACTTGGTTGATTGACAACTAAATTCAAAGTAGCCACTGAATCACAACCAGCTGCATTTGTGGTGTTGAAGGTATAGGTTCCAGATGTTGTTCTACTTACTCCATTCCACAAATAGGCGCCACATGAAGTATGTGAAGTTGTGGATGAACTTGGCTGATTGACTGTTAAATTCAACGTTGCAGTAGAATCACAACCAGCACTATTCGTTGTTAAAAACGTGTATGTTCCAGATGTTGTTCTGTTAATCCCATTCCATAGGTAAGAACCACAAGAAGTTTGGTTGGTAGTTGAAGAGCTTGGTTGTTTAACAACAACAGGAATTGCTATTCTTGATGACGCGCAATTTCCTAATCCATTTTGCACGTA
>JADLGD010000106.1 GCA_020849495.1 Fluviicola sp.
AATTTGATGATTTAGGGAAATTTGCACCACAGATCAAAGAATTGAGTGAAGATGTTAGTGTGCCTAAGTTTGCAACACATTTAGTGTACCTCACAAAAGCAAACAATCGCCATGAAATAGAGCACAAGATTTTACAATCCATCATGTCGAAAAAGCCTAAAAGAGCAGATGTTTATTGGTTTGTACACATCAATCGCACCGAACAGCCTTATACCTTAGATTACGATGTGACTGAATTGTTGGACGATAAAGTCATCAAAGTGACCATTAACATCGGATTCCGCATTCAGCCTCGAACAGAATTGTATTTCCAACAAATCATACAAGATTTAGTGGATGCTAAAGAATTGAATTTGCATAATCGACCAAATGGCTGTACGAAATACAATGAATGTCCTGACTTCAAATTCGTTGTTTTCCAAAAATTCCTATCCGTTGAAAATGAATTTACGCTTCGAGAAGGTGTTGTGCTAAATGCCTATTTCGCTTTAAAACGATTGGGACAAAGTGATCAAGCAGCTTTTGGGTTGGACAAAAACGATGTTGTTATCGAACACATACCATTGGTAGTTCAACCAACCAAAAGCATTGAATTAAAACGCATTAAAAACAATTAATAGTTAAAGAAAATGAAACGAATTTTATTCCTCCCAATCTTGTTTTGGGGATTAGCTACTCACGCACAAACAACTCCTTCTGATAGTGTACAACCAAAGATTCCTTTCGAAGATATTGATATGTCTTGGGCTAATGGAAACGATCGTCGGACTGAGAATATTTTTCCCAATCTAAAACACTTTGTTCCAAGTGTCATGTTGGATGTCAATTATACTTATTCCTTTAATAATCCAAATGACAACACAGTAGTTGGTTCTACAGCTCTTACTCGTAACAATGAAATTACACTTTCAGCTTTGCATTTCGGAGGTGATTTCTTTTATAAAAATGCACGAGCTCGATTCATGACACAATTTGGAACACGCTCCATTGTTGTACCTAGAAACGATGTGAGTCCTTACAAAGGGCAATACCAATTGGCCAATGTGTACCGATACTTGAGTGAAGCTTACGCTGGTTATCATTTTGATAAATGGTATGGCATCAACGTGGATGCTGGTTTGTTCATGTCTTATATCGGTTTGAATTCGTTTTATCAAACGGAAAATTGGGAATACCAAGCTTCGTTTACTTCCGATAATACACCTTGGTTTTTCAATGGAATGCGCGTTCAAATTCACCCAACAAAGCATTTGAAAATTGAACCTTGGATCATCAACGGATGGCAAAGTTACGGTCGCTTCAATGCAATGCCTGGTTTTGGAGGAAATATTACTTGGACACCGAATACGAATGTCAAACTGATCACGAATAATTATTACGGAACTGATGCTGCAGGTTTGCCTGATCGTAAGCGTTTTCACAGTGATAACAGTGCTTTGGTGCGCTATTTCAATCGTCCAACTTCTAAACGCATTTCCAAGGCTGCATTTTCATTGACGGTTGATTTTGGTAGTGAACGTGGAGGCGGAGTCAATGGTTTTCGAAAAGGGGATAGCATTCATGGACCATCACAGTATTTTGCAAGTTGCATGTTCTACAACCGCGTTTGGTTCGGAAAAGGAAAATTTGCTTGGACAATTGGTGGTGGTTTGATGACCAATCCTGGAAGGTATTTGGTCTTGTATCCAACGGGTGAGGCCAGTCCATTGCCAGACCCAAACAATCCAACACAAACAGAAGGTGCATTTCCGTACAGTGCGAATCCAGGCGATGTATTCAAAGCATGGGATTGCTCCACAAACATTGACTACATGCCGAATCAAAGCATTACGTTTCGTTTAGAGTTTGTTCACAGAAGCGCCAATGTGCCTTACTTCGCTGGTGCAGGAGGTGTTACTTCTCAAACAGGTTATTCCACTTCGGTTTTAGATCCCTCTTGGCGACCAGATCTAGTGAAATCTGAAAACAGAATCATTGCTGCGATTTTATTTCGCCTCTAATTCAATGAAAAGCCAAGACCTTCTGTTTTGGCTTTTTTTATGTGTAACAATTGTTACTGCCATTCAGAGAAACGGAGTTTAACTTCATGGCAAAAATACTACATGAAATTAGCTCTTGTTTTCTCGCTCTTCCTTGCTGCATTTAGTTTTGCACAAGATAATTTCCACTACACTGTTGGAATTGTACCCAAACAGATTCCCAATTTACCCGGAATACATTCGTATGCTTTTGGTCAACATGAAGGAAAATGGTTGGTTATTGGTGGACGTTTGGATGGTATTCATGCACGTCAACCCTTCAATGCTTTTCCACAAAGTCAGAACAATACAGATGTGTATGTGATTGATCCAGTTGCCAATCAATTTTGGACTGCTAGTGTGACCAGTTTACCAACAAGCATTCAAGAACAGTTGCAATCAACCAATACGAACTTTTTTCAGTTCGGTGATACGCTTGCGATCGTTGGTGGATATGGTTTTTCAGTAACAGCGAATGACCACATTACTTATCCAAATTTAACAACCTTGATTGTTTCCGATGTGGTCAATCATGTAATGAATAGTACTTCGATTGCGAATGATTTTAAACAAATTTCAGATCCTGTTTTTGCTGTTACTGGAGGACAATTAGCTATGTTAAACGATGTTTTTTACTTAGTTGGTGGTCATCGTTTTGATGGTCGTTACAATCCAATGGGAAATGCGACTTATACACAAACGTACACCAATGAAATTCGCAGATTTCGCATTCAGAATACTGACACTGCATTGACTTTTTCTGATTACAGTGTGATGAATGATCCAGTTCATTTACATCGAAGAGATTACAATTTAATGCCACAGATTTTCCCGAATGGTGAAGAAGGATTTCTCATGTCGGCGGGTGTTTTTCAAGTTGGAATAGATTTGCCTTTCTTGTATCCGATTGACGTGATGGATTCGAGCTATACACCACAAACAACGTTTAATCAGTATTTGAGTCAATACCACAGTGCTACAGCTGCTTTGTATGATGCAACGACACAACAAAACCACAGCTTGTATTTTGGAGGAATGAGTCAATATAGCTATAGCAATGGAACGTTGGTGCAAGACAATCAAGTGCCCTTTGTGAAAACCATCAGTCGCTTATCGAGATATGCTGACAATAGTTTACATGAATTTCAATTGGCAACAGAAATGCCTGGTTTACTTGGTGCTAGTGCCGAATTTATTCTTGCTGAAGGAATTCCACACGCTTCCAATGAATTAATCTTAATGGATCAATTGGCGGGTGATAGCATCTTGATTGGATACATTTATGGAGGAATAAAATCTTCTGCAGCAAATCCGTTTTCCAACAATCAAGTGAGTTTAACCGTTGCTGACAACAATTTGTATGAAGTATGGTTGGTGGAAGACCCAAATGCAGGATTTACACCACTGAACGGAGCAAATACTTTTGATTTTGTTGTATCACCAAATCCCACTGGCAAACAAGTAAACATTGCTTTTGATGCAAAAACCGCAAAACAAGTGAGTTACTATGTAATAGACGCAAATGGAAAATATATACAGAGTGGAAGCTTTAATAATTTAAGTTCGGGTAAAAACAAAGTAGCTTTTAAATTGAATAACGACCTTGCAGCACAGCAATTGACCTTGACCTTGGTTTTCGATGAAAAGTTCACAGTAAGCAAGCAATTGGCATATACAGGTGAATAAACACTAGTTACTCTTTTCATTTACAGCCAAGACCTTGTGTTTTGGCTTTTTTTGTGCATTTTTTTTTGAGAATTAGATACGTTCTTAATTCTTTATCGTAATATTGCAATATACAAATACAGAATGGGACTTTCGAAATCAGATTTTTTCTCAGAAGAACAAAACGAATTGGCAGCAATGCTCAAAGCTTTGGGACACCCAGCGCGTGTGGCAATCATGCAGTTTTTAGTGAAACAAAGTTCGTGCATTTGCGGAGATATTGTGGATGTCATTCCTTTGGCGCAACCTACCATTTCGCAACATTTAAAAGAATTGAAAGCCGTGGGTTTGATCCAAGGAACCATCTCTGGAAATGCCATCTGTTATTGTGTGAATCCGGATAAAATCAATTTTCTACAAGCAGCAATCGGTGAATTTATTCCGCTAAATCAAGCTTGTGACCCGAATTCATCTTGTTGTTAATCTTAAATAAATAAGTTATGAAATTACATGAAGTAAAAGAAGCATTGAAACAAGTAGAAGCAGTGCAATTTGTATTACCCAATGGAACCATTGTTCCTGCGCATTTTCACGTGACAGAAGTGGGCGCAATCACACGTCATTTTATTGATTGTGGAGGTACAGAACGCATCGATAAAAAAGTAAACTTTCAATTGTGGGTGGCTGGAGATACCGATCACCGTTTGCAAGCCCAAAAGTTGACGCGCATCATTGAGTTGGCGGAGAACAATTTGGGATTGGGCAATTGGGATGTAGAAGTGGAGTACCAAAGTGATACCATCGGTAAATATGGGTTGAGTTTTGAATTCGACCGCTTTTTATTGCAATCAACAACAACGGCTTGTTTAGCTGAAGATGCTTGTGGTATTCCTGCAGATAAACAAAAAGTAAGCTTGGCTTCGCTTGGTTCGAATGATGCAAGTGCTTGTTGTACGCCAGGTGGCGGATGTTGCTAATCTTTTGAGTGCCATTTTATGTTGATTGCAAGCATTAAACAGCAGTGTATCGATCTGGAAAAGTCCTTTGATACAATTCCAAGTGAGCGTAAAGCAATTTTAGAAAAACTGACCGCTTATGTTCAAGAACGAAAGGATCAAGAACTACCCATTCGTTTGATGTATGTGTGTACACACAATTCGCGCAGGAGTCATTTTGGACAAATTTGGAGCAATGTAGCAGCGAATTTTTATGGGATAGATGCCGTGGAAACGTTTTCAGCTGGAACAGAAGCCACTGCTTTTCATCCGAATGCGATTGCTGCGTTACAAGCTCAAGGTTTCATTGTGTTGAAAGAAGATGAAACATCGAATCCGAAGTACAATGTACGTTTTGGTACCACTGAAGCTGTTACTTGTTTCTCTAAAACAGTGAATGATCCAGCAAATCCAACAAGTGCTTTTGCGGCCATCATGACCTGTTCGGATGCCGAACAAAATTGTCCCTTTATTCCAGGAGTTGATCTACGCATTGGTACAACCTATGACGATCCAAAAGCATTCGATGGAACAGCCCAACAAGAAGAAAAATACCAAGAACGTTCCTTGCAAATCGCCCGTGAATGCTTGTATGTCTTTTCACTTGTAAACTTATAGTTTCAATTCAAGTTATAACTTTTCAATTCCGCATTTTCAATTCTCAATTAAATTATCATGTCTTCAAACAATTGCGCCCCAGCGGCAAATCGTAAACAGTTAGGTTTTTTAGATCGTTTTCTCACCTTGTGGATTTTTCTTGCCATGGGAATCGGTATAGGTATTGGGTATTTTGTGCCAGATGCGGATGTATTTATCAATTCGTTTTCTTCGGGAACAACGAATGTTCCTTTAGCAATTGGACTTATTTTAATGATGGTTCCACCATTGACAAAAGTGCAGTTTTCAAAGATTCCTAAAGTAATGGCAAAGCCCAAGTTGTTGGGGATTTCTTTTTTCATTACTTGGATCGTTGGACCCTTTTTGATGTTTTCATTGGCTGTTTTGTTTCTGAGAGATTATCCAGAATACATGACAGGATTAATCATCATAGGTCTAGCTCCTTGTATTGCGATGGTCATTGTGTGGAATGAATTGGCAGAAGGAAATCGCGAATTGGTTGCAGGATTGGTGGGAATCAATAGTTTGTTACAGGTGTTTTTCTTCAGTTTGTATGCTTATTTCTACTTGGAAATTGTCTTGCCACTTTTCGGAATTAAAGGATTGAAAATCGATATTACGATTGCTGAAATTGCGAAAACAGTTGGGATTTATTTGGGAATTCCGTTTGCAATTGCCGTTGTGAGTCGTTTTGCATTGATTCGCTTAAAAGGCGAGGAGTGGTTCACAAAAAAATACTTGCCCTTTATTTCCCCCATCACATTGATCGCTTTGTTGTTTACGATTATCGTAATGTTTAGTTTGAAAGGCGAAATGATTGTGCGCATTCCGATGGATGTGGTACGAGTAGCCATTCCCTTGGTGATTTTCTTTGCTATCATGTTCTTTTTGATGTTCTTAGTTGGCAAATGGGCCGGAGCAGATTACTCCGACAATGCAGCGCTTTCATTTACAGCTTCAGGGAATAATTTTGAGTTGGCGATTGCAGTTGCCATTGGTGTTTTTGGCATCAATTCCGGTCAGGCATTCGCGGGTGTGATTGGTCCTTTGGTAGAAGTTCCAGCATTGATCATCATGGTGCGCATTGCTTTTTGGTTGAAAAAGAAGTTGTATTCTTCGAATAGGTGATTCAAGTCACTTTTTATTGGATCGATTAGTTGTAACATTGTACAAATGAGTTAACTGATATGAAAACGATCAAAGTCTTGGGAACAGGTTGCTCGAAATGCAACGTGACCTATCAAAATGCATTAGAAGCTGTAAAAAGATCTGGTATAGAAGCAGAAGTCAGTAAAATTGAAGACATCATGGAATTGATGGAATTGAATGTGTTGACCACACCTGTTTTAATGATTGATGGGGTACAATACATCAAAGGTCGAGTAGCAGATGTGAAAGAAATTATGGATCTAATTGCAAAGTAATTATGGAAAATCAAACTTTGGTTACTGAAATATGTCCAACAACAACTCAATCTTGGGTGAAAAATGGAGCTTTGATACTGGATGTTCGCGAAAAAGATGAAGTGGAACGATTGCGTTTTGACGTGCCAAACTATCATCATATTCCTTTAACCGAATTCGAAGACCGTTTTCAAGAAGTTGACCCTAACCAAGAAATCGTAGTGGTTTGTAGAAGTGGAGGACGAAGTTTGCGAGCTGCAGGATTTTTAGTCAATCACGGGTACCCGAAGGTGGTGAACATGAAACATGGTTTGATTCGCTGGGTAGAAAAAGGTTTTCCTACAAAAGGGGATGTAAATGAAGTGCTTCCGGCAAGTTCTAGTTCTTGTTGTTCGACCGATGGTAAAACTGGTTGTTGTTAATTCTTAACAGAATATGTTTACTTGGACGCAGCATCTAGCAGATTGGATGATTTATGGATTCTTTGGAATTGAAAAAGGTTCTAAACTTGGTGACGCGCTCAATTTTTTCGTTTTCGATACCATTAAAATTTTCATACTCTTGTTTTTGGTGACAATGGTTATGGGGACAATTAATTCCTATTTTCCGATTGATAAAGTCCGCCATTTTTTAACCAAGCGAAAATGGTATGGTCTTGATTACTTTGTGGCATCTGTTTTTGGTACCATAACACCATTTTGTTCTTGTTCATCCGTTCCCTTATTTGTTGGTTTTGTCAAAGGAGGAATTCCTTTAGGTGTCACTTTAGCATTTCTCATTTCCTCACCACTCGTTGATGCTGTATCTGTAGCCATGTTTATTGGTATGTTTGGCTGGAAAGTGACCATTGTATATGTAGTAAGTGGGATCATTATATCAATGATTGCTGGTTTTATTCTAAGTAAAATGAAACTTGAAAACCTTTTGACCGATTGGGTGAAAAATATTTTAGCCTCCAAACAAAGTGGCATTCAAGATCAAATGGAAGTTCGTCAAAGTTTTCAAAAGCGTCTTCCAATTATTTTTAAAGAAGCAATGAGCATTGTCAAAGGTGTTTCTTTGTACATAGTCATTGGGATTGCAATTGGCGGAGCAATGCATGGTTTCATTCCTACAAATTTCTTCGAACAATACATCAGTGCAGATAATCCATTTGCTGTACCAATCGCTGTTTTAGCCGGTGTTCCGATGTATAGTAATGCTGCTGGAGTTTTACCAGTAATGGAAGTATTGGTGCAAAAAGGCATTCCTATTGGAACTGCAATAGCATTTTCAATGGCAGTAGTTGGCTTGTCGGTTCCAGAAGCACTTCTATTGAAAAAAGTAATGACAACTAAAATGTTGTTTCTCTTTTTTGGCGTAGTTACAGCTTGTATCATCGTTTCAGGCTACCTGTTTAATTTAATTCTATAATCAATATCTAATATCAAAAACTGTATAATATGAAAAAGGTAATCTTATTATTCGCACTTACAATGACAATGGTTTTTCAATCATGTAATGATGCAACAACTGAAGAACGTGAAATAACTCCTGTCGCAGCATTGGAAATGGCCAAAAACGGGGTGCTTTTTGTGGATGTTCGAACAAAAGAAGAAGTTGCTGAAACGAGTTATGATGTGAAAAACTACATCAATATTCCATTGGATGAACTGGAACAAAGTCTGAGTAAATTACCAAAGGATAAGCAATTGGTTTTGGTTTGTAAATCTGGAAATAGAAGCGGACAAGCTTACGATATTTTGAAAGAAAAAGGCTACACATCCATTTCTACAATGTCAGGAGGAATGAACGAATGGTCTAAGTTAAAACTACCTGTTGTGAATGGAAAAGCATGTTGTGCAGATCCAACTTCTTCCAACTGCAATCCTGATGGAACATGTAAACCGCAAACAGAAAAAGCATGTTGTGATGAAAAAGCAATGGATAAATGCAATGAAGATGGTAGCTGTAAAAACGGTGCAAAATGTACGGAAGAAGAAAAAACAGCTTGTAAATCAAGTGATAAAGCTTGTTGTGCACCAGCAAAAAAATAAGAACTTATGTTGAAATTCACTTTTTTATCGCTCGTTTTTTTAGTCACTTTTACTGCTTGTTCCACAAAGAATGAAGAGAAAATAGCTACTCAGACAATGGCAAAAGAGCAATCCGAAGGTTTAAAGATTTACGCTTTTCATGGAACTCGTCAATGTTCTACCTGTAAAAACATGAAAGCGTTTACGAAAGCCACTTTAGACAAGTACTTCAAAAACGAATTGAAGTCTGGAGCGATTACTTTTCAAATCATTGATGTAGATGATGAGCAGAATTACACGTTGGCGGAAAAGTTTGAAGCAACTGGAACGGCTTTAATGGTCAATAAAGTTAAAAACGGTAAAGAAAAAATCATTGATTGGAGCAATTTTGCTTTTGAATATGCCAATGGAGATCAAGCGATTTTTGAAGAGAAATTGAAAAAAATGATCAACGATCAACTGAACTGATGGAGTGGTTGAATCAATTGGTTGATAATGCTTCTTGGCCTGTGCTTTCTGCATGGGCTTTGGGCGTTTTAACAGCAATCAGTCCTTGTCCGTTGGCAACAAATATCACTGCTACAGCATACATTGCTAGAACCTTGGAAGGTAAAAGGAAAATACTGCTTAGTGGCTTTTTGTACACTTTGGGATTGGCATTTACTTACACTTCAATTGCAATGATTATCTCCTTGGGAGCAAGTAAGTTTCATGTTGCTCGCTTTTTTCAAGGAAATGGAGAAAAATTTGTTGGCCCCATCATGATTGTTATTGGTTTAATCATGCTCAACATTATCCGTTTTCGTTTTTTAGGAAAATCGAATTTAAAAGAAAAGGTAGGCGATAAATTCAAAGACAAAGGCTTGTTGGGTTCTTTTTTATTGGGAGCCTTATTTGCGATGGCCTTTTGTCCCTACAGCGGAGCCATGTATTTTGGGATGTTAATTCCAATGACCATTGAAAGTGAAATGGGAATGACCTTGCCATTGTTTTTTGCAATCGGTGCTGGTTCGTTGGTTTTGTTTTTCACCCTAATCATAGCATTTAGTTTCCAAAAAATGGGACTTTATTTCAAACGGATAACTCAAATAGAAAAAGTCATGCGGTACATTGCTGCTGTTTTGTTCATCCTTACAGGAGTATATTATGTACTTATTTACCTTAAAATCATTGAATAACTTTCGACAAGAATTAGATGTTTCTAATTTTAAAATAATCTACTTGAAGTTTTTAGATAAGTAGTGGTGTTTTCCTAAATAAAATAAAAAAAAGCGACAATTTTGCATCTTCAATTTTGTTGAAAGAAACAGTATCTTTACTCCAAAAAGTTTTGAAAATTGTCAAACAATTCGAATTTGCATTAAAATATGCACAACAACGATTAACCAAAAAACAATTCATTTTTTTGTCTAGTGTATTGATTGGTTTATCTTCTGGTATTGCAGCTATTCTCTTAAAAACTTTTGTACACTATATTTTTCTTGCGGCTACTTATGAAAAACTGAGTCATTTTCGGTTTTTATACCTAATACTTCCTCTTATAGGACTTTTATTGACTGTTTTTGTTATCAAAAGGCTTTTCAAACACCACTTTGTAAAAGGGCTTGGTCAGGTTCACTATGCGATTGCCAAGAAATCAAGTATTCTACCAAAAAACAGAATGTACGATCAAGTAATTACCAGTTCAATTACTGTAGGTTTAGGCGGTTCTGTTGGATTGGAAGCTCCTATTGTGATTACAGGTGCAGCAGTTGGTTCCAATTTTTCGAGAAAGTATCACTTATCTAGTAGGGAACGTACATTACTTTTGGCTTGTGGTATAGCTGGAGGAATTGGAGCTGCTTTCAATGCTCCAATTGCAGGTGTTTTATTCGCGCTTGAAGTTTTATTACTTGATATTAGTATCACTGCATTTACGCCATTGATCATTGCTGCTGCAACTGGAGCATTAATCTCTCGAATCGTTTTAAATGATCAAATTTTATTATTCTTTCAATTAAAACAAGCTTTTAATTATATCAATGTTCCTTTCTATATATTATTGGGAATCATAGCAGGATTAGTTTCAGTTTATCATTCTAGGATGTTTATTCGAGTAGAATCACTGTTTCATAAAAGAGAAGGGCATCTATATAGAAAAGCATTGATTGGAGGATTGTTGATGGCGATATTGATTTATATTTTTCCATCGCTATTTGGGGAAGGATATCAAAGCATCAAGTTTTTAGCTACACAACAACCAGAATACTTACTCAATAATAGCTTGTTTGAATCATTTAAGAAAAATGAATTACTTGTTTTACTATTTGTAGGACTTTTGATTTTCATGAAGGCAATTGCAACTGGTTTAACACTTGGTGGAGGAGGAAATGGAGGTAATTTTGCGCCTTCATTGTTCGTTGGGGCTTATTTAGGTTATTTTTTCTCACGAATTGTAAACCTTTTTTCAACAGCAGATTTACCTGAAAATAACTTCACGATTGTTGGTATGGCTGGGATACTTAGCGGAATTTATCATGCCCCTTTGACAGCTATTTTCTTGATTGCTGAAATTACTGGAGGTTATACTTTGATGATTCCATTGATGATTGTTTCGTCTATCAGTTATGCTATATCTAGATATTTTGAACCTTTTCCAATGGATACCAAAAATATTGCAGAGACAGGTGATGCATTGACTCCAAATAGAGACAAAAATGTACTTTCTGCAATCAATACGTTTGATTTTGTAGAAAAAAATTACCCATTACTTTCTTTAACTATGAATTTGGGTGAATTAGTGGATGTTGTTTCTTCTTCTACCAGAAATGTCTTTCCGGTTTTATCAAAGAAAAAGGAATTAATAGGATTAATTTGGTTAGATGACATAAGGGATATAATGTTCAAACAAGAATTGTATTATACTGTAAAAGTGAGTGAATTAATGGTGAAACCAACTGCAATAGTTACTCCAGAAAACTCGATGGAAGATGTGATGAAAAAATTTGATGAAACTGGTTTATGGGTTTTACCAGTCGTTTCCAACAGCGTATACGAAGGTTTTATTTCTAAATCTAATGTATTCACGGGATATCGAAAGCATTTGAAAACAAGCATAATTGAATAAGATATATTATAAATTAAGTGTAATTTATTCTTTACAATAGGTTTGATCTGTAAAAGACTTTAGACAACTGTACTAATTCAGATCAATACTTTCATTTTTATGCTTCCCCCAATTAATTAGAGTTTGCAATTGCCATTGGTGTTTTTGGCATCAATTCCGGTCAGGCTTTCGCGGGTGTGATTGGTCCATTTGTCGAAGTTCCAGCATTGATCATCATGGTGCGCATTGCTTTTTGGTTGAA
>JADLGD010000107.1 GCA_020849495.1 Fluviicola sp.
ATCTTCTTCAGTATCTCTTTGTTTCTTTGGTCCAACTCATTGAAACTACCCCAACGTGATTCTACGTTCGGTACAGGATTGTTTTTACACCAAGTACCATTCGCATATTCGAAGAAATCATCTTGCGGACGAATGGCATTGTTCATGTATTCTCGGTTCACTGATTTAAGGTTGCTACCATTATTGTCAGAAACAGAAGAGGTTGAAGTAGTGTTGCTCGTCTCAGAAGTTGGTTTGCAAGCCACTAAAACAGCAGAACTGATTGATAAATAAAGAATGTTTTTAAACATGGAATCAAGGAATTAAAATCATTTCAACATGAGGAATTTCATCCTCAAAGTATTCTTTACCTGTTGAAACAAAACCGTTTTTATTGTAAAATGCTTCTAAGTGTTTTTGCGCAGAAATTTTGATTGGCACAACGCCGAATTCTTCATGAGCAAATTTGATACAGCGATCCATCAACTCAATTCCAACACCTGTGCCTCTAAAATCAGGATTCAAAACCACACGACCGATTGCTACTTCCTCATAAGCTAAACCAGGATGTAAGATTCTTGCTGTTGCGATCACGTCACCTTTTCCATCACGTAAAATCAAATGGTAGGCCTTTTTATCTTTACCATCTAAATCCAAATAAGAACTATTTTGCTCTACAACGAAAGCTTTCAGTCTTAATGCGATAATATCGTGAAACTCATTCAATGTGAGCTCTTTGTAAGGTTTAAATTGCCAGTCTAAATGCATATATTTTCAATTATTAATTGATTAATTATCAATTATCAAGAATGACATCCTTGATAGTTTTGACATTGATAATTGTTAATTACGTTTGTATTACTCCAACATTATAAGCTTTTTCTGCTTTTTTATGGTTTGCCATTTCGATTCCGATTGACAAGAATTCTCTTGTTTTTGCAGGATCAATAATAGCGTCTAACCAAATTCTTGAAGCAGCATAATATGGTGAAATTTGTTCGTCGTAACGCGCTTTGATGGTATTGTATAATTCCGCTTCGCGCTCTGGGGTAATTTCTTCACCTCGAGCCTTCAAACTTGCTACTTCGATTTGCAACAATGTTTTTGCAGCTGATGCACCACTCATTACAGCTACTTCGGCTGTTGGCCAACCTACAATCAAACGAGGGTCGTAAGCTTTTCCACACATAGCATAGTTTCCTGCTCCGTATGAATTTCCGATAACTACTGTGAATTTAGGCACCACCGAATTCGCCATTGCATTCACCATTTTCGCACCGTCTTTAATGATCCCAGCATGTTCAGATTTTGAACCTACCATGAATCCAGATACATCTTGGAAGAAGACCAATGGAATGTTTTTCTGATTACAGTTCATGATAAAACGCGCTGACTTATCAGCAGAATCGTTGTAAATCACACCACCAAACTGCATTTCGCCTTTAGCGTTTTTAGACAATTCACGTTGATTAGCTACAATACCAACGCTCCACCCATTGATGCGCGCATAAGCACACACAATCGTTTTACCATAATCTGCTTTGTATTCTACAACACTTCCTTCATCTACAATACAATCTAAAATATCGTGTACATTGTATGGTTTATGTCGTTCAGAAGGTAAAATTCCGTAGACTTTTTTCAATTCATGTTTTGGTGCAACAGCTTCGATGCGATCAAAACCAGCAGATTCAGAAGCGCCAATCTGTCCCATCATTTTGCGAATGGTCATCAAACACTCTTCATCGTTAGCAACTTTATAATCGCAAACACCTGAAATTTCAGTGTGAGTTGTTGCTCCACCCAATGTTTCATTATCGATTGATTCACCGATAGCCGCTTTTACCAAGTAAGAACCAGCTAGGAAAATAGTTCCTGTTTTGTCAACAATCAATGATTCGTCCGACATGATAGGAAGATAAGCTCCACCTGCCACACAACTTCCCATCACTGCGGCAATTTGAGGAATCCCCATCGAACTCATGATGGCATTGTTTCTAAAAATGCGACCGAAATGTTCTTTATCTGGGAAAATTTCATCTTGCATGGGCAAATAAACACCTGCCGAGTCAACTAAATAAATGATCGGCAATTTATTTTCCATGGCAATTTCTTGCGCACGCAGGTTTTTCTTTCCAGTAATAGGGAACCAAGCTCCAGCTTTCACCGTTGCATCATTCGCCACTACAATACATTGTTTACCTGAAACAAAACCGATAACTACAACAACTCCAGCAGAGGGGCAACCGCCGTGTTCTTTGTACATATCCATTCCTGCAAAAGCAGCTACTTCAAAGCGAGGGGTGTTCGCGTCAAGTAACATATCTATGCGTTCGCGGGCAGTCATTTTACCTTTTTCATGCAAAGCAGCGATGCGTTTATCGCCTCCACCTTTCATGATTTTAGCCAATTCGCTTTCCATGCGCGAAATTTTCAAGCGCATTTCATCGTCGTTTTTGTTGAATTCCAATTCTTTGGGATCGATAGCCATGATTTTTCTTTTAATAGCGACCCAAATATACACAAATCAATGTAGAAAGATTCCTAAACAAGAATGAATGTGCGTGTGTTTTGTATCTATTTTTGTTGCATGCAAGATACTTACAAACACAAAGGAATGCGAAAGCAATTGATTGACCAGTTGCGATCTAAAGGAATTACTGACGAACGCGTTTTAACAGCTTTCGATCAAGTTCCACGTCATTTCTTTTTGGATTTGGTATTCGACAATCAAGCATATTCCAATGTGGCCTTTCAAATTGGTGCAGGACAAACGATTTCACATCCTTACACCGTTGCTTTTCAAACCAGTTTATTGAATCTAACAAGAGGTGAGAAGGTCTTAGAAATTGGTACTGGTTCTGGATTTCAAACGTGTATTTTGTGTGCTTTGGGTGTGAAAGTATTTTCAATCGAACGTCAAAAAGAACTGCACATCAAAGCAAAGAAAATCATTGATCATTTTGGATTTACACCGAAGTTGTTTTTCGGAGATGGTTATGAAGGAAAAGAAACCTTTGCACCTTTTGATAAAATTTTGGTGACTTGTGGTGCGCCGTTCATTCCTCAGAAATTGGTGCAACAACTGAAAATAGGAGGGGTCATGATCATTCCTGTTGGTGACTTGGACTCACAAGAAATGCACAAAATCACAAAAATCAGTGACACGGAATACAAAGAAGAAGTGTATGGCAATTTTAGTTTTGTGCCGATGCTCGAGAAAACAGTGAAATAATTTATAGTGGCTTGCGTTTGTTAAACCATGAGCCTACTAAAAACTTTCGCTATTCTATTCGTTTTTGCGAATAGTGCTTTCTCCCAATACAGATGGGGAAATGAGCTTTCTTCTCAGTTTGAAAGCATTTCATTTACAACGCACTTTCAAAAAGTTGTTGGGAATCATTTCCTTCTTGGATTCGGACTCGGGAATATTGGTAAACAAAGTGGATCTGATTACAATGATTTTGATTCAAAAAGTTCTTTCAAAACAACTCCAAATGAAATTTTAATCAACGGAGAAAAGGCATTTCATTCAGGTGAAAATAGTAAAATGAGAGGAGCTCAATTCCAAATCATGACCGGTTATTTTTTGGAAACTAAAAACAAAAAGCACGGTTTAAGAATCAATGCAAATCTGAAATTTGGATGGTTGTTTTCAACGAATGTCGTTTTTTACAAAACCAACGATACCGTTCCGGCAATTAACAATTACAGGTATACGAATTTCTTCAAACCAGCCGCTTCATTCGATGTGTTTCATACAATTCGCCTTACCGAAAAGAATACGTTTTATTATGGTTTGAAGAATTCAGTTTATCTACCAACAACTGCATATCGTCCTACAGAACGAAACGAGTCATTCCACTGGTACGCTCCAGAATTATGTATTGGCATTTCACATTATTTTGATTTGAAGAAAAAGGAGTGAGCTTTCATTTAAATGTCTATATCCGAAGTTGTTATCTATAAATCAAAAGTGAAAAATTTATATTTCTCACTTTTTTTTCAATTCTTTGTCACCAAAATCAAATTCACCACATTTACCCATTAGAGACCAAACAATGGATAACAAGAAAACGCTTTTCATGACGTATTATGAGCCGGTGCATGCCCGTTTCGAGCGTTTTTGTAAAGCGCGTGTTTATGGTGAGATGGACTTTAAAGATTTGATGCACGACACTTTAGTGGTTGCGTATGAAAAGTTTGATAAAGTACAGCACGCAGATGCATTCTTGTATTACTTATTTGGAATCACCATTCGTTTATTGTCAAATGCAATGAAAAAGAAACAAGCAGTATTGACGAATGACGGGAATTTGGTTGCTAATGAATTGACCGTTCGTAATCTTTCAGAACAACAATTTGAGCACGAACAATTGTATGCTGCATTAGCACAATTACCCGAAATTCAAAAAGAAAGTTTGGTGCTTTATGAACTTTCCGGTTTTAGCGTGAAAGAAATTGCACAAATGCACGAATGTTCAGAAGATGCAGTCAAACAAGGATTGAGTCGTGGAAGAAAAACCTTAATCCAAATCTTGTCAATGGCAGAGTTGGAACAAAATGTAACAGCGTATGACGGAAGATAAATTGACAGCGCTTTTTGATTCAGCACGCAATGCTCCATTAGAAACGAGTACGGCTGATGTGAATAAATGGATTGCTTCTGCGGCAGTTGGAGTTGGTCTTGCTGCAACTTTAAAAATATTTTTTATTAAAAAATGGGTAATTATGACAAGTATTTTAGCAAGTATAACAGGAGTAGGAGTGGTTGCGGTAATGACATTGAGCACACCTTCAACAATTAAACATCAAAACAATAAAGAAAAAGAACAATTTCCAGTTAGTCAAAAAACTACACAACTACAGGAAAATGAAAAAGATCAGGTTCAAGCTTTCATCTTCCCTGTAAAAAAAGTAGTCGATCAAGAAGAATTTGTTTATTTGAATCCCTTGAGAGCTCAAATTCCATTGAATTTCTCACAGAGACCTGCACCATTAGCAACGCGAGTTTTTCCTCAAGTAATCGACAATCAGTCTTTCAATCGTATTGAAGCTAATGGCTTTACTTGTTTTACTTTGGTACAAGGGAATGCTTGCAGTGTGTCAACAACATTGGATTCTTCTGAAGTAAGCATTGAAATTGAAGATGGGAAATTTGAAATTACAGGAATGCAAGAAAATGATCCAGCATCAATTGTTGTGACAGTAGTAGAACTCAAAGACTTGGATTTAAGCGGATTTAGCAAGATGGTCATGAATACGCCAATGACTATAAAAGACATCGAAATTGAAGTGAATGGTTTTTCAAAGTGTCAGTTTAATGGAGATATCTCCCATTTAGAAGCAGAAATTTCAGGCCAATCCACATTTGACTATTCAGGTAAATGCACGAAAATGGATTTAGAAATCAGCGGTATGTCGAGTGGCGAACTTTCAATCACAAGTTCAGATTTAGAATTAGAAATCTCTGGACAATCAACGGTAAAAATGAGTGGGTCTGTCATGAAAATTGAAGCTGAAGTATCTGGAGATAGTGAATTGAAAGGGAAAGATTGTGTAGCAGAAACCATTGATATTGAAGTTACTGGTGCGAGTGATGCAGTGGTACATGTGACGAAATTATTGAATGCAGAAGTAAGTGGTAAAAGCGATTTGAATTATTATGGATGTCCAACGGAAATTAGGGAAAATGCTTCTGGTTTGTCATCCATCAAAGCAAAGAAATAGGTGTAACATAAGCAAATGGAGAGAACGTTATCAGCCACACCACTGATGACAAATGAACCGAGGAGAGCCAGTTTCCTCGGTTTTTTTTTATTGTTCTTTAATTCAAATCACACTTTTACAAAGGAAAAAATGCAATAAACAACACTTTTACAAGGGAATAAATGTGACAGACAACACTTTTTCAAAGGAAACCCACTAAAAAGCCCGATAACAATAGTCATCGGGCTTTGAAAATTTTTAGACTGATCAATGACCTAACGCAGCTAAATAGCGCTCTGCATCCAATGCAGCCATACATCCAGTTCCTGCAGCAGTAATTGCTTGACGGTAATTTCTATCGGCAGCATCACCCGCAACAAAAACGCCTGGTACATTCGTTAGAGATGTTCCTGGTTTCTCGTATTTGATGTATCCTGTTTCGTCTAAATTGATGAAGTCCTTGAAAATATCGGTATTTGGTTTGTGACCAATCGCAACAAAGAATCCAGTTGCTGGAATCACACTTTCTTCTCCGCTCACATTGTTTTTCACTTTAATCGCATCCACACCGTTTCCATCTCCCATTACTTCAACTGTTTCAGTGTTGTGTAAAATGGTAATGTTCTCCGTGTTACGAACGCGATCTGCCATGATTTTAGATGCACGGAATTTATCTGTACGCACCAACATGGTTACTTTTTTACACAATTTTGATAAGTAATGAGCTTCTTCACAAGCTGAATCTCCAGCTCCAACGATCACAACTTCTTGACCGCGGTAGAAGAAACCGTCACAAACAGCACAAGCAGAAACACCACCACCAATTGAAAGGTAATGTTGTTCTGATGGTAAGCCTAAATATTTTGCTGATGCTCCAGTTGAAATAATAACTGTATCTGCATGAATTTCATGTCCGTCTTCTGTCCAACATTTGTGAACAGGACCCGTAAAATCAACTTTTGAAATGAAACCAAAACGGATATCTGTTTCGAAGCGCTTTGCTTGTGCTTCTAACTGCACCATCATTTCAGGACCAGAAATTCCATCAGGATAACCTGGGAAATTTTCCACTTCATTGGTTGTAGTTAATTGTCCACCAGGTTGCATTCCTTGATACATCACTGGTTTCATTTCTGCACGTGCAGCGTAGATTGCGGCAGTATATCCAGCAGGACCTGAACCGATGATTAAACATTTTACTTTTTCTGCACTCATATTTTTAGTTTCTAATGTTAAAATGGTAAAGCAAAAATAATGCTTTGCTTGAATTATTGTGTGTGATAAAGGTTACCCAAATTTCGTTTAGGATTCCAAGTGAAACAGCGTTTTTACTTTCTGCAAGTGTAAACAAAAGCAGGAGGGAAGTTGGCTGGAGTAAATGAAATACTCACCTTTTTAAAAGTACTCTTGATGTGAGATTTCGCATTCAAGGAATACTGAAACTGCACATACAACGCTTTTTCATGCATCACTTTGTGACTTTCTTTTAGAATGCGTTCTTTCAATTCTTGTGGGAAATTCGCTAAAGGCAAAGATGAAATCACTGCATCCGCTTGTTTCAAACCGAACTTGTGTAAATAGTCGCCAATTTTTTCAGCTGAATCATGAATCAAATGAACACGTGGATCGTGGAATTCCTTTTTAAGAAGTGCCATGAACTCATCGTTTAATTCAAACACCAACAAAACACCGTCTGGACGTAATTGCTCTAAGATCTTGCGTGTAAACACACCGTTTCCTGGACCTAATTCCACAATGACTTTTGAGTGTTGGAAATCAATCGATTCAAGCATCTTCTTTGCTAGAAAACGAGAGCTAGGAGCCATGGAACCAACCATTTTCTTCTCCTTCCAAAAGTTTTTTATGAATGAACGTTTGCTTGACATGCTTAATTTTCTTTCAGTGCGAATTTACCGTTATTGATGACACCACAAACGAATCCTTGCAATTCTTTTCCAAAAACTGGTGAATTTCGTGTAGCAATCAAGACTTCATCTTGTGAGTAAGTCCATTTTTTAGCTGGATCAAAAACCGTTAAATCAGCTTTGTTTCCTAACTCAATGGAAGTTTCTTCGACCGATAAAATAGCACGACTTTTCGTTGTTAAAGCTTTGATAACCGTTTTCAAATCAAATTCTGGAACAGCTGACAATTCTGCGAAAACTGTTTGAATGGTCATGTTTCCAAAATTAGCATGATCAAATTCCACATCCGTTTCTTCGCTGTCATTTGGTCGGTGATCGGAAACAATGCAATCTATCGTTCCGTCTTTCAATCCTTCCCATAAAGCTAAACGATCACTTTCAGTGCGCAATGGCGGCATTAATTTGAAGTTGACATCGAAATCCAATACAGCAGTTTCGTTGTAAATCAAGTGTTGCGCATGTACATCAGCTGTTACATTCAAACCTTTTGCTTTTGCTTTTCGAACCAAATCCACTGCTTCTTTGCACGACAAACCTGTTACGTGCAAATTTCCTTCTGTGTATTCCAACAAACGTAAATTGCGCTCCAATTGAATGATTTCACCAATGGTTGGGTCTGCTTTCAATCCTGTTTTGGTAGATGCTTCACCTTCGTTGACCATTCCTGATCCTGAAATCGAATGATCACGCGAAAAACCTACTACAACACCGCCAAAATTCTTTGCGTAAAGTAGGGCTCTGTATAAAATTCCACCAGACACTTGATGTACATCATCCGAGAAAATACGCACTCCCGATTGGAACATGTCGTACATTTCAGCTAAATGCTCACCTTCATTGCGTTTCGTAATACAGCCCATTGGGTGCAAAGAAGTCACATTGTTTTCAGCTCTTCTTAATATGTATTCAACGGATGTTTTGTTGTCTAAAACAGGCTTCGTTGTTGGTAAAACCGCAACATGCGTAAATCCACCAGCTGCAGCAGCATCCAAACCTGATTGAATGGTAGATTTGTGTTCTTCTCCTGGATCACAAAAGTGTGCTTTCAAATCTACCCAACCTTGAGACACGTGTAATTGTTCGCTCTTCACTACTTGAGCTTCCGGATCTTCAATGGTTGATTCAAACGCTTTGATCACGCCATCAACAATCAATAAATCGCCTGTTTTTCCATTCAAAGAAGAACTAGGATCTACAATTGTTGCGCTTTTCAAAATGACTTTCATATGTATATTATTTTTTTTTCAACGGTCATATAGAATCACAAAACGAAATTATTTTCATTTGTCTTATATCGAAAATTATTTCGTTTTGCTTATTTCATAACTATTTACTTTTTATAAAATAAAATGATTCCCATTTCTGCAAATACAAATAGAATTGCAAGAATGACACACCATTTCCAATAATTTTGTTCTTGATCGAGTTGCAAAAAGGAAGCACCCGACCAACCCTGAGCATCGTTGATGGATTGTACTTTGATACCACCTTCTTCAAATAGGGATTGAATTTCCGAAGTGCTTAAATTTCCTACTTTACTTTCTGCTCTGTTGTAATTTATTGACAACGCTCCAATTGATTTTTCACCTAAATGAATATCGTAATTTCCTGCTTTCAATTGTCTGATTGCTTCCAATCCTTGCACTGAAAGAAAAGCAGCTTCGTTTTTCACGAAAACTTTTGGTAAGAAAACCGTAGCGTTGTTTTTTAATTGAACGGTTTTGTCTGCACTTGGCGCTTCAGCAATGGGATAGTTCTGCGGATCACCTATGATTAAGAAGTAAGGTGCATTGCGTTGACTCAATTCAGCTGTTCGCAACAATAAGGTAGAAAACAATTGATTGGAAGTAAAGGAACTAAAATCGGAAGAAAGTGAGCTTGTAGCCAATTTCACGTTGTATTTACCTGAACCTTTCAAGAAGAAAGGAGATCCGTTTTCGTAGGTCAACAAATCAACAGCCAGCGTATTGCTTCCACTTTGCACACGGTAGGATTTCTTCACTGCTGGCAAACGTAATTGTTTTGGATTTTGCTCAAATACGCCAATATAAAAAGGGTCTTTCGTATTGATTTTCTGTACGTTCAGTCCTTTTTCTTGAAGCATCCCTAAAGTTGGTATGTTCAATTCTTTCAATAAGTTATTCCAACCCAAATACGAAACTTTTGTACCAGGAAACAACAACAAACCACCACCGTCATTAGCGAATTCTTTGAGCAATTTCACAGCACCCAAACTCATATTGTTGACACCGTTGACCACCACCAAATCTTTATTAGAAAGATTGCTTTGTGTCAATTGCGTTTCTTTGACCGAACTAACCGAGTAAAAATCATCCAAGGCATATACCACACCTACATTTGGAACCGCATCTTCACCGTCGATGATCAAGACTTCACTTTTTTGTCGCACTTCATACGAAAAATAGAACGCATCATCGTGGGTCATTTGTTGATCGTTGATAGTAATTGAACCTGAACAATGGCCGCTATTGGTATTGAAATAACTGAGTTCAACTGTATCTGCACCATTTGCAGGAATGTCTGCGAACACATCGCGGTTGATTTTTCCAATTTTAAACCCAACATCCACCGTATTGATCGCTTCATCGCTTTCATTGCGAACCAGTGCATATACTGTTTGTTTGTTGCCCAACTTGTGAATCGGAGAGTCAAACCAAATGGAATCCACGTACAAATTACCCGATTTAACAGGATTCAACTGTATGGGGTAAAAAAGCGTATTCGTGGTGTTTTTAGCTGTAATCTTTTGAGTGGTTGATTTCTGAAAATCAGAAAGATAGATTAACTGACTTTGAGTAACACTGAAATCATTTCGTTCGTTGTCCGACAACCATTGATTCCACCAGCGCGTGACATCGTTTGCGCTACGTACCAAGGAAGAGTAATCAATTTTATCGATTTTTTCAGCGCACTGGGCTTTGGTAAGTGTTTGTTTTTCTTCACCACTCAATTCATTGGTGAACAGAACGAATTGCGCATCTCTCGGAGCATCATTGACCACTGATTTTGCAATTTCTCTAGCTTGCGACAACAATTCACCTGAACTTCCAATGCGCGACATGGAGTAGGAATTATCTAAATAAATCGCAATGATAGCGGTTCCGGCTTGTTTAGTACTATTCTTCGAAGGGATGTAAGGTTGAGCAAAAGCAAAAACGATGAAAGCAAAAGCCAGAGCTCGCATGGCAAAGATGAGCCATTGTTTCAGTTTACGGACGCTTTTTTGTTCTTGTTCAATGGATTTCAGGAATGTAAGGCTTGAAAACAGCACTGTTTTATAGCGCTTAAAATGAAAAAGGTGTATCAATAGCGGAATTAGAATAACCGCAAGGGCAAAAATAAACTCAGGATGCACCCATTTCATGTTCCCAAAGATAATGCGTTTGTGGCTATTTTAAGTCATTGTTAATAAACTTTGGAAAGTTATTGAGGAGGAAGTGTAGAATTGGATTATTCAATCTAAGTATTGAATATAGTTCTAACAATTACTATTTTTACTAGAACAAAACTTTAAATCAATCCTAATGAAACTTTTGAACTACAAAACCACTATAGCTTTAGAAATCTTGTTTCTCTTTTTGATCTTGATAAGTTCATGTACGCCACAGCCTTCCGAAGATAAAACCAAAATAAAAGAGGAAAAACCCGTTATTCAGGAAAAAGATGTTGTAAATGGTACTTGGAAAATTGATTCTTTGGCATACGATGACAAGGTGTTTGACCGACCAATATCAAATGATTCTGTTTATCAAGGGCTTACTTTTAGAAAAGATGGTTCTCTTCATTCTGTAGAAAAAACTAAAATTGAAATGAGTAGACCTATGGGGAAGTATCAATTAAAAGGTGATCAATTTTTATTGTTTAGTGAAAAAGGTAAAATAATGTCTACTGGTACATTTATGGTGAAAAACGATCAGTTGGTTTTAAATGATGTTTTTCCAGATCCAAGTGGAGTAAAATTCAATATGTATTTGACGAAATTGGATTGATTAGTTTGTTGTGATGGAATTGGATAAAAACGAAAAGAAAATAGAAAAAATGAAACAGGATTTTATTCTTGCATTGAAAGACTTGTCAAAGAGTGTAGAATTAAATTCACAGTTTGATAAAGATGGAAGATATCTTATACTTAGTAAAGAAGAGTTAAAAGCAATAAATAAACTCAGGGGAAGAATGAAAAAAGCTTATGATATTTCACGTAAATTGAAGGCTATTGATCGATTCAAGGACTTACATTATTTATTAGATGATAAAGATCCGATAGTTGTGACCTATTATTGCAAATTTAATTATCCAAATTATGCAGAAGTTTTTGTTCCTGTTTTATTTAAACATTTGAAAGAATGCCCCAGAGGGATGTGGTTTATAGAAATTAGTCAAGCTTTAAGAGAGTTTGGTGCTTCAGCAGATGAAATAGATAAAATTCGTCTAAATAGAAATCAAATATATGACACCTAATATATTAGAATTCAATATTTCATTTTTAATATGATAATAGAAAGAGCTAAATCATTTTGTGAAGTGTGTATTAAACAAAGATCTGTTAAATAGTTGGTTGTGATGGAATTGGATCAAAACGAAAAAAAAATTGAAAAAATGAAACAAGATTTTATTCTTGCTTTAAAAGATATTTCAAAAAGCATAGAATTAGATTCTCAAAAAACAGAAACGGGCCATTTTAAACTTTTATCAAATGAAGAGGAAAAACTAATAAGTCAACTGCGAAGTAAAGGGATTAGAAAAGCACAAGACATTTCATTAAAACTTAAAGCTATAGATCGATTTAAAGATTTACATTTTTTACTTGAAAATCCTGATCCGATAATAGTAACCTATTATTGTAAATTCAATTACCCCAATTATGCCGAGATATTTGTACCAATCTTATTAAATATTAAAAAAAAAATAGGATTAGGCCATGTGAATTTTGAAGTTGGAATGGCTTTGGATGAGTTTATTCGACTATTAAACAAGTAAGATAAATCTTTAATGGTTTGAGCCAGTTTCATATTTAAAGTTTTTGTATTCTAATTCATTAGAAGAACAATACTAATTTTATCAACTTTAAAGTTTTTTTTGATATGAGAATAGAAAGAGCTGAGGCTTTTTGTGAAGAGTGTATTAAACAAATTCCAATTCTCGAAAATGAAAAATTTGGAAACATTCTACTAAGTTCTATTAAACTTTCTATTTTGAACTCTCAGAATGTTGGGTATGATATAGCGCTAAAAATAAATGATTCCAAAAAATTTATACGAATTGTTAATGAAAGGGAAATTCTATTTGTCTACTCTACGCCAATGATATTCGGGGATGATTATAGAAATCATCAAATTGAGTGTTTCTTAGAAACTAAACCATTAATAGATGAATTTTTAAATCAGCCGGAAAATCAATTTAATTTTTTAAGATTATCTGATTTTAATGCATATTTGAATACAACTAAAACAAAGAATGATATAGAAAGATATTTGAAATCTAAAAATTTCAGCGATTTTAATTTCAATGAATGGACTCAATACTTCATTAATTTATTTTCATTTTTTTATAGTCAGTACAAAATTGAAGCTGAAATTTCAAACAAAAATGAATTGTATTTTTTTAAAGAATCAAAAGACGATATTTTGTTGGGGTTCACTTTAAATTTAAAAGAATTGAAGAGTGAAATTAGAAAAGGTTTTTTATGTTTAAATAGACCAAAACTTGTTTTGTTACATAAAAATAAAGGAGGGCTGTCTATTGAAAAATTAGGCGAATTCGTACATCCTTACTTTTGTTTATTTGTTCAAATTCAAAGTTTTCAGTGTTTATTAGCTCAAGATGATTTGACAGACATTGTATACACAAAGTACAATCGTCTTACATTCAATACTCTTAGCAATGGACTTATTGAAATAGCTGGGAATGAAAAGTTTGCTGAAGATTGCAAGAAAATGGCTTTTTTCCAATTTGGAGTTGAATCTAAACCTAACTTACAATATATTTCATTTCTCGAAAAAATATATTGTAAATAAGCGGTTAATTTAATTTTTTGTATGCAATACAATCAAAACAAACAGATAATTCTAAAAGACAACTATAGGCCGTTATGTACAAACAATTAATAAGTTCACTTTCTATTTTAGTCTTGTTTTTATTCAGTTGTAAAGATGAAGATCGTATAAGAGGTTTTTCAAAACCAAAATATGATTACCATGGTAGTTTAGAGCCTAAGATTCTTGAGATCTATCCTCATGAAATAGATTCAATTATTCAAGGATATTTTGAAAATAAAGGCTGTAAGGACTCTATGAAGATTACGGTTTTTTTTCCAGTGGTTATTACAGGTGATGAAACTGGATATATAGATACATCAGAATATAAAGCCAGTGTTTTGATAATGAACAAAAAAAGAGAAGTCTGGAGTTTTATTTTTCAAAGACGAAAAACAAAAATTGATAGACATTTTGTTTTCCCAGGATAAAAGAATTAGAAAGTTCTATTGAATCAATTACATGAAAAAACTTCTCCAACTACTTGAATACACATTTCCGCTGATCATCAATCTGTTGGTGTTGTTTTCTTATTTTTTCGCTACAACTCAACCTGAATTCATAAGTGGTTTTACCTTAGCTATTGTCATGATTGCGATGTTGATGAATCATCGTTTACTGGTAAAGAATCATGTAGGAAAACCCTTGAAATATTTGATTTTATTGATCCATGCGATCATTGTATTATTGTTGATGACTGCTTATATGATGTACATTTATTTGCAGCATTTTTATAAGCGGTAATTGAATTTTAAACATCTGACTTGTTATTCGATCACAAGTTTTTCAGTCTATTGAAAATCTTAGCTGCGGAAAAAAAAACCAATTACAATTTGTAGAAAATAGGCCTAGAAACTAACCGTCATTAAACTTTTTCAAATTTGATATTGTGAAAGATAAAGTTCTTCATTTCTATTTCTGAACTTGGAAAGTGGTTTCCATTTGAGGTCCTGACCTCGTCTTTCCTTAGTTCAGTTAGAAATGAAGAACTGATCGAATTTTGTAATTGGGAGAAAGGCATTTTTGCTTACTTTTTTTGCCTTAGAAAAAAGTAAGAAATTAAAGTTTGCTGCGAATGAAGGTTTTATTTGACTACAAAAATTTATAAAAAAAGCAAAATCACCTCACTCCTTCAAACACCCCCAATCCAAACAAGGCGAAATCGTATTTACACGGATCTTCCGGGTCAAATTCAACCAAAGCTTCTTGGATTTCCGCAACGGATTTCCAATCGTTTTGTGTGCGGGTCAAAATTCCTAGTTTTCGGGCAACGTTTCCGGTGTGTACATCCAAGGGCAAGTGTAATTCTGACATTGGAATGCGATTCCAAATTCCAAAATCTACTCCGTTCGCATCAGAACGTACCATCCAACGCAAAAACATGTTCAAGCGTTTGGCTGATGAACCTTTCATCGGATTCGCAAGGTGTTTCTCTGTTCTGTGTGGAAATGGTGCCGCTGTAAATTGTTCCCTGAAATGATTGATCCGATTGAACGAACCCAAGCTTCCATCTTTAGGCAGGAACCATTCTTCCAAGCTTTTGTGTTGGGAATAACAACGTTTCAAGGATACAAAAAAAGCATTCAAATCTTCACCATTGAAGGTACGATGTACAAATTGATGCGCTTGTTCTTCGTAGTTGCAAATGTATTCGTAGGGTTTTCCTCCCATGATATTAATGATACGCTCGCCGCTCGTAATGATCGATTTACGATTTCCCCAAGCAATTGTCGCTGCCAAAAAAGCAACGATTTCTATGTCTTGTTGTTTGGTAAAACGATGGGGGAGTTGGACAGGATCTGAATCTAAAAAACGTGGATGATTGTAAAATGCTGCTTTCTCGTCCAACAGCTGTTTCAATGCAATTTGATCCATTTTAAAGCACCAATAAACCGTCAGCCATGGTAATGGTTCTATCCGCCATCTCAGCCAATTGGTTGTTGTGGGTCACAATCACGAATGTTTGTCCAAATTCATCGCGCAAATCGAAGAACAATTGGTGCAATTCTGCTGCATTTTTAGAATCCAAATTTCCAGAAGGTTCGTCAGCAAAAATTACCGCTGGTTGATTCATCAATGCTCTTGCAACAGCTACTCGTTGTTGCTCACCACCAGAAAGCGCCATCGGTTGATGGTTCATGCGGTCTTTCAAACCTAAACGTTCCAATAATTGGGAGGCACGTGTTTTCGCATCCGATTGATTTTTCCCACCAATTAAAGCAGGAAACATGACGTTTTCGATTGCTGAGAATTCTGGCAACAATTGATGAAATTGGAAAATGAAACCAATTTTAGTATTTCTGAAATGGGCTAACTCGTTACTGGATAATTGAAAAGGCTGAATCCCATCCAAACTCAACATCCCAGCATCTGGTTTGTCCAATGTGCCCAATAATTGCAAAAGTGTTGTTTTACCAGCACCAGAAGAACCAACAATGGAAACAATTTCTCCTTGTTGGATACTCAAATCAATTCCTTTGAGCACTTCTAACTGTCCGTACTTTTTGGTCAATCCTTGGGCAATCAGCATTATTTTTTCATATTAAGTGAGTGACCCATTTTGTCGACTTTTGTCTGCAAATAACGTTCGTTGTGAATGTTTCTTCCAGCCTCAACTGCAACGTTTTCAACGATCTCCATTCCGTATCCGATCAAACCTGAACGTTTTTTCGGATTGTTCGACATCAAACGCATTTTCTTCACGCCTAAATCGTGTAAAATCTGAGCACCAATTCCGTATTCGCGTTGATCACTTTCGAAGCCTAATTTGATGTTTGCTTCCACCGTATCGTAACCTTCTTCTTGTAATTTGTAGGCTTTCAATTTGTTCAACAAACCGATGCCTCTTCCTTCTTGGTTCAAGTACAAAATGACACCTTTTCCTTCTTCTTCAATTTTGCGCATCGCGAATTCCAATTGTGGACCGCAATCACAACGACAAGAACCGAAAATATCACCTGTAATACAAGAAGAGTGTACACGTACTAAAATTGGTTCGTTGATGTCCCATTCACCTTTTACCAAAGCCAAATGCTCTTGTCCGGTTGAATTTACGGAATAAGCTACTAAATCAAAGTTTCCAACTTTGGTAGGCATATCTACTTTCACTTCACGAGTGATCAAGGATTCATGTTTCATTCTATAAGCAATTAAATCTGCTATAGAAACAATCTTTAAGTTAAAACGTTCAGCGATTTTGAATAATTCTGGTAAACGCGACATGGTACCATCTTCGTTCAAGATCTCACAAATGACCCCAGCAGGTTCAAAACCAGCTAGTCGCGATAAATCTGTAGCTGCTTCTGTGTGTCCAGCTCTTCGCAATACACCTTCTTTTCTTGCACGTAAAGGGAAAATATGTCCTGGTTTTCCTAATTCTTCAGGTTTCGTATTGGGGTCAACAAGCGCTAAAACCGTTTTAGATCGGTCGCTTGCAGAGATTCCAGTAGTACAACCATTTCCTATTAAGTCAATCGAAACGGTGAAAGGAGTTTCATAAGTTGCAGAGTTGCGGCTCACCATCATTTCCAATTGCAATTCATCGCAACGTTCTTCTTCCAATGGAGCACAAATCAATCCGCGACCATGAGTAGCCATGAAATTAATGACTTCTGGCGTTGCATTTCTAGCGGCAGTAAGGAAATCACCTTCGTTTTCACGATCTTCATCGTCAACAACAATAATGACTTCACCAGCTTGAATAGCAGCGATCGCTTCTTCGATTGTATTTAGTTTGCTCGACATCTTTAAAACTTAATTGATGCAAAGGTAACCCTAAAACACTAGAAATTGTTCAGAATTAGTTAATCTTTTTGAAAGGAAAGCGCATTTCATTGGGATCATTTGGGAAATTTTCAATCCAAACTTCCATTTCATCGCCAGTTGGTTCTACGTAAATGATACGTTTCGGGAAATCGTTGTCATTATTGACAAAAATCAAGGTGTCATTGTGAATGTCATCACACACAAAATCCATGTTTTTGGTTTTTGTTTTGATGCGATACGTTAATTGATCTTTATTTAAAAGCAAATTGATGTGTTCGTAATCCTTGGATTTTTTATCGTGCCAAACCGTTACAGCCGTAAAGCCAGTTTTGTTTTTGTACCAATATTCCGTGATTAAAAATCCGTCGTAGTTTGTTTTCCATTTTCCCAGCAACCAATGAGGCATTTTATATTCATTTTGCTGACAAGCGTATAAACTAATGATTACTATGAAGATTGAAATAAGTCGTTGAGTAAAGCGTTTTGAGTTTTCCATGTGTAGTTTTGTTCCACAAAATTTCGTCCATTCAGTGCTAGCTCACTAAATATATCTTTATCATTTAGAAAACGGGTAGTAATTTCGACGAATTCGTTAAAATTCTCTGCCAATTCGATGTTTTTGTGGTTTTTCCCTTTCAAAGCATTGTTAGCTAAGCTTGTTGTGATACATGGAAGACCACTCGCCATTGCTTCTAATAATTTGTTTTGCAGGCCAGTTCCGATGAATAAAGGCGCAATGAATAACCTGGAACTTTGATAACTCACACGTATATCATCCACCCAACCTGAAACGGTAATTTGATTGGAAGCAAGATTCAAAATGCGTTGAGTTGGATTGGCTCCAGAAAGCAATAGAGAAGGAGTGAGGCCTTTTTGTTTCAAAGCCGGAAGCAATTTTTCAGCTAAAAATACCGCTGCCTCAATGTTTGGAGCGTAGGAGAAATTCCCAGTGAAAAGGATGTCGTATTGTTTTTCACAGTTTAAATCTTCAAAAAAAGCAGCGTCCACACCATTTGGAATGACTTTAATCGTTGTGTTTTTAGGATGCAAAATGAAGTTTCTGTCCTGCAATGAAATAATGACCTTGTGTTCAAAGTAGTCGAACACACTGCGCTCATAACGCGAAAGACGTTTGCTTTCATTTCTGTAAAACCAGCGTTTGAACCATTTCTCCGTATCTATTCGGCGTTCCATCCCTTTACTCAAGGCGTCCATGTAATCAATTGTTTTCGGACAGAAATGATAATCTTTTACGTATTCAGCCACACGGACCAATTGACAATAAATGTGATCGGGTTTTAAATCGGTTAAAATTTGTTTGATTTTGCGAGCGTGTTTTAATCGATAGAAATACTGAACTTGAAATGGTTTTCCGCTAAAAAAAGAACGCATTAATTCCAAGAATAACCCGCTCTTTGTCAATGGAAACAAGTAGATCGTTTGACAAAACTGTTTTACTTCTTGCAATTCGTTTTCAGGAATAGTTCGATCAGTACAACAAGCCAAGGTAATATCATAAGTTGCAGCTAAGCTTTTTATCTGATTGTATGCACGCAATTTATCTCCTTTCTCCAAAGGATAAGGAAAACGTGACAACATGATAAACAATGAAGGTTTAGCATCCAAAAGCAGCAACAATTAACGATTTACAATGAGCAAAGCTATGCTTATTCGATATATATGCAAGGGCCTTTTTTGAATTTTGAGTTCTTAACTCAAGTGAATTGGTAATCAATTCTATTTGAGCAAACCATTCTTGAGGAGATTCAGCAATTAAAATCCCCGCTGCTTCCGCATCAATTCCAGCTGCACCTAAATTTGTAGTGATACACGGTACGCCAAGTGCCAATGCTTCTAACAATTTGATACGAATACCACTGCCACTTTGAATTGGAGAAACCAAAATCCCCGCATTTTGCATGAACTGGTTCACATTTGGCACGCGTCCTACAACAGTAATACTTTCTGGAAACCGACTTTTGTCAATGGATTCAGCATGTGACCCTGCAACGATAAGTTGCGGTAAAGCCGAGTTTTTCGACCACAATTGATCTGCTAAATAATTCACAGCATCGATATTTGGCTGCCAATTCATAGATCCGAGGTGAAAACAAGTCGTTCGAGATAAATCGGCCGTAACTTCAGGCAACTCAATTGCTACTGGAATATAATGAATGGGGGTTGTGATGTTTTTTAAACGCAAGATCTTACTATCTTCTTCAGACATCGTCCAAATTTGATGAGCTGCATTTAAAATAATCGCTTCTTCTTTTTGTAAGGTTTGATACAAAGCTTTCAAATACTGCTTCTTCAGCTTGCTTTTCTCCTCATCCGCCAATGTTCGCCAGATCTCATGTTCCACATTGTGTGCTCTAACAATAAAACGCGAACGAAAGTGCTGTTTCAATTTCGGCAATAATGCGGCTGCAAAAAGACTATCAAAAATCACGACATCGTAATCTTCATTGAGCTGTTTTCTCAAAGCCTCTTCAAGTTGCGATGTTTGAAAACGTTTTAGATTGTAATTGTTTCGAGTGATCAAATGCCAAAGCGCAGCAAGAGGTTTGACCGAAGTGTCTAGCTCAAGCGTTAGTATTTTACGAAAGTACTTGGAAAGATGCTCTGAAGATGCTTTTGAAAAGGGATGTTTTTGAGTGGAAAAAATAAAACCATCAACTATCCAATTCGGATCCTGTAAACTATGAATGAATTGCATCATTGCAAAGCAACCACCATCGATAACAGGATAAGGAACTTTTGAGCTGACGTAAAGAATTTTCATCGTTTTCTACCAAAAGAAAAAATGATTACCCACAATTTACGATCGCTTACTTTTAAATCATTCGCTGCTGCCATCATGAGTAGAAAAGCAATAGGAGAGAGGGCTACGGTTGGCATCCACATTCCCCAGAAAGGTGTAAGTGTGTTGGTATTCGCTAAGTTTTCACCAATACTAAACAACACAAAATAGATCATGAATAAGAGCGTTGCAATAACAACTGGAGCTCCAAATCCACCTTTACGAACAATTGCTCCAAGTGGTGCGCCCACAAAGAACAAAATGATAATGGTGGCAGACAAAGCGATTTTCTTGTGGAATTCAATCAAGTACTTGTTTGCGCGATCATTGATCGAATTGATATTTGCACCTTGACTTTCCAAATTGGCATTCATATTTCGCAATGATACAATTGCGGTATTCAAAGCCGCGATGCGTTCTTCTTTCGTGAAAGAAGCTTCTGTCAATACTTTTGAAGGGATCGCTTGTAATTGTTCAATGCGTGGGTTTGGCTTTTGTCTGGAGGAAGAAGCGTAGAATTTACTCATGAAAAATGGCCGTTCCCCTTTGCGTTGCATTGCGAAGTTTTTGAACGATTTCTCAGCTTCTTTTTGCATGTCATTCAAGGCATCTTGTATTTGAAAGACATTCAACATTTCGTATTCATCCTTGAACAAATCCTCATCCGAACGATTTAGATTGAAACCCATCAAATCCATTTTATAGGTAGCATGATTAAAAGTGGTATTTCGTGCAGGTCTAAAATTCCCACCAGTATGCAAAGCCTTACCATCTGTTTTAAAAATCGGAGCTTGCGCATTCAATTCTTCGTGGATTTTTCCATTTCTCAGTCGAAATAACAAATAATCACCACGTTCGCTTTTGTAAACCGTTCCTGAATCTGCTTTCACTGTTTTCAATACTTGAGGCTCTGTGTAATCGTGAATGGTAATTCCAGTAAACGAATTATCTGTACCACTTTCAACCTTGATGGCATAACCATCAATTTCTTTCGAATAAGAGCCTGGCGTCAACAACATGGCCACTTTTGTTTCTTGAATATCAAAAATCAAGGAATGCCATTTGAGATTGGCCACTGGAATGACATAATTGGCAAAATAGAAGGTTCCTGTAGCGATGAGTAAAATCACCATAATGAGTGGTCGCATGATACGCAATAAACTCATTCCGGAAGATTTCAAGGCTGTTAATTCGTTGTTTTCAGCCAAATTCCCAAAAGTCATTATTGAACTCAATAAGATAGAAAGCGGTAATGCCAAAGGGATTAAACTTGCAGAAACGTAGAAAAGCAATTCTAAAATCACCCACATGCTCAACCCTTTCCCCATTAAATCATCAATGTACTTCCAAGTAAATTGCATGATGAGCATGAACATGGAAATAAAAAATGTCACCACGAATGGACCTGCAAATGAACGGATACTAAAAATGGTGAGTTTTTTCACGGGTATTTTATGAAAGCCAAAGTTAGTAAACGAAATCCAAATGGGGAAATTGTTTTATTGAATGCGAGAGGCAATCAAAAGTTCAATTACTAACCATGGTAATTGGTGGTCAAATTGCAGTTTGACCACTACTGATCCAAAAATCAAAAAAAATAAAGCAAGAAAGGTTTACATTTTTATAGCGAGACCGAATCCGTCAGCTGACGGATGAACTCGGAACTCAACATAAACTTTTTAAACAAAAAAAAGAGGAAGCGTTAACTTCCTCTTTAGTAGCGAGACCGAGAGTTGAACTCGGGACCTCAGGGTTATGAATCCTGCGCTCTAACCAACTGAGCTATCTCGCCATCTTTAACAAGACTGGTTATTTCTTGTTAGCGGGTGCAAAGATAGCACCTTTTTTATTTCTTGCAAGACTAAGATCTATCTTCTTCAAATAAAATTTTAGTATTGTGTTTTAGCGTTCTGAAAATCAAAGAAATCAATAATGCACCAACAGTCCAATAAACATAATTCATTGAAGTAGGAACTTTTTCAGTGATGAACCATTCGCGTATATATGCAACGAAAATAAATCCAAGTGCAGTTGCTGTAATACCAGCATATTCTCTACGCATTATCGTTTTCATCGAAAAAGGAATTTCTCCTTTGATGTAATTTTTCATACTTGGCCAAAATGCAGGTACGGTGTTCGACCAATTCACATAGCTATCACCAAATTTGCGTTCTAAGAAACGTTCTTCAGCAAACATGATGCGTTCGTAGTATAACCAAAACAATAAACTCACTGTGATAATGAACCAAATATTGAATGTAAAACACACAATACCAATCCACATGAAATAATTCCCTAAATAGAGTGGGTGACGAACAGTTGAATAAATCCCTTTTGTGTTCAATGCTTCTGCAACTTGTTCTTTGGTGTTTCTACCAGATGTATTTTTATTACTTGTTCCAATTGCAATTGCACGAATCACTTGTCCTAAAAAAGACATAGCGATTGCCGCACCAGTAAAAATGTAATACAATTGATCATTTTTCATAATCGCGTCCACATCCGTGAAATAAACCACTGGAATCGCCATTACGAATAGAATTACCGGAATTTGTCCTCTGTATTTGAACAAAGTATTCCCTTTTTTTTCGAATGAATGTACTAATGCCATGAAAAGAAATGTGTATATTTCGTTTTTAGAATATTTTGCGAAGTTAACATTATTAAAACTACTATGACAAAAAAGGAGAAATTCGAATTAGAGTATGTGTTAAAAACTGCTCCAAAAGTGTTGGAAAAATTGATCTCTACACCCGATGGTTTAAGTGAATGGTTTGCCGACGATGTCATGGTTAAAGATGATATATATACCTTTCACTGGGATGGAAGCGATGAACAAGCGCGTTTGTTAGCTAAAAAGAATGGTGACGCTTTGAAATGGCAATGGCTGTATGACGAAGAGGATGAGCTGGATACGTTTTTTGAAATGAAATACACCATCGACCCGATGACGAAAGCGGTTATCTTGACAATAACAGATTTTGCAGAACCAACTGAAAAAGAAGAAATTGTTCGCTTGTGGGAATCACAAGTTGGAAATCTAAGACGTGTAATAGGCGCATAAAAAAGGGACAATTATTTGTCCCTTTTTTTGTTAGTTATTGTAAGCTTTCAATTCTGAATGAATAAACGCTGTTAATGATTTCAGTGTACTTGCAGAGAAATCAAACTTCAAATTGGCTGTTTTATAAATTTCAGGGATTGATTGCGTATAACCTAATTTTAAAGCAGCTTTGTAAGCTTCTAAAGCACTCGGTAAATCTGTTTTTGCATTTTTCCAAACACCTAAGGCTCCTAATTGTGCAATTCCGTATTCGATGTAATAGAAAGGTACTTCAAACAAATGCAATTGACGATGCCACGAACTTTCTTTCACGAATTCATATCCGGAGAAATCAATCATTCCTGTACCAAAACGCTCACCCAAAGACAACCACATAGCGGTTCTTTCTTCTACACTGTGTTGTGGATGCGTATAGATCCAATGTTGAAACGCATCAATGGTCGCAATCCATGGCAATACTTTGATGACTGATTCCAATTGCTCTTTTTTAGCGCGTTTCAAATCATCTTCACTTGAGTAAAACTCATTCCACAAATCCATCGTCAACAACTCCATCGACATTGAAGCCAATTCTGCAACTTCTGATGGCAACGATTTGAACGCGGTTAAAGGAAGTTCTCTACTTAAAAACGAATGCACAGCATGTCCACCTTCGTGCACCATCGTCACTAAATCACGTTGAGCACCAGCAGCATTCATGAAAATAAACGGAATACCACTTTCATACAACGGGTAATTGTATCCTCCTGGGGCTTTTCCTGGTTTTGAATCCAAATCCAAGAATCCTCCCGTTTTCATAGTGGTTAAGCACTGACCGAAAAACGGATCCAAGAGATCAAACATGCGAATGGTTCCTTCTAACAATTCTTCACCATCTTTAAAGGGTTTCAAAGGCGCTTTTCCTTCCGGATCGACTTCTGTATCCCAAGGCTTCAATTTGTCTTTACCCAATTTACGTGCTTGTTCTTGATTGATTTCTTTGATCAAAGGAACAATTTGTTGCTCAATTGCTGTATGGAAATCCAAACAATCTTCAATGGTATAATCAAATCTACCTAAAGCTTTGAATTTGTATTCTCTGTAATCCGTACAACCGGCATTGATGGCCACTTGATGACGAAGATGAACCAATTTACTGAACAATTCATCCAAACGTTCACGATCTTCTTTTCTTCTGTTGACAATCAATTCATACACTTCTTTTCGAATGGACTCATTTGGATCCTTCAGAAAATTAGCTGCTTGCGGCATAGTCAAGGTTTCGCCTTTGTATTCAATCATTTGTTGACCAGTTATCGCACCGTATTCTTGACTCAATGTATTTAATTCAGTTTCCAATGCGATGTTTTCTTCACGATACAAATCGAGCGCAGTTTGAGTAGAGCGGAAATAAATATGATAAGCAGGATCATGAGCTAATTCTTTGATCCATTCTTGCTCCATCATTTTCTTATTCAATTGATCTTCGTAAGGAGCCAATTTTGGTTGAATTTCAGTTACAAAAAAACGATAAGCTTCAGAATGCGCTTCATTGCTGGTATCAATGGTCATCCGAATGTAACGCCAAGCCATGTTTTCTTCCAAAACTGCTTCTAATTCACTTTTATCTTTCAACCATTGTTCAAATGCTGATTTCGTAGCTAATGGTCGGTCTAATAATTCATTCAAATAATTTGCAACAGAAGACCAAGAGCTGCAATCAAAAGAGGGATCAATATATTTTCTCATATGCAATGATAAAAAAAAAGGTCGTCAAAAACTGACGACCTACAAAGAATTATTTCGTATTATTTTCCTCGGCTAGAGCCAGTTTTTGGAGCAGCTACCTTTTTAGCTGAAGTGGTTTTAGCACTTGCTTTAGGAGTTACTGCTTTCTTTGCTGCTGGAGCTTTTTTAACTGCTGCTTTTTCTTTTGTTTCTTTCGCTGGCTTCGCTTCTTTTGCTTCTTTATCAGCTTTAGGAGCTTTCGCTGCTTTCTCAGCTTTCGCTGGTGCTTCTTCAACTTCGTCCATTTTCAATTCACCAGCTTTGTGCAACAAGTTGTACCACTGGAATAATTTCTTAATATCTGAAGGATATACTCGTTCTTTATCGTATTCTGGCAAAATTTCAGTCAAATAAGCTTGCAATTTTTTTGCGTCTTCTTTGTGTGAAATCGTTTCACCACCGTTTTCTTTTTTGAAGATATCATCAAAAATTTCTTTCAATGGTTTATCGTCATCGTACGTGTAGATCGAAATATCATCTAAAGCAGAAATGCGATCTGTTGCATAAGCTGGAACACGTTTTTTTTCTTCAATTGATTCAACAATAATGTTGTTCTTACCTTGAGCTATAACCTTGTATAGTCCTGGTTTTCCTGAAATGGCGATAATACCTGATAAATTCATTCTTCGTTTTTATTTGCCCCAAAAATAAGGCTTCTTTTTAAATTCGACTTATTTCTTGATAATTTTCGTGTAAACTGTTCCAAAAGAACCGCTCCAAACAACCAAATAAGTTCCAGAAACCAACATGTTTGTTGCGATTGTTTGATTCACGGGAACTTGATCTGAAACCAATTTACCAGTTAAATCAAAAATGGCGATTTTTTCAATTACTTGGCTACTGATGTAATGCAGTTCATTTTCAACTGGATTGGGATAACCTGATAAATGCATCATCAATTCTTCCATTCCTAAAGTTGGATTGATCGTGTTTGAAGTCACTTCACAACCACCAGTTCCTGTTGCAACAACCGAAAAATCGGAAGTAGAAGTTAAATCAATTGTCAATGTATTGCTTGTTTCACCAGGAATAGCAACACCATTCTCAAACCACTGCAAATTTGGATAAGCAGCAGTTGAAATCACATTTCCAACTAAAGTGATGATGGGTGTGGGAGGGATGTCGCCTGCAACGACTGACAATGTATCCGTTGCCATTTTACAACCAAATTCATTCAAAGCAATAGCAGAAATATCTTGTGTCGAATTTAAGAACGTATAAGCATTTGTATCACCATTACTCCACCAAGCATTGACAACGTTAGCATTTGAAACGATACTAAAGGTATCTGTAGAACAAAATGGTGTAACACCATCAATGGTTGCAGTATAATTACTTTGTAGCATCAAATTTAAAGCGTGTATTTTTCCGTAACCGTAAGCATTATTTGGTACAGAGCCCGTATATGCATCAGTCATTGCTGAAGCTTGCAAATCATCCATGAACGATTGATAGGTGCCTTTTGAACATTTTTCCAAGTACAAAGCAGCTACTCCAGCAACAAGGGGAGAAGCCATTGACGTTCCTCCATTGCGTGCATGCATTCCATCATCACTTTTAGTTGCATTCCAGCTAGGAGAAGCAGCCATCCACAAAGGACAAGCACTTAAAGCAATATCTCCACTAGCGGAAATAGTTGGTCTTGTAACACCACGACGATTAGGGCCTTTTGAAGAATTTGGACTCAATTGGCCTACAACTGATGTATAAGAAGCAGATGGAACGTACAAGTTTCCATTTTGATCAGTATGTGTTAAACGGTTTCGAATATTCCCCACAGAAACAACTTTTTCAGAACAATTCCAAGATGAAACAGTTGTTTGAAGCGAATCTGGCATGTTGTAATGAATAATTGAAGGATAAACAGCAGCAGTTGGAATCGTGGTTTGCATGTCATTTAAAGCAATTGCTGTAGAACCTGTCCATGCATCATAATTCCCCGATCCAACCGTCTTTAAAGCGTACAAATAATCCGTTGAATCGACAGCTGAGAAATAAATTTCCATGTGAAAAGTATTCCCAACAATTTCAGGATACATTTCAATAGTTGCTAAACGATTGGTTCCATTCCAAATCGTGTCATAAATTGCTGAACCAGCACTAGTAGTTGCTAATCGATAAACTGTTTCACCGCGTTCTTCATAAGTACCAGAAGGTAAATTTGCAGCAAAAGCATAATTCCAAGTAGCATCAGCAAGATCTGTCCATAAATCCATATAAATGGTATTTGCTCCCAATTGACTGCCAGGATTGTTCAACATCCAAACAAAAGAAGTATCCGCATCTACATCACCTTTCACATGGTATTTTCCCCATGCGCCGGAATTTCCAGCAGCACAAACGATGATTCTACCACTTTGCTCATCAAGTCATTGTTCCATCAATTCAGAAGCAGGATCATCACCGTCGTGACTACCTAAGTATGAACCAAGAGATAAATTAATAACCGCTGGTAGTCCCAAAGAATCTGCTTTTTTGAAAATAAAATCACACGCATCTGCAATGGTCAAAGTCCAGTTTGGTAAATTGAAATTGGTTTCGACAAAAATAATCTTCGAATCAGGAGCCATTCCTTTTTCTCGTCCTGTAGCCGAACCATCAGAAGAACCTACTCCTGTAACAGTTGTTCCATGACCTGTTGATTCTTCATTACTGGTACAAATTCCATTATCGATATCGCTTTTGTACCACAACTGTCCATAACCATAAGGTTGAGGCGTTCTAACAGCATCAATTGGCAAAGTATGATCCCAATAATACAAAACACGCGTATCTCCATTCGCATCCAATAAATCAGGATGATTGTAATCCAAACCTTGATCAACATAACCAATGATGACATCTTTTCCTGTAAAAGGAGTTTGCAAGCCACCAGCTCCAATTTGTACATCTCTCACAAAATGAGTGACTGCAGAAGAATCATTCAAAGCAACTGGGGGAGCAAATTCATAGTAAAATTGAGTAATAAAACCACTTTTTTGAGCTTCACCAATCCATTGTGGAGTTGCT
Source organism: Fluviicola sp. (assembly GCA_020849495.1). GTDB lineage: Bacteria > Bacteroidota > Bacteroidia > Flavobacteriales_D > Crocinitomicaceae > Fluviicola. The sequence continues at coordinate 28,072 of JADLGD010000107.1, forward strand.
TGAACATAGATCCAATTCTTGGTAATTTGTTTCACTTTTACTTCATTACAAGTCAAAAGTCGATCTAAAACTACCGATTCATTTTTAATGGCAAACGCAGTTGAAGCAGTTGGAGCATTTTTTAATAATTGTTGAAATCTAAAATTTTCTGTTTGAGCTACAGATTCAAATTGAATGAAAAGTACTAAAAGTAGTAAGTGTAGTTTAAATTTTCCCATAACCTTTTATAGTATAAGTCTTCCGTTAAACACGAATTTGGCCATTAAATTAAAAAAGACAACTTGTTTATTGCGTCAAATTACGATATTTGTTTTAATTGAAAAAATTGAACAACGTCAAATAACAGTTAACTAATTTATGAAAAAGCGTTTAATTACCCTTTCTTTGGCTCTTTTCTCATTCGGAGTAATGAATTTCTTCTACGGTCAAGAAAATTCTGATATCATCAACTGGTACAATGGAAAAGGTCCAGGAATGAACACTGAGAAAGCATATAAAGCATTAAAGAAGAAAAAATCAACAACTGTTATTGTTGCAGTAATTGATTCTGGAATTGATATCGAACACAAAGATTTGAAAGGAAAAATCTGGGTAAATGAAGATGAGATTCCTAACAATGGGATTGACGATGATAAAAACGGATACATCGATGACGTTAACGGTTGGAGTTTCTTAGGTAGTCCTGGACAAAACCAAAAATACGCACGTTTAGAAAAAACACGTATTTACGCTGGATTGATGGAGCGTTTCGATGGTAAAACAGCAGCAGATGTTGCTAGTGCAGACAAAGCGGATTACGATTTATACAAAAAATTGAAAAAAGAAATTGAAGACGAACGCAATGGAAATCTTCAAGCTTTAGAACAATACAAAGGATTGCAAGAAGCTTTCCCTGAAATTCTTCGCCAATTGAAACAAAAGTTAGGTGATAATTTCACAACAGAAGATGTTGAAAAAATGCAGGCAACAACTCCTGAAGACATGCAATTGAAACAAATTGGTATGTACATCGCTGCAGGACAATTGAGCGAAGAACAATTGGCAGAAGGAGTTGCTTATTTGGATGCTTCTGCAAACTACCAATTGAATCCTGCATACAATGACCGTCAGTTTATTGGAGACAATCCTCACGATTTTAACGATACACATTATGGTAACAACGATGTTGAAGGTCCAGATGCATTGCACGGAACTCACGTTGGAGGAATCATTGGTGCTGTTCGTGGAAATGAATTAGGAGGTGATGGAGTTGCTGAAAATATTAAGTTAATGTCTGTTCGTGCAGTTCCAGATGGAGATGAGCAAGATAAAGACATCGCATTGGCAATTCGTTACGCAGTAGACAACGGCGCTTCTGTTATCAACATGTCTTTTGGTAAAGCCTATTCAATGCACCAAAAAGAAGTGTACGAAGCCTTGGCTTATGCAGATTCAAAAGGAGTTTTGTTGGTACATGCAGCTGGAAATGACGGACAAAATGTAGATGTTCAAGACAACTTCCCTTCATCAGCATACTCTTTCCAAACCAAGAAGTTAGACCATTACATTACAATTGGAGCTTCAACTCGTTACAAAGATAAATTAGCTGCTGATTTTTCGAATTATGGAAAAACAAAAGTTGATGTATTTGCTCCAGGATTTGAAATCTACAGTACAGTTCCTCAGTCAGATTACAAAAACTTACAAGGAACATCTATGGCTGCGCCAATGGTTGCAGGTGTGGCTGCTTTATTGAAATCTTACTTCCCTGAATTGTCAATGGCACAAATCAAAGAAGCGATTTTGAAATCAGCGAAATCATACGAAGGAACTACAACACCACAACCAGGTGATGGCGTTGCTGTTGATTTTGGCGCTTTATCTGTAACAGGTGGAGTAGTTGATGTAGCTGCTGCAGTTAAAATGTGCAAAGCAATGTCTTCGAAAAAATAATCACAACAATTCAATATAAAATACCGTCTTAGGGCGGTATTTTTTTTAACTCAACTTTTCAAATGAAACAATTTATTCTACTCACAATCATTGGTTTAGGATTTATTTCCTCCCAACGACCAACTCCATCAACAGAAGAGATGGACATCCTTATGAATGCCTGGCACAAAGCAGCTGCAGAAGCCAATGGCGATTTCTATTTTGGACTAATGGATGAAAGTTTTGTGTTTTTAGGTACTGATCCCAATGAACGTTGGGGCAAAGAAGCTTTTATGGCTTTTTGCAAACCTCATTTTGAAAAAGGTAAAGGTTGGGATTTCAAAACTATAGAACGTCATTGGAGTTTTTCAAAAGACAAGAAAACAGCTTGGTTTGATGAAAAAATTGATACTTGGATGAAAGATTGCCGTGGAAGTGGCGTTATGATCAAAAAAGGGAAGGAGTGGTATTTGACACAATACAATTTGGCAGTTTTAATCGAAAATGATAAAATCCAATCGTTTATTGAATTGAGAGAGAAGGAGTGAACATTCAAATTTGAAGAACGATTAATTCAATATGCTTTTTGAGAAAATCAAACTGACACTGTAATTGGAAATTGCTTCATTTGGATTTAATAGACGTAATTCCAAGGTTTTACTTAAATAGTTTGCTTTTTCTTCTTCTGTCAAATCCAAATCAGTGCTCCATTCAAAATAGGGATTCGGAGCAAATACAAGTGATTGTTCCATTTGATTTCCACGCAATTTATTTAACTCATTCCACAAAGCATTGATAGCATTGAATGCAGCATTTGCATCTTGATATTCACGGATTACTTCAATTGTTTCAATGGTATATTCAATGGTAGCATCTAAAGCATGATCATTCATTTGAATTCCTCCGCCACCACCAAGAAAAATAAACAAAGAATCAGCATGATAAGGATCGATACTTGAATGACGTGCATAGAAATTCGGCATCCCTATTATTTCAGGTGTTTTGAATAATACGAATGATTCTTTATTGTTGAACCAAACGGTATCCATTTTATCTGTGCTTTTAAAGCGATAATCTGGAATGTTTAAAATTTGATCGGATAATACAGAATCCGGCAGATTTAAATCTAGATTAAAAAACAAGGAACACAAGTCCTTTGTATACAATGTTTTTTCTTGTGAAAAGACATTTAGACCACTGAATGTTAAGATTAAAATCAGTAAGTAATTCAATTTCATTCTTGATTTTTTGATCAATTTACAACTATTCTGCTTGATGTTCCAAATAGTTGATTCGATTCAAATGATAAAGCACACCTTCTTTTCCTTCAAAATCAAAAGTACCCGTTTTAACCATTCCTAATTTCTCAAGTACTTTGATAGAAGCTGTGTTTTCACTCATTGCTCTTCCAACAATTCGTTCAATTTTCAATGAAATAAATACGTATTCCAAGCATTTACAAGCTGTTTCAGTTGCATATCCTTTCGACCAAAAACGTTGATGAAATCGAAAACCCAAATCGTATTCTTGGGTTTCAGGAGTGAATTTCAATCCACACCAACCTAAAAACTCATTGCTTAGTTTATCAATCACAGCAAAACGTCCTACTTGAAAATCTGTAAATTGGGAATAGTGACTCAAGAATTCCTTTGCATTTTCTACAGATTCAAATGCGTCATCACCAGTAAATTGAAGGACTAAAGGATCGGTGTTTAAATCGTAGAAATCAAAAGCATCTCCGACTGTTAGTGGACGCAGAATGGTTCTTTGGGTTTCCAGTTTGAAAGTTGTCATTGATTATTCGCTCATGTGATGATTGAAACTCAAAGCGTTGACCAATTTCCATTCACCTTTTTCAAGCAACCAAAAATGGGTAAACTTTGCCGTACTGCGTTTCACTTCACCTTCATAAAAGCAATGTTCACCTTCTTGAACAGCTCCATAGATTTTTCCGTTTTCAGTTAAAGGATAAACTGTAGAATGTAATAACACCCTTTTTGATTGGTAATTAGTAGGATCTGCACACAAACCGCTTTTCAGATTTTTAATGAATTGCTTTTTGTTTGAAAAACCGGATTGATCGTGATAAAAGGAAAACTGTTTGCTCAAAAGTGTCTCAAATTGGTTAATGTCACAAGTATTGAAACCAACTGTAAACAATAAACTGTCTTTCGATAAAATTGTCTGATTTAATACTTGTTTTTCAGTATCGGACTGTGCAATTAATTTGAAGGTCATCAAAACAAACACTACCAGCAACATTCTCATAGCGAAGTGTTTTTAGCATTGAATCGATCGTGTTGTTTGTTTTGGATTAAATCTTTTGCTACACTTTCAAGTTCAAGTAGTTTTTCGATTTTGATACAACAGCCGCGCATTTGATCTCTGTAAATTGTGGCTGCTTCTGGTAAGTTATTACCTGATTGCTCGAAAACCATTCTACTAGGCCATTGTGCATAACCAACGAAATGACAATCGTTCACTTTATGTAAACGAGAACCGTAGCTTCCTTCAAATTCGTAAATCAATTCCGTTAGTGACTTCCAAGCTTCAATGAATTGTTCTGTTGTGTTTTCTTTTAGTTCAAACGAATAAACAACTGTAAATGGAGATGTGTTTGGTGTTGAATTAGCCATGATTACTGCAATCTCGACCACACTTTCTTGTCGCCCGTAGAGAAACGCACCAAGCCTTTACTGCGTGACCACCAAACAATGGATGCCGCTGAATCAGTTACTGGATTTTTCGATTTCACGTACCAAACATCTTTCAACACATCTTGATTTAATTTTAGATTGGATGCTTTCTGTATGAAGCTTGAATCTTTGGAATCAAAACTAGCTTGAGTCAATACATCGAATTTTCCATCTAAAAAAGAAAGCGATAAATCTGACCAGCCATCACTTGATGAATGAAATTCAATGAAATCTTGTTTCTTTTTGCTCCAAGAGTGTATGTACTTGTATTTCGTGTAGGTGAAATAATCTGCTTTACCCGACACTTCAGTGTTTTCCAATTCATCCACGATTTTGAATGAAAAAGTGTCTTTTTGATTGGAAACAAACACATAAGGAACATCCAATTTGATCCATTCGAAGTTTTGATTTTTCACTTCCTTTTCCTTTGTTTCTTCGGATGTAATTGGAGTAGAACAGCCCACTATCACTAAAAGTGGAATCAAAAAGATTGCTATAACTATTGACTTTTTCATGACTTACATTTGATCAGTATTGCTTCTAATAAAAAAGGCACTCTTTCGAATGCCTTTTTCTATAAGATTAAAGCTTATTTTTTTCTATTTTTTTGTTGCTCTTGTTGTTGGCGTTGCATATCTTCTAAACGCTGCATGAACCCTGATTTCTTTTTCGGAGTTTTAGCTTTATCAGCAGATTTAACACGAGATGCAGCCATTTTCTCTTTCAATTTCGCCTCATTCACAAAGAATTTCTTGATTGCGAACATCAATACAATGGTCATCAAAGTTGAAATGAAGTAGTAATAACTCAAACCAGCTGAGTAATTGTTGAAGAAGAAAATCATCATAACAGGGAAGAAATACATGATCACTTTCATGTTAGGCATTCCCGGTTGTTGTTGCTGCGTTACATTTGAAGAGTTCAAATAAGTATATACCAAAGTGGTTGCAGCCATTAACAAGGTAAACAACGACATGTGATCTCCGTAGACTGGAATATATGTTCCAAAATCCCAAATTGAATCGTATGAAGACAAATCTTCAGCCCACAAGAAACTTTTCTGACGTAAATCAAACGAGCCTGGGAAGAAACGGAATACCGCTAGAAGAATTGGCATTTGGAATAACATCGGAACGCAACCAGAAAGGGGAGAGGCTCCTGATTCACGGTACAAAGACATCATGTCCATTTGCTTTTTCATTGCATCCTCTTTGTTCGGATATTTTGCATTGATAGCGTCGATTTCTGGTTTCAAGATGCGCATTTTCGCAGAAGAAACAAACATTTTCCATTGAACAGGCATCAAGATCAATTTCAAGATGAAAGTCAATAAAAGAATAGCAATTCCAATTGGAATACCTGAATTCACTAACCAGTCAAACAACGGTTGTACAGCATACAAGTTGATCCAACGGAAAATTCCCCAACCCCAGTTTAAGATATCATCGTAACCGCTATTGTATGTTTTCAATACTTCGTAATCATTTGGACCGAAATACCAATTGAAACTAGCAGAACCGTTTTCTGTGGAGCTCAAACCTAAATTCAAAGTTGACTTGTAATCTTTGATTATTTTGAAAAACTCATCGTCACCAGCTTTGTAATTCTTGATTGAAACTTTGGAACCTTTCATTTTAAATCCATCTTCTGGATGTAAAATAGAGGAGAAGTAACTTTGTTTGTAAGCGATCCAATTCACGTCTTGTTCTAAACCTTGAACATCATCCGCAACTTCGCTTAAGTAATCCAGTTGCTTATCAGCCGTTTGGAAACATACAGTTGAAACACGACGTTGCTCTGTCAACAAACGTTCTGTAGCGCGCATCTTTGTGTTCCATTTCAACATCACAGATTTCGGCTGAACATTTCCGTTCAAATCCTTTACAGCGATGTCGTAGGCTAAATCATATCCTTCTTTCAATTGGTAAGTAAACTCAATTGAACCGGTTTCAACTTGGTGTTTTAAAACGATTTTATCTTTCGATTGCGAAACAACTTCAAATGCTTTAGTACCAGTCGTATAGTTTTTACCATTCAAGCTAAATTCCAATTCATTGGTATTATCACCTTCACGGAATAAATAAACTGGCGTGATTTTACCGTCGTTTTTTACGTAGTTTCGGTACGATTCGAATTCTTTCAATTGAACGGCAGCTAAAACACCACCTTTCGTGTTGACATCCACAATCATTTTATCCGATTCCAAACGCAACAATTCACCTTTAACAACTGGAGCAGGAGCAGCCGCTTTCTTAGGAGCAATTGCAGTGTCCTTTTTAGTGATCGAGTTCGTGAAAATCAAATTTCCTTCAGCATCTTTCAACTGAATGCCTTTATCGTCTTTTTTAGCAACAAGAGTAGAAGTAGCTTCTTTGTCTTTTTTATCTTTCGCTTTCTCTTCTTTTTTGTTCGCCTCTTTGCGTTTTTTCTCAGCAAGTTCTTTTTTCTCTTTCGCCTTGATTTCTTCTTGGCTAGGTTGGCTCAAATAGGTAAATCCTATCAATAAAACACCAATCAAAGAAAGACCGATTATCGTATTTTTATCCATTCGTTTTTGTTGTATTTAATTTATGTTCAACAAGCTTTCGCTTATTTCTTATTTTCAATTGCAGCTTTCACAAACGCCACGAAAAGTGGGTGAGGATTGTCTACTGTACTTTTGTATTCTGGATGAAATTGAGCTCCAACAAACCAAGGATGACCTGGGATTTCAACTACTTCAACCAATCCTGTTTCTGGGTTTTTACCCGTTGCAACCATTCCTGCTTTTTCAAAGGCTTCCAAGTAATCGTTATTGAATTCATAACGGTGACGGTGACGCTCAGAAATCGTTTCTGTATTATATGCAATCGACACTTTTGAATTGGGTTTCAATTGACATTTGTAAGCACCTAAACGCATCGTTCCACCCATGTTGGAGATCGTTTTTTGCTCCTCCATCATAGAAATCACTGGATATTTACTGTCTTCTGCAATTTCTGTTGTGTGTGCATCTTCATATCCTAAGACGTGACGAGCGAATTCAATCACAGCACATTGCATTCCTAAACAGATTCCGAAGAAAGGGATTTTGTTTTCACGTGCATAACGCACCGCTTCAATCTTTCCAGAAATACCTCGAGAACCAAAACCTGGTGCAACTAGAATACCATCCAAGCCACTCAATTCATTTTCCAAGTTTTCTTTCGTCAACAATTCAGAATGGATCCATTTTACATTTACACGACACTCATTCGCTGAACCAGCATGAATAAAGGCTTCAGAAATGGATTTGTAAGAATCTTTCAATTCCACATATTTACCAACTAAACCAATTGAAACTTCTTTTGTAGGATTTTTCAACTTGGTCAAGAATTCTTTCCATTTTGATAATTCAGGTGATTTTTTAGAAGGAAGACCTAATTTTTCTAAAGCAACTTTGTCCAATTCTTCTGCCTGCATCAACAAAGGAACATCGTAAATGGTATCTGCATCGCGCGATTCAATTACTGCGTTCATGCTTACATTACAGAATTTCGCGATTTTCTTACGAATCGTTAAATCCAATTCATGTTCTGTTCTACAGCAAAGAATATCTGGTTGAACCCCTAATTCCAATAATTGTTTAACAGAATGTTGCGTTGGTTTTGTTTTCAATTCACCGGCAGCAGACAAATAAGGAATCAAGGTTAAGTGAATAACAATGCAATCGTTTTCAAATTCCCACATCATTTGTCGAACAGCCTCCACAAAAGGAAGTGATTCAATATCACCAACAGTTCCACCAATTTCAGTAATCACAATGTCAAACTGACCTGTTTTACCTAAAATCTGAATGCGTTCTTTGATTTCATCCGTGATATGAGGAATAATTTGAACAGTTTTCCCTAAATATTCTCCTTTGCGTTCTTTTTCAATTACACTTTGGTAAATACGACCAGTTGTCACATTGTTTGCTTGTGACGTTGGGACATTCAAGAAACGCTCGTAGTGACCTAAGTCCAAATCTGTTTCGGCACCATCATCCGTAACAAAACATTCACCGTGTTCATACGGATTCAAAGTTCCTGGATCAATATTGATGTATGGATCTAATTTTTGGATGGTTGTGGAGTAACCACGCGCTTGCAATAATTTCGCTAAAGACGCGGAGATGATACCTTTACCCAAGGATGATGTTACTCCCCCGGTTACAAATACATATTTTGTTGAGTTGGACATGAGATAAAATTGTAACTACGGGGCGCAAAGTTACAATAAAGATGTAGAACACGTGCAGAACGCTTCTTCCTTTTTATTAAAATATTTAAAATGTTTTAAACAACTGAACGAATGTAGGGATGAATAGAGGAGGGATTTTCTTTGATGGTAATTCATTAAAAGATGGATTTGTTCGATTAAACTAACTAAAAAGATCGGTAATCTTTAGAAAAAGGGATTTAATAATATTATTAAGAAGTGAGGAAAATCAATGGTTTCGGAGTGATTTACTGCATTCTATCAAACTATTAGAAATCTACGAATCATTCGAATATTATTTTAGTCACGAAAATTGTTGGAAAACACCCAAATCCAAACTCTCAGAATTAGACTTCTAATCAAAAAAAGGGATTTAATAATATTATTTAG
>JADLGD010000108.1 GCA_020849495.1 Fluviicola sp.
TAAAACTACATCAAGTCAATCAATTGAACGATTGATCAAACAATAAGTAACTCTTAGAATATGGAAAGGGATGGTTGATGAGACCATCCCTTTTTTTATGGAACACCTTTTTTGAAGCTGTTAAAACAAGAAAAACGACTATTTTAGCTAAACTATGACTAAAAAGAATTCACTGAAGCAGACGAAAACAAATGTTGAGAAGCCAACAATTGCATCTACAATCGATCAAGCTGCACGTTTAAAAAAGCGCCTTTTTTGGATCTTGAGTATTTTGGCATTTTTACTTTATCTTCCAACAATTAACTATGGTTTTGTTTTGGATGATATCGCAGTCATTGAAAACAATCGCTTTGTTCAAGATGGAATCGGTGGTATTGGAGATATCTTTACGACCTTTTATTGGAAAGGTTTTTGGGACTCCAATTCAGGTTTGTACCGACCTCTTTCCCTTATTCTTTTTGCCATTGAACATGAAATAGCCCCCAATAGCGCTTCCGTTCACCACTTCTTTAATATCCTTTTTTATGCTTTGTCAATTGGAATGTTGTTCAAGGTATTGTCGAAATTACTTTCCAACTACTCCATTTGGATAGCTACTGCCATCACAACACTTTTCTTATTGCACCCTAGTCATACAGAAGTTGTAGCGAATATTAAAAGTCGGGATGAAATTCTCAGTTTCCTGTTTTTCCTACTCACTTTTAATCGATTGATTGAAGGTAAATACACCAATTTAAAAGATGGATTCATCACAGGAATTTACTTTTTAGCTTGTTTACTTTCCAAAGAAGCTGGAATCATGTATATCCCCATTTTTGGAGCTTACTTTTTTCTGATTAAAAAATTATCTTTTCTTCAATCTGTTAAACAACTTTTACCAATCATTTTTGTTGGTGTTGCTTGGTTCGCTTTGCATCAAACGATTATTCATGCTGATCCAACTCCACCCATCACCTATACTTACAACGACAATTCATTGGTTGCTTGCGAAAACGGCTCTCAAGTAGCTACAGGGATTGGGATTTTAGGTCGCTACCTTTCTGAAACTGTTTTGCCTTTGAATTTAAGTTATGATTATTCTTTCAATCAGCTTCCTTGTTTGAACTTTGGATCAATTGAAGTTTTGCTCACCCTTTTAAGTGTATCCCTATTGCTTGGATTGGCCGTTTACACTCGCAAAAAACACCCTTTGATTACTTTTGGAATCGTGTTTTTCTTTATAAGCATTGCTTTGGTGACCAACGTGTTCTCTTTGATTGGTACAACCTATGCAAACCGCTTGATTTATGCTCCGTCATTGGGATTGATCATTGCGGGGACACTTGGAGTATCTGCGCTAATTCAACGTTTTAATTCAAGCTCAACTCCTTCCATAGCCATCTTTGGATGTTTTGCTTTATTCTTTTCAGTCAAAACACTACAACGTACTCCAGCATGGGAATCAAATGCTAGTTTATTCACCGCTGATGTTCAAAATAGCCCGAATAGTGCGCGTGTTCATTTCAATTATGGAACCTTGTTAATGAACACAGAAGGTTTGGATACACTTTCAGCAGAAGCACAACTGAATAGAGCTGTTTCTTCCTACAATAGAGCACTCGAAATTGACAAAAAGGATGTGGGGTCTTTGAAGAATTTAGGTGTCGTTTTATTCCGTTTAAAGAAATACGAACAATCCATTTTAGCCACAAAAAAAGCCATTGAATTGAGCCCGACCGACTCTTTATTGTTCATCAATCTTGGAGATACATACTTTAGTAACAATCAATTCCCAGAAGCTATTTCGAGTTATGAAACGATCATTCATTTAAAAGATAACACTGCTGCAACCTACAAACGTTTGGCTGTTTCCTATTTCAATTTAAAAAAATACCCCGAAGCAATTCGTTGGTTTAAAGTGGGAATCAAACGCTTTCCTGAGGACATTGAAATGCTGACCAATTTAGGAAATGCTTATGGTGCTTCAGGGCAAGTTGAATTGGCAAATCAGACCTTTTTAAAAGCTTATGAATTGGATGGTAGCAACATGAATTGTTTGCGCATGCTCATTATGACGTATCAAGAACTGAACAATCAAGAACGGGTGAACTATTATAGCCAGTTTTTAAAATAAAAAACTAATTCTCTATTTTTAAGTCTTACAAAATTTAGAAAAGATGGAAAAAATCACTGTTACCATTACAACAAGTAGTTCATTGAAATCCGTTTGGGATAAATGGACAGGAGTAGAACACATTGTGAATTGGAATTTTGCATCCGATGATTGGCATTGTCCAAAAGCAACGAATGATCCGCAAACAGGAGGGAAATTCAGTTCCACAATGGCATCAAAGGATGGGGCAATGAGTTTTGATTTTGAAGGCGTTTACGATGAAGTCATTCCGCAACAATCAATTGCTTACACAATGCCTGATGGTAGAAAAGTGCAAGTAACATTTCAAACTGAAAATGATATTACAACAGTAACTGAAATCTTTGATCCGGAAACTGAAAATCCAGTTGATCTACAAAAAGCAGGATGGCAAGCGATTTTAGATAATTTCAAACGCTATGTTGAACAGTAAATTCATCTTCTAGAATTCAAGTTTTAGTGAACTAAGTAGTACATTTGATTTGTGAAAAAGAAAGCTGTTGTTGTTGGTGCTGGAATTGCCGGTTTAGCCGGATCAATTCGTTTAGCGGTGAAGGGATATGAAGTTCATTGCTTTGATGCAAATCCTTATCCTGGTGGGAAGTTAACTATTTTTAATTTGGGGGACTATCGCTTTGACGCTGGCCCTTCCCTATTCACTATGCCGCAATTTGTGGAAGAATTATTTCTCTTGGCAGGTAAAAAACCAAGTGAACATTTCGACTACATTAAACACCCAACAGCTTGTCACTATTTTTTTGAAGATGGTACGTTTCTCCGTTTTCCAAGTGACAAACAAGCTCTTTTCAATGAAGTGAAATCGGTATTGAATATTGATACTAAACCACTTGAAAAACACATTGAACGCAGTAAGTTGATCTATGATGCAACGCATAAAGCGTTCTTAGAGCGTTCTTTGCACCGTTTTTCCAGTTACATTTCAACTGACATCTTGAATTGCGTTGCTCATATTCCATGGTTGAACATTTTCACAACCATGCATGCTGCAAATGAAGCGCGTTTGAATCACCCGAAATTGGTACAGATATTTGATCGCTATGCCACTTACAATGGTTCCAATCCATACATGGCTCCCGGAATTCTAAACATTATACCGCATCTAGAATTTGGAATCGGTACATTTTTTCCAACCAAAGGAATGCACAGTATTACCACTTCGCTTGTGCAACTTGCTGAAGAATTAGGAGTGCAATTCCATCTTGGTCAACGTGTTGAAGAAATCATCGTAGAAAACAAAGAAGTAAAAGGGATCCGAACAAAAGCTGGAGAAATACTGGCTGATGTCGTTTTATGCAACAGTGATGTGAAACCTGCATACCGCAAATTGATGCCGAAGGTGGAAGCACCTAAAAAAACAATGGCGCAAGAACCAAGTAGTTCAGCAATGATTTTTTACTGGGGCGTGAAAAAGAGCTTTCCGAATTTAGACTTACACAATATTTTCTTTTCTGAAGATTACAAAAACGAATTCAAAACGATCTTTGAAGACCTCACCGTTTGTGAAGATCCAACTGTTTACATCCATATTTCTTCCAAGGTGGTAAAAACAGATGCTCCTGAAGGTTCTGAAGCTTGGTTTGTGATGGTGAACGTGCCTTGTAACCAAGGACAAGATTGGGAAGCATTACGACCTATAATTCGTCAACGTATTATTACCAAATTGAATCGTTTATTAAACATTCATTTGGAAAGTTTGATAGAAGAAGAGGATTACTTGGATCCGTTGCGCATTGAAGCTCGAACAAGTAGTTTTGGTGGTGCTTTGTATGGAGCAAGTTCGAATGATCGGATGGCTGCATTTTTCCGTCACCCCAATTTTTCAAAAGTAAAAGGATTGTATTTTGCTGGTGGAAGCGTTCACCCTGGTGGTGGAATTCCTTTGTGCCTACTTTCAGCAAAAATTGCTAGTGAACTCATTCCAGATGCTTCTAATAATTAACCTCCAATGAAAGTCCTTCCGTTTTTAATTATCGCATTATTGATTTTCAGTTGTTCACAAAAGACGGCTCCAATTTTCATTGACCAAAATTATCATTGGGATGGAAATGCAAAGAACAATGCGGCAACAGGTTTGGGAATTGCCTATGCTATACCAGCTGTTGGCAATCAAAAAATGCGTTATTGCGGACAAACCGACAATGGATTTCCAAAAGGAAAAGGTAATTGGTATGATACCTACATCACTTCGGGAAATTGGGATGAAGGATCTTGCCTTGAGCCTACTTATTATTTAAGAGAAATCAGTTTATCTGATATGGGATTTTTTCTGTTCATCGATGGCGGACGACAATTAAAACTAAAGGCTAAAACAGCTCCAACTTGGCATCCTTTGTATTACATAGCTCAACCAGATTCGTTGGAAAGCCATTCCATTGTGGATTCAATTTACTTAACGCTCCCAGGAGTGTCTGATCCAATGAATGCGAACGATGTGCATTATTTTTATTCAGGTGAGAATAGACGTTCGGGTTGGGTTTCAAGTCGAACATACCATTATTTCTATATTGAAATTGCGGGGGAAATTCGTTATCGCATCATGCAAACCATTGTGCAATATAAATCTTATCACGAAGAAGATTGGCAAATCATCTACCAAAAGAATCAAACAGCCGAAGATTTGACCGAATACCCTTCTTTTTTAGCGATAAAGACGAAATTGGGATTATGATCATTTATCGTTCTACTCAACTAAATGACCAGCAAAAAGCACAAATCCATCGCTTGTGGAATGAGGAATATCCTGTCAATCTGAATGGACGCTTTTCAATTTTACTGAACGAAACCAACAATCACCGCCATTTCCATATTCAAAACAAGGAAAATGAAATCATCGCTTGGTCGGTGTTGTTTGAAAACGATGGTCAAGAACGATTCTCCATTATTGTATCCAGTAAATCGAAAGGACTTGGTTATGGTAAGTTATTGCTAGATCAAATGAAAAAAGCAGTTCCTGAATTCAGTGGTTGGGTAATTGATCATGAAAACGACCTGCTTCTTTCTGGAGAAAAATACCGTTCACCCATTGATTTTTACTTAAAAAACGGATTTGAAGTTCTGCACGATGAACGACTAGAAACGCCCATCATTTCTTGCGTTAAAGTAAAATGGTCGCGTTAAACACCCCTTTTTTCTTTCAATTCTAAAAAAGAACAACTAATTTCAACCAAGAACATTAAAATTTAAAAAATGGATGCTTCAGAACATTCGAAAACCTATTCCAATGGCGAGTTAACGGTGGTTTGGAAACCGACACTTTGTTGTCATGCAGGAAAATGCGTACGCAACTTACCTTCTGTTTTTAAACCAAAAGAAAAGCCTTGGGTACAACTTGAAAATGCGTCCAGCGATGAAATTCGTACTGCTGTCGCATTGTGTCCTTCAGGTGCTTTAAGCATTCAATAAAAACTAAATGGATTCTAACGAAACGAATTTAAACAGCTGGAATAAAGTAGCTGAATTGTATGAAACGCATTTCATGGATTTGGACATCTACAACGTTTCCTATAAAACCTTTTGTGATTTATTTACTGAAACAAGTCCTCGTATTTTAGATGTTGGTTGTGGTCCTGGAAATATCGCGAAACAGTTGCTCCAATTGTTGCCTACTGCCGATCTGATGGGAATTGACATGGCTAAAAACATGATCGAACTTGCAAAGAAGAATGTTCCCAGTGCTTATTTCGAAGTGATGGATTGTCGCACTTTAGATCATTATCACGGTGAATTCGAAGGCGTTGTTGCTGGATTTTGCATTCCCTATTTAAATGTTGATGAAACAACTAAATTATTTGCAGATGTGTACGATGTGCTAACAGAAGATGGACTGTTTTATATCAGTTTTGTGGCTGGTGACCCTAGTAATTCAGGTTTTATCACTGGAAGTACAGGAGATCGTATGTTTTTCAATTATCATACAGAAGAAGCATTGAAAAATAGAATGCTTGAAACTGGTTTTCAACTGTTGCATACGGCTGAAATCAGCTACACAAAACGAGATGCTTCAACAGAACTTCATAACGTGTTTATTGCACGCAAACTTTCTTAAAGATGAAAAACGGTATATACTTCCTGCTCGCTTTCTTTTTTCTAGCAAGTTGTTCCATTCATCGTTTGACTAAAAAAGGCGTTTACAAAGAGTTAGAACCAACTGCTTTTTTGAACTATGTCAATGATTCAAGCATCAACCTCATTGATGTTCGAACGGCAGGAGAATTTGAAAAATCACACATTTCAGGTGCAATCAACATCAATTACATTGGTGGCGATTTTAAAAACTTGGATTCCTTCCCATTGGATAAAAATAAACCCACTTTGATATACTGTGAAACCCAACACCGTTCGTTATTTGTCGCAAAAATCCTATACAAAAATGGCTTTCGTTCAATTCTAGATTTGGACAAAGGAATGATGCATTGGCGAAAAATAAACATGCCTTTTATTGAAAAGGACAGTCTTTCAATACCTAAAACCGAACAATGAACTCATCCAATATTAAAGACTTAGTTACTCAGCAATCTGCTTTTTTAGCAACTCAACAAACCAAAGCGATTGACTTTAGAATGGAGCAGTTAAAAAAACTTCGAAAGGTCATTGTTCAAAATGAAGATCGAATTACGGAAGCTTTGTACCTCGATTTGCATAAATCAAAAGAAGAAGCTTATCTGACAGAAATCAGTATCGTATTGCAAGAAATCGATTTGCATTTGAAACAGATTGATGAATGGACACGTCCGCAATCTTGCTCCACGCCTTTTCATTTGTTTCCTTCTACGAGTGAAATCATCTTTGAACCTCTTGGAAAAACACTCATCATTGCACCTTGGAATTACCCCTTTCAATTGGTCATTAATCCATTGATTGGAGCCATTTCTGCTGGATGTACCGCAATTCTGAAACCTTCACCCGATACGCCTCATACGGCAACATTGCTGCATGAAATCATTACAACTACTTTTTCATCCGAATACATTGGGATTGTTTTGGGTGGAATCGAGGAAAATCAACTGCTACTCAAAGAACGCTTCGATTTGATTTTCTTCACAGGAAGTACACGTGTTGGAAAAATCGTGGCAAAATCAGCAGCAGAAAACTTAACGCCAACCATTTTGGAATTGGGTGGTAAAAGTCCAGCAATCGTCAACAAAGATGCAAACATCAACATCGCTGCAAAACGCATAGCATGGGGAAAAACCATCAATGCTGGACAAACGTGTATTGCTCCTGATTATGTATTAGTGCATCAAGATGTAAAGGAACAACTGATTGAAAAAATGAAGTTCCATATCAAGAAGATGTATGGTGAACAACCCATCGAAAGTCCTTATTATCCACGAATCGTTCACGATGCAGCTTTCAATCGCCTTTCAGCTTTTCTAAAAAATGGAACCATCCGTTTTGGTGGTGAAACAAACGCTTTAGACAGAAAGATTGCTCCCACTCTTCTAGATGGCATATCTCTTAACGATTCGGTGATGCAGGAAGAAATCTTTGGCCCCATCTTACCCATTCTTACGTTTGAATCGTTGGATGAAGCCATCGCTCTTGTCAACAATGGAGAAAAACCATTAGCATTGTATTATTTTGGATCCCAAAAAGCAGGAAATCACGTATTAGCTAACACTTCTTCTGGCGGTGCCTGCATCAATGATACTTTACTCCACATTGCAAATCATCATTTACCATTTGGAGGTGTTGGCTACAGCGGTATGGGAGCTTATCATGGAAAAAACAGTTTCTTAGCGTTTTCTCATCAACGAGCGGTATTGCGTTCATCCACTTGGTATGATTTACCAGCAAAATATCCACCTTTTAAATGGTTTCAATACATCAAACGCTTTATTTAATTCAACGCTACACAATACGAATAAGATAAAGTCGTTCAAAGAGTAAACCCAATATCATGAAACGCTTGCTCTCCATTTCCATTTTCGCTTTAAGTTGTAGTTTATTGATTGCTAGTTGCGGAACCAAGAAAAATTCAACGCGTAAATGCGATGGTAAAAAAGGTACCCGAACACCTATGGGTTTGATGTGATTGCACTGTTATTCTGGAAAATATGCATTGATAAACGTCATCATTTTATTGACATAATCAACTGCATCTACTGAATTCCAGTTTCCATGACCTGCATTGTACATTGTACTTTGATTGTAGACTCCAAAATCATTCAATTTTGAATGTAAAAGATTCATTTGTGTTGAAGGAATCAAAGGATCATTGTTTCCATAAAACGAAATCGTTGGTGGTGAAGAAGCCGTAACTTGGTGTGCTGGACTAACTTCTTGAATCAATGCTGTTGTAGGATTCGTTCCCATCAAAGTGGTATAAAATCCCCAATAAAGCGGATTATTCATATAATTTGGGTCCATGAAATCAACTGGTCCAACTGTATTGATGACTCCTTTTACATGATGATTGGGATCAAAAGCATAAGCATACAACAATGATAAATGTGCACCAGCTGACATTCCAATGAACATGTAATCATCCGAAACATTGTAAACAGAAGTTTTGTTGATTTCGCTTAAAGCTTTTTGAATATCATTGATTTGTTTGGTGTATGCAGGACTACTTTCACTTGCCAAACGGTAATTGATATTGATTATAGCATGATTGGGGTAAAGTGATCTTAAATTATTGAAAAAACTGGTCAAATCGTTTTTATCTCCAGCACTCCAAGCTCCACCGTGAATCAACACAAATACTTTTGTTGAAGCTGAAGATCGATTAGCAGGTAAATAAACATCCATTTTTTGCTTTGCATCAGTATCATAACTCACATTGGTCAAAGTGTAAGATTTAGAGACATCGTATTCAGGTTGAGTATTTTTCTTCTTACATGCGCTAACAAAAAGCAATACCATCATTAAAAAAACGGTCTTTTTGAAAATTGAATCTGAACGAAACATACCGGTTAATCGTTTTATAATTGGTTAAAATTAAACTATTTGGGTGAACCTTGAAAAACATTTGACAAAAATTACACCATTCTTTCAATCGTTTAACTTTCAATCAAAACCTCATTTCGAACAATATCTTCCAATGTTTCTCTTTTGCGTATCAAATGTGCTTTTCCATTGCGAATCAACACTTCGGCTGGTCGCAAACGTGAATTGTATTGATTACTCATGCTAAAACCATAAGCTCCTGCATTGTAAATCCCCAATACATCTCCTTCTTTCGCCTCTGCAATTGGACGATCATAACCAAAAGTATCGGTTTCACAGATGTAACCCACAACGGAATACAATTTCTTCACACCAAAGGGATTACTGACATTTTCAATGCGATGGTAAGCGTTGTAAAACATTGGACGAATCAAATGATTTTGACCACTGTTGACTCCTAAAAACACCGTCGAAGTAGTTTGTTTCACTGTATTGACCGAAACCAATAACACACCACTTTCGCTGACGATAAACTTCCCTGGTTCAAACCACAATTCTAAATTCCGCCCGTATTCTTCACAAAATGCAGCAAACGATTCACCTATAGGCTGACCAATTTCTTCTATTGGTGTGATGTAATCGCCTTCTTTATATGCCACTTTAAAACCGGAACCAAAATCCATGAATTGCAATTCTGGAAAATGAGTAGCTGCTTCGTAGAGTAAATCAGCTCCTTGCAAAAACACATCTGCATCTACGATATCACTTCCCGTATGCATGTGCAAACCGATGATGTGTAATTGATAATGCGCAACAATGCGTTGAATGTGTCGCAATTGATGAATCGAAATCCCAAACTTTGAATCGATGTGTCCTACGGATATGTTTGCATGACCACCAGCCATGATATGCGGATTGATACGGATACAAACAGGAACTTTCGCCCCAAATGTGGCACCGAATCGTTCCAAAATACTTAGGTTATCAATGTTTATCATCACTCCTAAACCCACTGCCTCTTCTATTTCTTCAAAAGCAACACCATTGGGCGTGTACATGATTTCTTGTGGCTGAAAACCTGCTCTAATTCCCAAATACACTTCCTCAATGGAAACGGCATCCAAACCTGCTCCTTGTTTGTTGAGTGTTTGTAAAACGTTGATATTACTCAAGGCTTTCATCGCATAGTGCAATTTCACAGCTTGTTTACCAAAAGCTTTTTTCAATCGTTTGTATTGTTGAATGATTCTTGCTTCGTCATAAACATAAACAGGAGTTCCATACTCCTCTGCAATTGCTACTAATTGTGCTTGTTCCATTATTTTAATTTAAGGGCACAAAACTAAGTGTTTGATTTATTTTTCACAAATATTTTATTTTAACACATTTTGTTCATTATTTAACATTAAGCAGCTAGTACGGAATATCGCAACTGGGGTAAACATAAGTACGGAATAGAAGCACAGCAAAAGAATACGTGTGGGCTACATTTGTTCAAAACAATAAGCCATGAAAAGAATTTTAAACGCCGTATTAATTGTAGCATTCACTGGAACGTTAATCGCTTCAATCTATTTGTTATTTATCAGTAACGATTCATTGTTTACAAGAGTGGACCATGCTTTTGATGGATTCAAAGCTGCATTGAGATTTTAAAAACTATCAATCGGTATTGAACCAAGCGAATAGAAAAGTGTATCTTGATGCAAATTCTATTCTATGAAAAAATTAGCATTGCTCTTTTTCCTTTTGCCAGGAATTATATTAGCTCAGAAAAACAACGAGCAAGTCATTAAATCAGATATCAAAAAAGTGAAATTGTTTCTGACCGCTGGTGAAATGACACATGAAAGTGACATTAAATTAGTCAAAGGCCGAAATAAATTGATCTTTAGTGGTATTTCTGCTTTCGCAGATCCAAATTCGATCCAATTCAATGGTAGTGGTAATTTTAGATTGGTATCTGTAAGTACAGAAATTGACTTTTTAGCTGCTGAGCAATTCAATCCTCGCATTAAAGTTTTGAAAGATTCTTTGGAAAACTTGAAAGACAAATTGCAAGCAAACACCGATCTTTTGGGCGCTTACAACGCTGAAATAGCAGTCATGAATACCAACCGTGATTTGAAAGGAAAAGACCAAAACATGACGGTTGAACAATTGAAATTAGCTGGAGAGTATTTCAGAACTCGTACACTTGATATCAATCGTGCTATTACTAAAATCAACAAAGAACAACGCGTTTTACAAGAAAAAATCAACGATACACGCTTCCAACTTACCGAATTGAACTACAACGAAAATCAACGTAGTAATCAAGTCATTATATTGGTAGATTGTGACCAAAACATCACTTCTCAAACCACTTTGAAATACATTGTTTCGGATTGTGGTTGGGCAGCAACGTATGACTTATCTGCAATGGACATCAATCAACCTATTCACTTAAAGTACAAAGCACAGGTGTACAACAATACGGGCAACGAATGGAAAGATGTCCAATTAACCCTTTCAACAGCTGATCCTATGCTTTCTGCTTCTGCTCCTGTTTTGAATCCTTTCTACATTGAATACAGTCAGCAAATTGAAGAAAAACGCCAATCTTACATTGCTCCAAAGAAAGTGCAAGAAAATTACCGCTATGAAGTCATGAACGAAATCAACATGGCCAACCAACGCGCATTTGATGTGTATTTAAACGATAGTTTTTCTGGTGCTGACGAACAACAAATGCAATTCAATCAACAATTTTCTAACGGAGAAATGAGTAGAAATACAGGCAAAAAAGTCTCAACTGTTCAAATGAAAGAAATTCAAATTTCCGAGTTGAACACCGATTTCATCATTGCCACAGCATTTTCTTGTCCATCTGATGCAAAACCTTATTTAGTTGAAATCAAAGAAATTGACATCCCTGCAACCTTTACACATGTGAGTATTCCAAAATTGGATCAAGGTGCGTTTTTATTGGCAAACATCGTTGGATGGCAAGATTTGGATTTGATTCCTGGTCCAACAAATGTGTATTTCGGAGGGAATTATGTAGGAATGAGTGAAATTGACACCCGAAACATGAACGATACAATGGCTTTATCTTTTGGTAGAGACACTAAAATTCAAGTTTTACGCAAGTTGAAATCAGAAATGAGTGTGAAAAAAGTTTCTGGATCAACCAAACGCGATACGTATTACTACGACATTCAAGTTCGAAACAACCGAACTGTTCCAGTAACGATTGATGTGTTTGACCAAATTCCACTTTCAAGAAGCAGTGATATCACTGTTACAGTTGAAACCATTGGAACGGGAACCAAGAATGACGTAACTGGAGAAGTGACTTACAAAATGGTGTTGAAACCTGGTGAAGCTGTCAATTTAGAAATTGGTTACACCGTGAAATACCCGAAAAATGCAGCAATCAAAATGAAAAGCTTTAGAACGATTAGTGCTCCTAGTTTTTAACGAAAAAGGTGGATTTCAGATAAGCTCAACATAAAGCTTAAAAATCATCTGAATTATTAAGACTTTTCTGTTCTTTTCTTTTGTGATGATTTTTAGTCAAAAATGCATTCCAAAAGAGATTTGACTACATGTAACAACGCTGGATTTCATCCAGCGTTATTACATTCCACTCTTTCAGAGTAGGAAAACTACAACTGCTATTGTATATGTTTTGCAAAACAAAAAAAGCGGCTCCTTAAGAAACCGCTTTTGATATGTAAATAGAATTGGACTAAACTAATGTGATGAACGTTCAATAAATGAACTACTTAATACCTGGGACTTTTCTTTTGTAATGATTTTTGGTCAAAAATGCATCCCAAAAGAGATTAGACTACATGTAATAACGCTGGATTTCATCCAGCGTTATTACATTCCACTCTTTCAGAGTGGGAAAACTACAACTGCTATTGTATATATTTTGCAAAACAAAAAAGAAAGCGGCTCCTTAAGAAACCGCTTTTGATATGTAAATAGAATTGGTCTAAACTAATGTGATGAACGTTCAATGAACGAACATTCCATGATCAAATGTTTGCGTTGTTCTGTAGATTCTTTTAAACGGTCCATCAAACGAGCTACAGTTTCTATTCCAATTTGTTTGATTGGTTGTCTCAAAGCGGTAATTGGTGGAGCGAAATACGCAAAAGCATCGCTATCATCAAACGAAATAACACGTGCCTTTTGAGGAATGGCAATTCCCAATTCATTCAATGCGCCAACCGTTGTCAAAGCTACACGATTATTCAACGACACAAACGAATCGATACCGTTTTTATGCATTTTACCAATGACGTCAATGGCATCTTTTTTCAAATCTGAAATTGCAGAAATTTCGTACTCAATTCCTTTTGCTTCACAAGCTTTGATTACACCTTCAATACGCAAACGAATGGTCATTACATCTGATAAAACAGGATGAATGATTCCTAATTTCTTTGGTTTTTGAGAGAATAAATCCACCAAACGATTGGCTTCTTTGGCATTATCAATTCCTACGAAATCGGCAAATTCATCCCCGATGCGATCCACCCAAACAACTGGAATTGGCGTTTCATCCAATACTGGTTTCAACTCAGGAATTCCGTTACAAGGTGCAATGATCAATGCATCAACAGATCGCAAAATCAAGTCGCGCATCAATTTAATTTCCATTCCAGGATCATCGTTTGTGCTGACAATGAATAAACTATATCCTTGATCGTATAAGGTTTCTTGAATGGCTTTACTCAATTCTGAATAAAATGGATTGGAGATATCGGCTAAGACCAACCCAATGGTTTGCGTTTTACCTTCTCTCAACCCTTTCGCAAAGAAATTTGGAACATAGTTCAATTCTTTTGCTTTTTCAAGAATCAGTTTTTGTGTTTTTTGACTGATATTGAATTGCTTCCCTTTCCCATTCAATACAAACGAAACCGTTGATTTTGAAATACTCAAGCTTTCAGCAATATCAGCTAATGAAGTGCGTTTTGGCTTCATTGGATTCATAATTGTAGCATTTTTAGTTTCGATTGTCAATTCCCCAAAGCATCTTATTACGGATGGTATCTAAGAAATTGGTGTCCTCTAATTTAATCACATTTATCATGTATTCGGCTTTTCGAATAATAACTTCCTCTTTTTGACGGATATTTTTGGAACAACCATCAATGGATATCAAGTAATTACGCTCTCGGCCTTCTATACTTAGTCTTATGGGCAATTTATCGGGTACAACAACTGGTCGTACATTCAAATTGTGCGGTGCAATGGGCGTGATGATGTGTACCTGACAACCTGGAGTAATGATGGGCCCGCCACAACTTAAGTTGTAAGCAGTAGATCCTGTTGGAGTTGCCACAATCAATCCATCTGCCCAATACGAATTCAGGTATTTATCATCCAAATACGCATGAACAGTAATCATCGATGCGGTATCTTTCTTAAGCAAAGTCACCTCATTCATGGCTACATTGTCTTGACCAAAAATGTCGCGTTCCGTTTCCACTCTTACCAAACTTCGCAATTGATAATCGTAGCGTTTTTGATTCACCAATTCTAATGCTTCTTCAAAATAACGATCACCGATATTTGCCAAAAACCCCAATCGTCCGGTATTGATTCCTAAAATAGGCACTTCCGAATTGCGGATATAAGAAACCGTTTTTAAAAACGTTCCATCTCCTCCAATACTGAAAGCTAAATCAATTCCTTTGTGAAAATCTTCGTGCTTGGTAAACACATCGGCATTCAAACCTAATCCGGCTTTTTTAACCAATTGCTCTTTGAGTTCTTTTTCAAGAACCACCTTCCAACCAAAACGATCCATCTCAGCTAAAAAACGCTGAAAAATCGGAATGGTCGACTTGGTAATTTTCTTACTGTAAACTGCTACACGCATCTTACATGTTTAAATAATTCATTAATGCATCGTATCTAAACTGCATATCATCCGATTCAGAAGTTCGTTGAAAACTTGCTTTCACAGTGATATCATAGCGTTCAAACGAACGAATAATACGTGCTAAATCTATTTCTGATATCTTCAATGTCACTTCGATTTTTGTAGAATCACTGGATGACATGATATAAGAAGACAAAATCTTTGCATTGTCGCTTTCAACAATTTGAGCAATTTTTGCCAATGAATAATCGATTCTATTCATTTCCAAAACGACAATCCCTCCTACTTCTTTGATACTTGCCGTGTTCGCAATCATGTTCATCAATTGATGCACACTCGTACAACCAAGGTATTTTTCAGAAGCATCTAAAATGGGCAATACCGAAATGCGATGTTCGGCCATTTTTGCTAACACTTCATAAATGTGAGCGGATTCAAAAACGTAAGGACGAGGCAAATGATCAAACAGCACATCCAACGATTGCGTCAGGTCTTTTCGATCTAAAATTTCTGTTTCTGAAATTAAACCAACAAAATTGCCGTTTTTTAAAACTGGTAAATGTGAAACTTTGAATTCCTCCATCCAATTTAAGGCCTTTTCACCTGAATCTGTGTGAATTAAAGGAGGAATTTCGTCTGTAATAACTTCTCTTGCTGTCATGATATGCACCAAAGTACTAAAAAGTGTTTTAACTAGGTTGCATTTGACTAAATTTTAGTGAATAATTTCACATAGGAAGTTTTATTGCGCTTGTTCCACTCGGTTTGCATACTTTTTCTTCAAGCGCTTTTTCTTCAAATCTTCTGCTTGCCAACGGATATTCTGACCCATCGTTCCTCTAAAACGTTTCCATTTCGATTCACGCTCGACTATAGATGTAAAAGCGTCTCTTTTAGCCAACTCAGGATTGATTTTTGGCTCTTGGATCATCAAGCTCGACAAAGTATCGTAATCAATCGGGAAAATATCGATGGGAAATTCAAATTTCTTGATAAACGATTTCATACTGTAACCTTGAAAAGGATCTGTTGCAAATGCGATGCATTCAAACTGCTGTTTTTTCGCAATTTGGTAGGAATAGTAAATATTCTCAGTAGTATGTTCAGCTCTTGAATCTAAAAAAATGTGCTCTCTAGGAATTCCTAATTGTTCTGCATACAAAGCCATTACTGCCGCTTCTTCATAAGCTGTATATACAGCAGAACCGGAATAAATGACGTTTTTAGCATGTCCACTTTTGTATAAATAGACCGACCAAAGAACGCGATCACGCATGGTGCTGCTCCAATTTTGTCCGTTGTGTGGAACGCCAGGAACGATGATGGCATCGTAAATCCGTTGATGATTCAGTGAAACGATTTCAGCTTGCGCTTGAAGTTGAAAGCTTAATAAAAGAAGAAGTCCAAATTTGATGAAGTGTGGCATAAAAACACGATTTAATATCTATTAAAACAAACAAGTTCCACTTTGGTTCGTTTCCTATTTAAACTAATTATCTTCGCAAAAAAAAAGATCATGACAAAGTTAAGCGTTAACATCAATAAAATAGCAACCATTCGCAATGCTCGCGGAGGTGATGTGCCGAATGTGGTTCAAGTTGCCATTGATTGTGAACGTTATGGTGCTGAGGGCATTACCATTCATCCGCGACCAGATGAACGTCACATTACCACAAAAGATGTGGATGATTTATCCAAAGTGGTGACAACAGAATTCAATATTGAAGGTTACCCTGATGAGCGCTATATGGCCATGATTGAAAATTACCGTCCAGCTCAAGCAACTTTGGTTCCTGATCCTCCGCATGTGCTCACAAGTAATGCTGGTTGGGATACAAAAACGCATTTGGAATTATTGAAAAGCCTGGTTGCACAAATCAAAAGTTGGGGAGTTAGAACATCTATTTTTGTGGATACCAATTTGGAAAACATTGAATACGCCGCTAAAACAGGAGTAGATCGCATTGAATTGTACACAGGACCTTACGCTGAAGATTATTCAAAAGACCCTACAGCTGCTGTTGCTCCATTTGTACTTGCAGCCAATAGAGCTTTAGAATTGGGCTTAGAAATCAATGCTGGACATGATTTAAGTCAAGAAAACTTGCGCTTTTTCAAGCAATCCATTCCTCAATTAGCAGAAGTATCGATCGGACATGCTTTGATTTCCGATGCGCTTTATTTAGGCTTGGAAAACACTGTTCAACGCTACAATTACTTGTTGAGAGATTAAAGAATAACGTAGGTCTGACGTTTGTTGGGGTCATCCGTCCATCTATCCAAGACAATTTTAATCTTCGTCCATTTTCCTTCGACGAACCCATAAATGGTTTTTAACTCAAAATTGGAAACCTGTGGTAATTGATTGTACACATCTTGAGTAAGCCCTTCCGGCAAACCCCACATGCGATCTTTATCCAATCGACCAGTGGTAAGTACAGTCAATTGTGTTTGCTCACCAACCTTTTGGGGTTCTATAATTTTCGTTTCCCATTTAGATCCCAAATCCTCATCTCCATTGATCCAACAAACAGCACTATGAAATTTTATGGTTTCTTTCAAATCTTTAAAGTCGTAGCAATACAAATTTTCATAAACCGGCCAATAGTCTTCCGCAGAAACACCGTTTGCAACTCCTCCATAACCAACAAACAAAGGTTCTCCATTGGGTAATTCAATCAAGGTATCAATACCATTCGCTTGCTGAAACGCTCCTTGATAATTGACCACCAAATTAAATTGTTTGATCTTCCATGAATCGTTTTTCTCCATCAAAGCCAAGCTCAACATTCCTGAAACAAATCTTCCTGTGAGTTCATAATCAGGCCCAGTTGAAAAAGAAAGTAAACTATAAGCCTTTTCATTGGATCCTTGAAAATCCAATTGACCAATCAACTGTGTGTAGTTGATTTCAAGCGGTAATTTTTCATAGACTAGTTGATCCGCATACGATTGATTTCCATCTAATACAGAAACCTTTTCACAGGTGGAACATTTCCAATAGGTCAAATCATAAAAATCATTGTAATTCCAATCATCTGGATCTATTTGTTTGTTGAACACTTGCTCTAAAACGGCATTTCTATTCAAAGTATCTTTTCCAAAATCCAAAGAACGAAGACGTTTGATGTCGAAAGTAATATCTTTTGGTTCGGGAAACACAATGGAATCATCATTCGTAATAGCTACACTTTCTAATGGAACATCATCAAATTGCTCGTGTCTTTTACCTACAAGTGCACAAGATGCCATTAAGAACGTGAATCCTAATAAAGCAAGGATGTATTTGTAAAATTGTCGAGTAACTACCATAATCAAACAGATTCAAACAAAAATAAAACAATCACCAGATAAATGACCTTTAATGAATGATTTACTTGTTTTTAATTATCTTCAAATCCGAAAAACTTTTATCATGAAACGATCAGTCCTCTTTTTAGGCATTTTTCTAGCAAGTATGCTTAGTTGTACGACATCTGAAACAACAACTGTATCTGAGTCAAAAACTAGTGTCAAAACGCAGGAAAGTGAAGTTCCCACTGAAAAGGAAGAAAAAGAAGCGGAAGAAGAAACAGTTGTTACTTCAGTCGAATTAAAAGGCAAGTTTTTAAGAGAACTCGACTACGGAATGAGAGAACATCTGGTTATTTTGGAAGTAAACGGAACTCCTCAAACCATTGATACCATTGCCGCTTGTGATCCAATTAATAAAAAATCATTCGCTCAATACGACATTCCAGCAAGTGCAAAAAGTGCTTATGGAGGCTGGTGGGCAGGCTACGGCGAATATTACTACGCAACAATAGAAAACAACAAAGCAGTTGTTTATTACGGTTGGCAAGACGAAGGTCAAGAAGATAGTGGATACCACTGGGAAGTGAAGAAATTGAAAAATAAACAATAAGCGATTTGAAAACATTCATCGCTCAAACAACTTACATTTAATAGTCAGCTTCGATTCATTCTATTACCTGAATGATCATAAAAAAGCAACTTATTCTTCAAGTTTGATCAAAAAAATCAACCATTGAAATACCTAATGCATCTATGATCTCTTTGAGATAAAAAACAGTAGGACATGACTTTCCGTTTTCTACTCGTTCCAAACTTTGTGGGTCTTTGTTCGCCAATAGTGCCAATTGCCGTTGGGAAACACCTTGCTCTACTCGCAATGCGCGAATGCGTTGACCGATCCATATTTGGTATTCCACTTTATGCACATACAAATCAACCGATGTGTTGATAATTTAATATCATCATATCTGTTGATAATTTACTAAATTGAATATTTTTGAAAACCGCTAATTATTCACACACCTGAATATGGCCTATAACTAAAACTATTTAAACTGAATAAACGAACCAGAAACCTATTCGTCACATGACGGATTCCAACTATTCACTGGCGAAGACATCTAACTTTTGTTAGCTTTGTTTGCGGGAGGCAAACACTTCGAAAGCCTTTTACCCGAAAAGGCAAGAATTTA
>JADLGD010000109.1 GCA_020849495.1 Fluviicola sp.
TACAGTTGCAGTATCAGCAGCACCAATTGCAAAACCAGCAAAGCGAACACCGTCTGTTGCAACGCGGCTAGCATTTGCATCGTTCAATACGATACAAGCTTCAAATTGTGAAGTTGGTAATGTAGAAGCACGGTAGAAACCATCAGCTACAGTTGTAGAATCAGATGTAGCATGAGCCAAAGACCAAAGGTCTCCTAAGTTGAAAATGTAAGATGCAGTGTCATCAGCAGGGTAGTCATCAGCAACACCATCAGCACTGAAAATGTATTGTACTGTGTAATCACCAGATAAGTAAGAAGACAAAGCCATGTCTGGAGTTGTGAAATAAGCAGAGTCACCGCTAACGATATCAGTAAAAGTAGAAACTTCATTGTAAACTTCAGTACCATTACGTTTTACGATGGTATTCAAAGAAACATCAAATTGATCAAGAGCTCCATAGTTGTATGCCCAACAACCAAATTCAACTGTCAATTCAGAAGCATTTTGTGCCAAAGCAGCTGGTTTTGAACCAAAGTTTGCACGTAATCCAGCAGCAGCATAAGAACCTAAGTCATTTGGATAGTAACCAGATTTGTTACCAAAACGCATAACCAAAACGTCATTTTGCATGATTGAACGCAAAGAAACACCATCCGCTTGAGTCATCATCACTACCGGAATAGTAACGCTAGCACCAACAGCACCAGCACCCATTGGGATTGGAGCAGCAGGTTGATTGTTGATGATGATTACACCAACAGCACCAGCGTTTTGTGCTTCTAATGCTTTAGCACCAAATTCACAAGGACCACGGTAAATCAATGCAATTTTACCATCCAATTGAGCCCCGTTTGTCAAAGGCGTACATGCCAATGAATCGTTAGCAACAACTACTGTGTCTTCCACAAAGTTTCCAGCAATAGACATATCCAATCCCCATCCTGAAGCCGTTTCAAACTGTAGGTAAGGTGTTGGATTTGGAGATATTTGAGCAACGATGATCTGCCCGTAAGAAGCAGTCATTGCCAATACTCCACCAATCATAAGTATTAGTTTTCTCATAACATAAGTAAATTAAAGATGCCTTAAAGATACAGAAACAATTTGCTTACTTCCAAATTTTATTTGTCTTATATAAATGAATGGTAATGCTTTAATTAATAAAACAGTATAAAAACAAAAAAGCCGAGTTTATTTTAAACCCGGCTTTCAAATGTTATTAAGAATGTTACTCAGCAGTAACCATTGCTTTTAAGTATTCACGGTTCATGCGTGCAATGTTTTCCAAAGAAATTTCTTTCGGACATTCAACTGCACAAGCACCAGTGTTGGTACAGTTACCAAATCCTTCTTCATCCATTTGTTTCACCATGTTCAATACACGTTGTTTCGCTTCTACTTTACCTTGTGGTAACAAAGCCATTTGAGAAACTTTTGCAGAAACAAACAACATAGCTGATGCATTTTTACAAGACGCTACACATGCTCCACAACCAATACAAGTTGCTGCTTCAAATGCTTTGTCTGCATCTGCTTTTCCAATTGGAATTGCATTCGCATCGATGGTATTACCTGAAGTGTTCACCGAAACGAAACCTCCCGCTTGTTGGATGCGGTCAAACGAAGAACGGTCAACCACCAAGTCTTTGATTACTGGGAATGCTTTCGCTCTCCAAGGCTCTACATAAATGGTTTCACCGTCTTTGAATTTACGCATGTGCAACTGACAAGTCGTTACCGCGCGGTCTGGTCCGTGTGCCTCACCATTGATGTACAATGAACACATACCACAGATTCCCTCACGACAGTCGTGATCAAATGCGATTGGCTCTTTGCGCTCGTTTACCAATTGTTCGTTCAATTGATCCAACATTTCCAAGAATGAACTATCTGTAGAAACATTGTCCAATTTGTATGTCTCCATACTTCCCTTTGCATTCGCGTTCTTTTGACGCCAAATTTTTAGGTTTATGTTAATTGTTTTTGATGCCATAATAATTTAGTTATTAAGCGAATAGGCAATAGGCAATAGCCACGTACCTAATCAAAATAGTTATTGTTTATTGTCCAATTTTTTGATGAAGGAGTTAAGCATTTTTCCTTCTTCAATGATTTGGTTTTTAATTTTATCGTACAACTCTTTTTCAGCTATAAAATTTAAGCGTTCTGCAAGTATTAGATGAGTTTCCAATTCAAATAATGAACCTCTGGAAATTTTTATAAACTGACTATAGCTTTTACTTGACTGTCTCCCATAACCTTCTGCAATATTTGCTGAAATTGATGAAGCTGAACGTTTTATTTGACTTGTAAGCGCAAATTTTTCCGTTTCTGGGAAATCTCTTGTTAAAGAATATACATCAACAGCAAGGTCTATTCCTTTCTGCCAAATAAGTAAATCTTTATAAGAGTTGATACTCATGTCAATACTATTGCCTGTTTACTATTGCCTAATTACTTGTAGTTACGCGCTGCAATTTTAATGAATTCATAATTCAACGGCTCTTTGTGAAGAACTGATTGATTGATGTCCATTCCTTTGTATTCCCAAGCTCCTACGAATTTGAAGTTCTCATCGTCACGCAATGTTTCACCTTCTGCATCTTGGTACTCTTCACGGAAGTGACCACCACATGATTCTTTACGTTGCAAGGCATCAATCGCCATTAATTGACCCAATTCCATAAAGTCACCTACACGCAATGCTTTTTCCAATTCAGGATTCATTTCGTTTGCGTCTCCAGGAACAAATACGTCTTTGTAGAACTCTTCACGCAATGCTGCAATTTCAGAAATAGCTTCTGTTAATCCTTGTGCATTACGACCCATTCCAACTTTGTTCCACATGATCAAGCCCAAACGTTTGTGGAAATGATCTACTGTTTTTGAACCGTTGTTGCTCAAGAACTTGTTGATGGATTCTTTTACATTGTTTTCAGCTTCTACGAACTCAGGTGAATCCGTTGAGATTTTTCCGGTGCGAATTTCATCTGCCAAGTAGTTTGAAACCGTGTAAGGCAACACGAAATAACCGTCAGCTAAACCTTGCATCAATGCTGATGCTCCCAAACGGTTGGCTCCGTGATCAGAGAAGTTTGCTTCTCCTGCAACGAAACATCCTGGAATGGTAGATTGTAAGTTGTAATCAACCCAAACACCACCCATGGTGTAGTGAACAGCTGGATAAATCTTCATTGGTGTTTCATACGGGTTCTCATCTGTAATTTTTTCATACATCTGGAACAAGTTTCCGTATTTCTCTTCCACCCATTTTTTACCCAATTCCATGATTTTTAAATCCGATGGATTGTGGTCACCTGAAGCATAAGCCGCTTGTTTACCTTTTGCAATGATCTCCGAAGAGAAATCCAAGTAAACACCTTCGTTCGTGTCATTTGCTTCGATACCGAAACCAGCATCACAACGCTCTTTTGCAGCACGTGAAGCAACGTCACGAGGAACCAAGTTACCAAAAGCAGGGTATCTTCTTTCCAAGTAATAATCTCTATCTTCTTCTGCAATTTGTGTTGGTTTCAATTGTCCAGCGCGAATTGCTTCTGCATCTTCTTTTTTCTTCGGTACCCAAATACGACCCGAGTTACGCAATGATTCTGACATCAATGTCAATTTCGATTGGTTCGTTCCGTGTACTGGAATACATGTTGGGTGAATTTGTACATAACAAGGGTTCGCAAAGTAAGCTCCACGTTTGTGTGCTTTCCAAGCTGCTGTTACGTTCGATCCCATTGCATTTGTTGACAAGAAGTAAACGTTTCCGTATCCACCTGAAGCAATGATCACTGCATGTGCTGAATGACGTTCGATCTCTCCTGTCACCAAGTTACGTGCAATGATACCACGCGCTTTTCCGTCAACTTTTACCAAGTCCAACATTTCATGACGGTTGTACATTTTCACACGTCCTAAACCAATTTGGCGAGACAATGCTGAATATGCTCCCAACAACAATTGTTGTCCTGTTTGACCTGCAGCATAGAATGTACGTTGTACTTGTGTACCACCAAATGAACGGTTGTCTAACAAACCTCCGTATTCGCGAGCAAAAGGAACGCCTTGTGCCACACATTGGTCGATGATGTTACCAGAAACTTCCGCCAAACGATGAACGTTTGCTTCGCGAGCACGGTAATCACCACCTTTGATGGTATCGTAAAACAAACGGAAAATTGAGTCACCGTCGTTTTGATAATTTTTAGCAGCGTTGATTCCTCCTTGTGCAGCAATCGAGTGTGCACGACGAGGAGAATCTTGGAAACAAAATGCTTTTACATTGTATCCCATTTCACCTAAAGAAGCAGCGGCTGAAGCACCAGCCAATCCTGTTCCTACAACAATAACATCAATTTTCGGACGGTTGTTTGGAGCTACTAATTTTAAGTGATTTTTATGATTGGTCCACTTTTCTGCAATGGAACCTTCTGGTATTTTTGAATCTAGAATAGACATATTTTCAATTTTTTAGAATTAACGCATGTAAATCATAACCGGAATTACCGCGAACGCTAGCGGAACTAAAAGCGCAAATGCTTTTCCTATAAAATTAATTGCAGGTGTGTAGCGCTTATGACGTACTCCTAAAGTTTGGAATGCAGATGCAAAGCCATGCCACAAGTGGAATGCTAAAACACCCATTGATACGACGTAGAAAATCAAGTAAACAAGACCCAATTCGTTTTCTTTGCTGAAAAACTTCATCACTACAGTGTGCAAGTCTTTGTAACCTTCACCCATTTTGATGTCAAATGTTTTGTCGTAAATCTCTGTTTTGTTTTTGAATACAACTTGATCCTTTTGAATCGGCATGTAATTACCACTTGTTGTCAAGTACAATTCCATTTTTTGATCCGGTTGACCCATCATTGGGTTTCCTGGAACAACGATCTCTTTGACATGTAAAGGAATGTCCTCAGTTACTTTCGCTTTCCACCAGAAATTAGCCATGTGCGTTACAATGAACACCAAAACAACAGTACCTAAAATTGCCATGTAGCGAGAAGGCAAGCTAGAATTAGCACCCGGGTTGTTATACGCATAGTTTTGTGGACGCGCCTTCTTGTTTTGGAACGTCAACATAAAACCATCAACCGCATGGAAAATGATTGAAATGTAAGTTACCCAAGACAATATTTTGATGAAGATGTTGTGCCCCATGAAGTACGCATACTCATTGAACGCTCTTCGACCTTCTTCACCAGTCTTTAGTACCAATTGTAAGTTCCCCAATAAGTGACCTATCAAAAAGGTACACAGGAACAATCCAGTTAAAGCCATCCAATACTTTTTGGCTATGGACGATTTCAAAATCGCTGATTTACTCATATCATGTTAAATTTTGTCAAACACTATGCAAATTTAACTTCTAGAACAACCCGATGAAAAAAAGGTTCTTATTTAGACTCAATATAGATTATGACGCAAACATCTTGTATTTCAAGCTTTTTCAATAAAATTGAAGCAATAATTACGATTATCCCATGAAAAAAATTCTACTACTTAGCTCATTATTAGCTACAATCTTGCTTTTTACAGGATGTTTTGGAGGAATTAAACCCCGTTCAAAAGAGATTTTACAACAAGGAACTGTGAACGGTACGACTTATACCAACTCTTATTTTTCCTTCGAAATGCAAATTGACACTTCTTGGATTCAAAAAGAGATTGAACGTACGAAATACAAACGTCCGTTTGATGCTGATTTATTGCGTATTTCCAAGTACGAAGAAGATTCCAATTACATTGATGATGGCTATTTGTACATCTATGCGGAAAAAACGAATCCTTTTACCAATGATCCTAAAAAATACTTAATGGATTTGAAAGAAGGAGTAGAATTTTTCACGGATCTTACTGATTCTACAAGTGAAGTAGTGGAAACCAAAATTGATGGAATACCTTTCCACATGTTATCATTAAAAATGGTGGATGAAGAAAATGAAGTAACAACCCATCAAGTGTTTTATGCAACACCGATTAAAGATTATTGGTTGGTCATTTCCAAGACGTATTGCTATGAAGAACAGCAAGCTGTGATTGAAAAAATGTTCCAATCCATTCGCTTCAAACGTAAATAAATGCTTAAAGGCGTTTTGTTAATGTGCCGCATTGGGTTCATCCAATGAAACGCCTTGTTTTTTCAATAAGCGGTTCACATAAACGGCAAAGAACAAGATATAGGCAAAACAAACCGCACCAACGATGAAAGATGGTTGAATGCCAATGATATCAGACAGTTTTCCTTGGAATGGAGGAATCAATGCGCCACCCAAAATCATCATTACCAAGAAACCAGAACCTTGTGCTTGGTATTTTCCTAAACCTGCCAACGACAAAGAGAAAATACACGGCCACATGATCGAACAGAATAAACCTGCACTCAAAAAGGCATAAATCGCTACAATTCCACTGGTTGTTAATCCGATGATGATCGCAACAAGTCCCAGTAATCCAAATACGGTTAATGAAAAAGCTGGTTTATCATTGGTAAGATAAAAAGCAACAATTTGAATCAATACACAGAAGATGTACCAGTACAACGCATCGATGTTGTAACCAGATAATTTTGAGATTCCTAAAATGAGGGAGAAAGCCACTAAAGGAACAATGAATTTTAAGACCATTTTAGTCGATGCACTCAATTTAAAAGCATTGATGGCACCAGACCAACGACCAATCATCAAGCTTCCCCAAAACATGGAAACAAATGGAGTGATTTCTGACGAACTGTAGCCTCCAAACGCTTGTTGTTTTAGCAATTCACCTAAATTACTGCCAACTGCTACTTCTACACCAACGTAAACAAAAATGGCCAGCATGCCCAAACTCAACTGTGGGTATTTCATTGCTCCCCAACCTTCCGATTTACGACTAGCGCTAGCAGTTGAAAACAAGATTCCACCTACTACCACAACGATTCCAGCTGTCAACCAAATCATGCGATTTTTGTCTAATTGCTTTTTGATGGTTTGATGGGTTAATTCTAAGCTTTTGTATTGTGTTTTAGAAGCAAGATCCAATGTTTCAAAACTGATAGTTTGATTATCATCATTGGTCAACAATTCATTCATTGCTCCGTCCAACTCAATCAATTGTTTTGCTTCATCCGAACGGTAACTACTAAATACTGGTGCAAAACATGCCGACAATAATCCCGTGATTAGTAACAATGTTACCACTGCTTTTTTAGAAGATTCTTTTTGTACAGGAAATTGATCAATGATTACTTCATTTGCTTCTTTTTGCGTTGGAAGATCATCGAGGATATCATCGTTTGAGGAATGTTCAACTGCAATCTCTTCTAATTTTCCTGAAGGTACTTTCTTAGAAAAACCGAATAAAGCTGCTACACCTAGGAACAAGCATCCTACACCCGCATACAAAATAATGACTGTATTTAGATTCAACTTCGCAATCATTTCATCTGAAATGGATGCCGCTGTACCAAACAAAGCCAAAGAGACTAAAACGGGTCCAATGGTTGTTCCCAAACTATTGATACCACCACCTAAATTAATCCGATTACTGCCTGTTTTTTCATCTCCTAAAGCAATCATGAATGGATTGGCTGAAGTTTGTTGTAAAGAGAAGCCCAAAGCAACGATGAATAAACCGAAAAGCATTCCTGCAAAAACATTCGCGTAAACGGATACAATCATAGCAACTGCTCCAA
>JADLGD010000110.1 GCA_020849495.1 Fluviicola sp.
GATTATAATCCTTAAGTTTGTAGTATCTAGATACTATTCCATGAAAAAACTACTACTTTCTCTTTTGTCCGTTTCGTTTATCTTAAATCTTTTTTCACAAGAACCGTTAAAATATTGCGGGGCAGATGAACTGCGAATTTCTACACTTCAGAAAAACCCAAAAATCGCGGAAGCCGTTATTAAACGGGATATTGAACTGGAAGCATTTACCCAAAAGTTTGTGAACGACTTTTACGCAAATAGAACAAGTAGCGCTACTTATATTATACCCGTTGTATTCCAAGTGATACATAACTACGGAACAGAAAATATCAGTGATGCTCAAATCAAAGATGGGCTGGATGTTTTAAATAAAACCTTCAGAAAACAATTGGCCGATACCGGCTCCATCGTTGCGGCTTTTAAACCACTTCATGCCGATTGCGACATTGAATTTCGCCTGGCACAACTTGACCCCAGCGGAAACTGCACTAGTGGAATCAATCGAATTGCTTCCTCACTGACGACCGTTGGCGACCACTCGGTTAAATCATTAATCCAATGGCCAACGAATAAATATCTGAACGTTTATATTGTACAAAATGCGGCCGGTTTAGCGGGACATTGTGTATGGCCGTCTGATGCCGATTCGATACCGGCTTGGGATGGAATCGTTATTGCACACGACTACGTAGGTACCATCGGAACGTCCAATTATACGCGTTCGGTTGCATTTGCCCATGAATGCGGACACTACTTGAATCTACAACACATCTGGGGAGGGAACAATGTCCCGGGCTTTTATTATTATCCCTGCGCAGATCCGTTTAAAGATTGCAGCATTGACGATTTAGTAGCAGACACACCACCAACAATCGGCTGGACGAGCTGCAATTTATCCGGTGCATCGTGCTTAAATCCGGTTGACAATGTTCAGAATACAATGGACTATTCTTATTGTAACCGTATGTTTACGTTCGGCCAAAAAGCCCGCATGCAAGCCTGTCTCAATTCTCCCATTGCCGGAAGAGATAATTTATGGCAAACTGCCAACTTAATTGCAACCGGTGTTGATACAGTGCCGAGTCCTTTATGCAAAGCTGAATTTACAAGTAACAAAAGAGTGGTTTGTCAAGGTTCCGGTGATGTGATATCTTTCACCAACACTTCTTACAATGGTTCATTTACAAGTATCCTTTGGACATTCCCCGGAGGAACTCCTTCTTCATCTACACTCGCAAGCCCTTTAGTATATTACACCTCACCAGGAAAATACAATGTCACATTAAAAGTAGTGAATGGAAGTGATACGGCAGAAATTTCAAAATCGAATTTCATTTCTGTTTTGCCAACGACCGGTACTGTTTATCCTTTTTCGGAAAGCTTTGAAGCGACTCCTTCGTTAGATGGATTGGAATGGTTTTCGAATAGTTTTGACACCATCAACGCTTGGCAACTGACAAATACAGCAGCTGTTTCAGGATCAACATCGGTAATGCTGAACAACTTTAACAATACCATGAATACCAAAGATGAGTTGTTCAGCAATATTATTAACCTCACAGGAGCAACTTCACTAAACATCAGCTTTAAATATGCCTATGCTAAAAAAGATTCCAGCAGCAACGATCGACTACAAGTGTATGTTACCAGCAATTGCAACACCACTTGGATTCAACGATTAAATTTAGTTGGAACAGCATTAGAAACTGCTCCAATAACAAGTTCTCCATTTACTCCTTCTTCATCTAGTGAATGGAAACAGGGTGTAGCGAACATCCCCGGATCATACATGACATCGAACTTCCGTTTCAAATTTGTGTATACTTCCAGCGGTGGAAACAATGTTTACATCGATGATATTAATTTAGATGTGAATTCAGGAGTAGAAGATTTGCATTCCATTGAAAACATGTTTCATTTGTTTCCAAATCCGGCTAATGAACATGTAACGATTTCGTTTTCATTAACACACTCAAAGAATCTAAGTCTTTCGATTATGAATATATTCGGACAAAAAATTTTAGAAAAAGGGAAAGAAAATTATTCGATGGGCGAACACCTTGTTTCTATAGATACAAAAAACATTGCTCCGGGAATGTATTTCTTAAAAGTTGCAGATGACGAAACAAATTTTCTGAAACCGCTGATTATTCTTGCACAATAAACTTACTTTATTGCACCCGCTTTTATCTCTTCAACTACAGAAGGATCAAGCAACGTAGACGTATCTCCTAAATTCGATACATCTCCTTCTGCAACCTTGCGTAATATCCTTCTCATAATTTTGCCACTACGTGTTTTGGGCAAACCGCTTACAACTTGTATTTTATCAGGTTTTGCAATCGGACCAATAACCTTGGTGACTTCAGCTAAAATTTCTTTTCGCAACGCATCAACATCCTTATTTGAATTTGTACAAATCACATAGGCATAAATTCCTTGTCCTTTGATATCATGAGGATAACCAACCACGGCACTCTCCACAATATCTGCATGCATATTAATTGCGCTCTCTACTTCTGCTGTTCCTATTCGGTGCCCACTCACATTCATCACATCATCTACTCGTCCGGTAATTCTGTAATATCCATCTTCATCACGTCTACAACCATCTCCTGTAAAATACAACCCCGGATAGGTTGCAAAATAATTCGTCCGACAACGCTCATGATCACCATACGTTGTTCTGATAATCGAAGGCCAAGGAAATTTTATACATAAATTCCCTTCTACACCGTTTCCAATAATTTCATTCCCTTTATCGTCCACTAAAATTGGTTGCACCCCAGGCAAAGGCAAAGTTGCAAAACCAGGTTTTGTCTTTGTGATTCCTGCAATTGGAGAAATCAACATACCACCGGTTTCTGTTTGCCACCACGTATCCACAATCGGGCAATTCCCTTTACCAATATTTTCGTTGTACCAATTCCAAGCTTCTTCGTTGATGGTTTCGCCAACACTTCCCAAAACTCTCAATGAAACCAATTGATATGGTTTTACAAATTCCAAACCTGCTGCTTCTAAAGCTCTGATTGCGGTTGGAGCAGTATAAAAAACATTCACTTTATATTTATCAATCACATTCCAAAAACGACCTGCATCCGGATAGGTTGGAACACCTTCGAACATAACGGATGTTGCACCTGCTAACAAGGGAGCATACACAATATAAGAATGCCCCGTAATCCAACCGATATCTGCGGTACACCAATACACTTCTTTGTCCTTGTACTGAAACACATTCTCAAACGTATACTGTGTGTATACCATATATCCGCCACATGTATGGACAACGCCCTTTGGTTTACCGGTGGAACCGGAGGTATACAAAACAAACAACATATCTTCCGCATCCATGGGCTCAGCCGGACAATCACCATTCACCTTTTCCATTTCTTGTTTCCAAAAAACATCACGTTCAGAATTTACACGAATGTTCGAATGAGTATGTTCCAATACAATAACTTTATTCACCGAAGGACAAATTTCAAGTGCTTCATCAACCGTATCTTTCATCGGAATATCTTTCGCTCCTCGATAGGCTCCATCTGTTGTTACCACAATTTTACAATCACTATCTTGAATTCTTCCCGAAAGAGCTGCTGCGGAGAAACCACCAAATACAACGGAATGTACCGCACCAATTCGTGCACAAGCTAAAAGTGCAATGGCCAATTCAGGAACCATCGGCATATAAATACAAATTTTATCCCCTTTTTGAGCTCCATTATTTTTCAAAACATTTGCAAACTTACACACTTGCTCATGCAACTGTTTGTAAGTGAATGATACAGCTTTTCCATTGATATCATTTGGCTCCCAATAATATGCCACCTGATCTCCGCGTGTTGCCAAATGTCTGTCTAAACAATTCTCTGTGATATTTAAT
This sequence comes from Fluviicola sp., assembly GCA_020849495.1. Lineage (GTDB taxonomy): Bacteria > Bacteroidota > Bacteroidia > Flavobacteriales_D > Crocinitomicaceae > Fluviicola. The sequence goes on from JADLGD010000110.1 coordinate 3,872, forward strand.
TTACCCCCTACAAACAATTCTATTTTAGGATCTTTAAAATTCCAATCCAAAACGTTGTCCCATTTCTTCTTCCAAATAAATGTTTCTGCTTTCTCAGCCCAAAAGGCTTCTGGTGTTTCAACGCTTCTTTGATACTCTTGATGATATTTTTCGATGGAAGTGATTCTTGTCATAGGTGTATTTTTTGTAATCATTCAAATTTACGGGATTTTTTTGCTAATTTTAGATATCAAATTACAAACATGAAAACAACTGCCAACATAGTACTTGGATTTTCTTTGATCCTCTCCCTTTTTTCTACATCTTGTAAAGACAAAAAAGATACAGAAGAAACACCGCCACCAGCGAGTGGTTCAGGAGGAATTGATGCCAGCACAACCGTTACCGGCTACAATATCCTTTCTCGGTTGCCAGGTATTTGGAACGGACCAGTAACATCCACCACAGCATTGGGAAGCTATCCGGAATGGATTGTAGATTTCAGACCCGTTTCGGCTGCACAAGTTTCAGCAAAAAATGAATTGGATTCTGTTAATAATATTCTAATGGGTTTCTTTATTGTAAAACATGGTGGAGCCTATAAAATGGCCTTTCGCAACGGAGGAGGATTTGCAGGATCTCAGCGTATTGCATATGCTGTAATTGATAGCGTTTCAGAAACAACAAATAACTATTTCTATCGCTTTTCTGATTTTAAAGCTGGGCAAAATCGTGTGTATACAAACGTGCTATTTAAAGACGATAGTCTAATTGTTCATGTGTATACAAACGTTTACAATACACTTTCCTCGCCACAAACGCACATGCTTTGGAGAGCACAACTAAAAGATAACACATCAGCACAACCAGCAATAACTGCATTTAGTTTTCCACAAAAGCAAATGGTAAAAGATTTTTCCAGCACCTTTGATGCAGTAAGCGAAGCTATTTATTACAATTCAAGTACAGACCCATACGATGAAACTTCACAACCCTATCTCGGAAAAATAACTGTAAATGTCAGTTTTGATGGCACACACGTTCCTGATCCTGACAAAAAAGTTTTTCTTATGATTACAACACAACCATTGTTTTCAGGATTCACATATCTTCCAGCACAATTAAAATACCGCTCGCGTTATGTTTTTCTAGCATCAACCGACAATGCATTTACATTTATTTATATGCATCCAGGAAGTTATTATTTGTATTCCCTCTACGATGCTAACGGAGATGGAACATTCTCTTCAGGCGACTGGATGAGTAGTAATCTAACGAATACATTTACACTCGGAGCATTAGGAA
>JADLGD010000111.1 GCA_020849495.1 Fluviicola sp.
GGTAAATTCTGCCAATTACTACCCAATCTAGGAAAACGAGAAATTACCTAAAAAACAATTTAACAATATTATTAAGAAGCCAGTATTTTTGAGAGATTGAAGGGGATTCCATCGGGTAAATTCAAACAACTGCGACCAAATATTGGAAAACGAGAAATTCCCTAAAAAACAATTTAACAATATTATTAAGAAGTCAGTGTTTTTGGGAGGTTGGAGGGGGTTCCATTGAGTAAATTCAACCAACTACTGCCTAATCTTGGAAAACGAGAAATTCTCTAAAAAACAATTTAATAATATTATTAAGAAGTCAGTGTTTTTGGGAGATTGGGAAGAATTTTGATATAAAAAATCGTGTTATCCCCTATCTTTCGATTTAGACAAGAGCAGAAAAAACTAAGAACAAACCAACAAGTTAATTTTGCTTCGGTCTATCCCAAAATTCAGGTTCTTCAAAACGGATGATAGAGATAAAATTAGAACTCACTTCACGAATTAATATTGAAGAAAGCAATCCAGTAAGTCCACTGTAAATGACTTGATATTCAGTGGTGAATACACCATTTTTATATTCCTTTTTGGATTGTAAATTTCCAAACTCATCGTAAGCAAAAATAACTTCAGATAAAGGAATTGAATCCAAATTTCGAACCGTCGTCATGCGTTCAATTAAGCCTTTATCAGAATACGTAAAATGAGTGGTTAGTTTGTTCCTTGTAATGGTAAACAGTTCCTCAATTCTATTCAACAATCCAATGGAATCGTAATAGCGGGTGATTTCTAAATACTGATTCCCATAACTATTGAACACTTTCTTGCGGAATTGCCCTTCGTATTCTTCATACTGCATGGTTTCAGTATTCCACAGCAATGAACGTTCAATAACAGGATCTAGAATGGAATGCATCGTGTCAATGTCGCGATAAACCTCTTCTTTGATCACTCTTCCTTTTTCATCGTGCGTGTAATACGTTGAAAGAAATCCTTTTTTCTGAGAAATTCTGGAGCGTACCATCCATCCTTTATTGGTGTAATCATACAAACGAACAGTTGTATCGGTAACCAAATCTCCTTTCGCCGTTTCGTAGTGTTGCAATAAATTGCCCAAGGTATCAAAGGAAAAAACATAGACATATTTTGATTCTCTCAAAACATCTCCTTGTTTTTTAAAAGTGTACTCTCCTTTAATGGATTTGATTTTACTCGCTTTAACAAATTGCGTATTGAAAAATGGAGCATCTGTAAAGGCCAAACCTTGAGAATTGTCCAATAATTGAGCGCTTAATGCAAACGGAAATAAGAGCAAAATAAAAAGGCTACACTTTGTCATACTTCTACAAATGTAAAAGTCGCGACCAGTGTAGCCCAATTTCTTATGAGTTTTTAGGAAAATAATTCCTAGATGATAAACGGAGTAACGATTGCTAATCCAAGCATTCCAACCAAAGACACTAAAAGTGCTATCGTTGTTAACGGGCTCAATTTGATTTTTTCTTGCGGTGTTTCTGATTTTGAAACCATGACGCCCAATACTTTCAAATAGTAATAAATACTGATTGCAGAGTTAATCAATGCAATGATCACAACCCACCAGTAAGATGACCATGCAGCAGAAAACACCATGTATTTACCGAAGAAACCTGCTGTTGGTGGAATACCAGCCAAAGACAAGATGGAAACAACCGCAACAACTGTCAATAACGGATTTCTTTGACCCAATCCTCTCAAGGATTCGATTTTGTCTTCCTGATCATTTACTGCAATACCTACCGCAATGATTCCGACCATTGAGAATCCATAAGCTGTCATGTAGAACCACATGTCATACAAAGAAGTCAATCCAGAAGTAAGGATCACCAACAAAGTATAACCTCCATGTGAAATCGAAGAATAAGCCAATAAGCGTTTCAAGGTAACTTGTCGCAATGCAGAAAGGTTACCCACAAATAAAGTCACGATGATTAAAACCGCTAAAGCTGGCGACCAAAATGCTTTTAATTCAGGATTTCCAAATGCCCACAAGAACATTTTCAAGAATGCTCCAAAAGCAGCTAATTTCACTACTGAAGCCATGAAACCTGTTACAGAATGCGGTGCTCCTTCATAAACGTCAGGTGACCAAAAATGGAAAGGTGCAGCACCAACTTTGAATAAAAAGGCTCCTAAAATCATCAAGATTCCTACCAACATCAATGAATTGTCAGCATTGCTCATCGCAGCACTTCCAATTTCTGCTAATTTGAATGATCCAGTTGCACCATAAATCCAAGCAATACCGAATAAGATAATTCCTGTTGCAAAAGATCCTGTCAAGAAGTATTTCAATGCGGACTCGTTTGAACGAATGTCTTTCTTATTACTACCGGCCATTACGTAAATTGGTAAAGACAAAATCACTAAGCCTAAGAAGAACATGAACATGTCTGTAAATGCAAACATGATGAAAGCACCTGTAGACGAAATGATTAATAAACCAATGTATTCACCTGTGTGTTCCGGATGTTCTTTGAAACGCTCATAACCAATTGAAATCATCAATAAAGTAAGAACCGTAGTAGCCAAAGCATACATCAAAGAAATGTAGTCAAACTGTAAACCTTCGTAATTCAAAGTCAACAAAGCTTTTCCAGTTGCCAATTGATTTATGATCAATGCAATTGTAAGCAACAACCCACCAACTGCAGTAGCCATTACAAGCCAAGGTTTCTTTGCAAATGCTGCAAAAAGGGAAATCAATCCACTAGCAAAAAGTACAATTAATGCTTCCATATTATAAACCTGAAGGTGTTGAAGTTGTTACTAATTCTAAAATCGACTTGACACTTGGTTCAACAAAATCAATTACTGCTGCTGGATAAACACCCAAAACAACAACGGTGATAATGATGATCGCAAAGACCAATAATTCGCTCCAATGTAAATCGCTAAATCCTTCGAATTTTACTGGTCCGTACATACTCAATTGGTAAGCGCGGAATGTGTAAACTGCACCCAAAATCAAAGTGGTACCTGCTACAACTCCGATGATCCAATCATACGAATACAAACCTTTCAACAACATGAACTCACCAATGAATCCACTTGAGAAAGGAACTGAAACAGAAACAAATGCTAATGCAGCAAACCAGAAAGCAAATTTAGGTGCTTGTTTTGCCAAACCTCCTAAGTCAGACAATTGGCGTGTGTTCAAACGACGTTCAATCACATCTACAGCAAGGAATAAACCTACAGCAACCAAACCGTGATTCAACATTTGAAGTACACTTCCCGTGATTGCATCCACACTTGCCGTCATGATACCCGCTGCAATTAAACCAACGTGTGACATTGAAGCAAATGCAAACAAGCGTTTCATATCACCTTGCTTGATAGCGATGATTGCACCATAAACAACTCCAATCGTTGCCAAAACAATAATTGGTGTAGTAGCACAATCCAAAGCTTCAGGGAACAATGGCAACATCCAACGGATCATTCCGTACAATGCCATTTTCAACATGATTCCTGAAAGCAACATCGTTCCAGCCATAGGAGCTTTCGTGTACGTATCAGGTTGCCATGTATGGAATGGGAAAATTGGAACTTTAATAGCAAATGCTAAGAAGAAACCGGCCATTAACCAAAATGCTACTTCTTTACTTTCAAACGTTGCAGCGATCAAGTCACCATAAGCAAATGAAGGAGCAAAGGCTTTGATTCCGATAATGGAAGCCAACATTGCTAAAGATCCTACAAAGGTATAAATGAAGAACTTCACCAAAGCAGCTTTGCGCTCAGGAGCTCCAAACCACCATGCGATCAAGTAAATTGGAATCAAGGTAATCTCCCAGAAAATGTAGAACCAAATACCATCCAATGCTACAAACACACCAATCAAGCCCAATTGCATGAAGAAAACCATACTCGTGAACAAGCGATTGGATGCCAATTCATTTTTATAGTTACTCAACAAAATCAATGGAACCAAACCAGAAGTCAAGACTAACATCATCAAGGAAACGGCATCGTAACCAAAATTCAAGGTCAATCCGTATTGAGGAATCCAATTTTTAGAAATAAAGAGGTGCATTCCTCCTTCTACATTATAGGTGCAAATCAACCCGATTGTAACAACAAGGGTTGCTAATCCACCTAACAATCCGTACACACGTACGAAACTTTGCGGCATCACTAATACCGACAACGCAAAGAAAACCGGCAATATAAATAATAACAGTTCCACGTACTAGTTTTTATAAATGAGGTAATACACCACTAATCCAACAATTCCAAAGACCATCCACAAGATATAGCTGTCTGTTCTACCAGTTTGCCATTTTCTCACTAAATCTCCAGTTTTTCCTATTGCTTGACCTAAGCCAACCACTCCACGGTGTAAGAAAGCACCTTCAAAGTAACGCGAACCTTTATCCGACATCCAAGCTACTGGACGAACAAACAAGACATCGTAAATTTCATCGAAGTACAATTTCTTAGCGGATAATTTCTCCCATCCTTTCAATTGTTCGTCAGCAACAGGAAGACTTCCTTTTTTACCGTAAACAACGTAAGTAACGATCATAATCAAAATGGCCATAGCGCCTGCTACAATCATCAACATCAAGGCTAAATTACTATCACCTTCATGTTTTGGAAGAGCATTCATTCCAGCAACATTGCGCTCAAATAACTGCGTCATCCAATGTGCTTGACCGTGTAACCAAATTCCTGGTAAGTTTAACAAACCTCCAAAAACGGAAAGAATTGCTAAAACGATCAAAGGAAGCGTCATGGAAGCTGGTCCTTCGTGAACGTGATGCTCTTGTTCGTGAGTACCGCGGAAAGTTCCGAAGAAAGTCACGAAATACAAACGGAACATATAGATAGCTGTCAAAGCAGCACTGAACATCAAAGCTCCGTACAACCACGTTCCATGTGTAAATGCATGTGCGATGATTTCATCTTTTGAATAGAAACCGGACAATAAAGGGAATCCAGAAATTGCTAATGTTCCAATCAAGAACGTAAAGTGCGTTACAGGAATCTTTTTACGCAAACCACCCATTTTACGAATGTCTTGTTCATCAGACATGGCGTGGATGACCGAACCAGAACCTAAGAATAACAATGCTTTGAAGAATGCGTGTGTTGTAACGTGGAACATAGCAGCTGTGTAAGCTCCCATTCCCAATGCTACAAACAACATCCCCAATTGAGAAACCGTTGAGTAAGCCAATACTTTTTTGATATCGTTCTGACGCATTGCAATGAATGCAGCCACAATAGACGTTGCTAAACCGATGTACAACATGATGTCCTGAGTAATATCAGCTCCAGGTAATTCAAACAAGTAGTTGGAACGAACGGTTAAGAAAATACCTGCTGTTACCATCGTAGCTGCGTGGATCAAAGCCGAAACAGGAGTTGGACCCGCCATCGCATCTGGTAACCAAGTAAACAAAGGAATTTGAGCTGATTTACCAGTAGCACCAATGAATAAACAGATTGTGATTCCAAAAATCATCCATTCACTAATAGAGATTTTGTCAACCAAAACTGCATTTGCTAATTCACCGTATTCCAATGTACCAAACTTCGCTAAGATTAAGAACAAACCAATCAATAACCCAAGGTCACCGATACGGTTCATGATGAATGCTTTACGAGCAGCCAAGGTGTTTTTGAAATCTTGGTACCAGAAACCGATCAATAAATACGAGCAAATACCTACACCTTCCCATCCGAAGAACAACATGAAGTAGTTGCTTCCAAGAACAAGGATCAACATCGCGAAGATGAAGAGGTTCAAGTAAACGAAGAATTTGTAGTAACCTGCATCGTGTTTCATGTAACCCATGGAGAACAAGTGAATGAGCGTACCCACACCTGTTACAATCAAGGTCATCCACATCGACAAGTTATCTGCAAGCAAACCTGCATTCAAAGAGAAACTATCTGTTTTCAACATCGTGAACAATTTCACAGTAACCGCGTTACCGTGTTGAACACTGAAGAAAGCAGTCAATGCTAAACCAAAAGCAGCAGCCATTACCGTTGTTGCGATTGCACCTACAACCATTTTAGATAATTTTTTACCGATGGTTCCATTGATAAATGCACCCAATAATGGCAATGCAATAATAATTGGAAGAAGTTGAGCTACCGACATGTTTAATTTTTTAATTTGTTAAACAATCGGATATCGGTTGTACGCAAGTTACGGTAAACCAACACGAGGATGGATAAACCGACCGTTGCTTCAGCCGCCGCTACTACCATGATGAAGAATACGAATAACTGTCCGTCTGCCTGTCCAAAATAAGTGGAGAAAGCAACCAATAACAAGTTTACTGCATTCAACATTAACTCAATGCACATCAATAAAATGATGGCATTTTTGCGGTACAACACACCAAATACACCAATCACGAACAAAGCTGTTGCTAAGATCATGTAGTGTTTGATGTCTACACCAGATTCGAATAAAGTCGCTAATAACATCTTATTCTTGTGTTTGTTTGTCGCGTTTCGCTAAAAGAACTGCACCTACCATTGCTGCGATGAACAAGATAGAAGACACTTCAAAAGGAAGCACGTATTTGGTAAAGAGTAATTCTCCTAAGTTTTCCACCAATCCTGCATTTTCAGAATTTGCGTCAATCATTGTAGGAGCTAAAACAGCATCACGAATTGCTGCAACTAAAACAGTCAACAAACCACCGGCTGCAATCACAGCACCGAAAGTCATTAAAATAGAGCCCTTCGGTTCGTTGGTTTTGTTTAAGTTGAGTAACATCAATACGAAAAGGAACAATACCATGATGGCACCGGCATAAACGATAATGTTTACAATTGCGATAAACTGTGCGTTCATCAACACGTAGTTCGCTGTGATCATAAAGAATGTCAACACAAGGAACAATACGCTTCTCACAGGGTGTTTACTCAATACAACCATCAAAGCTGTACCGATTGTTAAACCACCAAGGAGCCAAAAAATCATTTCTAAACTCATTATGCAGGGCGTTTTCCGGTTAATTGTCGTTTGGTAATATCTACGCGTTGATCCACTGGCTCTACCAATTTTTCTTTTCCGTAGATAAAGTCTTCACGCTCGAAGTAAGTAGGAACGATGCGATCTGTCAAGAAAATAGCCTCTTTCGGGCAAGCTTCTTCACACAAACCACAGAAGATGCAACGCAACATATTGATTTCATACATCGATGCGTATTTCTCTTCGCGGTACAAGTTCTCTTCTCCTTTTTTGCGCTCAGCAGAAGTCATGGTAATTGCTTCAGCAGGACATGCTACTGCACACAATCCGCAAGCCGTACAGTTTTCTCTTCCTTGCTCATCACGTTTTAATACATGTTGACCACGGTAAACCGTTGCAAACTCGCGTTTTACTTCTGGGTATTTTGTGGTATTGTGTTTTCTGAATAAGTGTTTGAAGGTAATCCACATACCGCCAATGATAGCAGGTAAGTAGAGTTTTTCCATGAAACTCATTTTCTTATTCGAAACAACTTTTTTGCGATTTGATAAACTTTCCATTTCTCGTTCGTTTATTGCTCGTGTTTCGCGTTATACATAGACAATTGCTTTGGTTCTCTCACCACTTCTTTCTTAGCAGCCGGAACTGTTTCAATAGATTTTGGCGATTTAGTAAACCATCCTGATGTGAGAGCAATCACCACTCCTGTCACCAATAAATTGATCATAGAAATTGGGATTAACTTTTTCCATCCTAAGTGCATCAATTGATCGTAGCGGAAACGTGGTAATGTCCAACGGATCCACATGAACACAAAGATGAAGAAGAAGGTTTTTCCGAAGAAAACCAATGTTCCTAAAATTGCTAAAGTATTGCCAGAGAAAGCATCCATTCCAGGGAAGTTGTAACCTCCGAAGAACAATGCTGAAATGACAGCAGATGAGATGAACATGTTGACATACTCAGCAAATAGATAGAAACCTAATTTCATGGAACCGTATTCGGTGTGGTAACCACCAATCAACTCTGATTCACATTCTGGTAAATCGAAAGGAGCACGGTTACATTCAGCCAATGCGGTAACTAAGAAAATCAAAAACGCCAATGGTTGTTTGAATACATTCCAAGAAAACCATCCATCTTGCCAGAAACCGTGTTGTTGGTCAACGATATCGCGTATGCTTAAGCTACCAGTCATCATAACAATGGTAATCACCGAGATACCCATAGCTAATTCGTAAGAAATCATTTGCGAACTTGCACGGATAGCTCCATATAGCGAGTATTTGTTGTTGGAAGCCCAACCACCAATCATGATTCCGTAAACTCCGATGGATACAATTCCCATAATGAACAAGATTCCGATGTTGACATCAGCTACTTGTAAGGGAATTTTTGTTCCGAATAACTCTAAATCTGGCCCCCAAGGAATGACCGAACCGGTCAACAATGCCGTAAACATGGCAATTCCTGGTCCGAGGATGAACAACCATTTATCCGCATTTGTAGGAATAAAATCTTCTTTAAAGAACATTTTTCCAGCATCTGCCAAAGGTTGTAAAATTCCCCATGGTCCTGCACGATCTGGTCCGATACGGTCTTGCAACCATGCCGCAACCTTACGTTCAACCAAAGTCAAGTACGCTGCAATTCCCAAAGTAATGGCGAACAATACAACGATTAAAATAATTTTACTCAACATCTTACTTACCCGTTAATTTTTTAGCATCACGTTTTGGATCATTTGTCAAGTAATGACCTTGAGAAATCACCGAATGACGATTGATCACACGTGGACCTTCAATGTTCCATTTGCTTTTATCTTTCTTATCGAAACGACATTCGTTGCAAATCCAACCTGTTTTCCCGTCAACGTCTTCGATTTCACCGTATTGATCTTTACGACCAGTAACTCGAGCGATTTCGTCACCAAACATCCAAACAACCGCTTTACCAGCACATTTCGTACACTCGCAAGAAGCGTTCATCGGTTTCAAGAACCAAACACGGCTTTTGAAACGGAAAGTTTTATCTGTTAATGCTCCAACTGGACAAACGTCAATCACGTTTCCAGAAAAATCATTATCGATTGCTTTCTCAATGTAAGTGCTGATTTCTGCATGATCACCACGGTGCATCACACCGTGAACACGATTGTCTGTAATTTGGTTAGCCGTATAGACACAACGGTAACACAAAATACAACGATTCATGTGCAATTTGATCTTGTCGCCAATATCAATTGGATCGTAGGTACGACGTTTTTCTTCGTAACGCGTTCCTGCTTTTCCGTGCTCAAAACCTAAATCTTGCAAATGGCATTCACCTGCTTGGTCACAAATTGGACAATCCAGTGGGTGGTTGATCAGCAAAAATTCTGTCACAGCTGCACGTCCTTCTCTTACACGTTCAGATGTTTTGTTTTTGATGACCATCCCGTCTTGTACTGGAGTGGAACATGAAGCAACCAATTTTGGCATCGGACGTGGATCAGCTGCTGAACCTGCGGCAACTTCTACCAAACACGTTCTACATTTCCCTCCACTTCCTTCTAATTTACTGTAGTAGCACATTGCAGGTGGCACCACTTCTCCGCCAATCTTGCGAGCAGCATTCAAAATGGTTGTTCCCGGTTCTACTTCTACTTCAATATCGTCTACGATAACTTTTACCATAACTGATGGTTTTTATACTAAAGGCATGTGATTCGAAGCAATCCCGAAGTTGCGTTTTTGCGCTTCATCCGGATTGGTTACGTGCCATTCAAACTCTTCTCTAAAGTGACGAATCGCCGCTGCAACTGGCCATGCTGCTGCATCACCCAACGGACAAATCGTATTTCCTTCAATTTTCTTATTGATTTCTTCTAGCAAATCGATATCGCGCAAGTTTCCTTGACCGTATTCCAAGCGACGCAATACTTTTTCCATCCAGCCAGTTCCTTCACGACAAGGTGAACATTGACCACATGATTCGTGAGCGTAGAAACGTGCAAAATTCCAAGTGTTGCGAACGATACACTGATCTTCGTCGAAAACGATGAAACCACCTGATCCCAACATGGAACCAGAAGCAAAACCACCTTCAGCCAAACTTTCATAAGTCATCAAACGATCCGTTCCTTCAGCTGTTTTGCAAATTAAATTAGCTGGTAAAATGGGAACTGAAGATCCTCCAGGCACACATGCTTTGATTTTCTTTCCGTTGGCAATACCTCCACACCACTCATCTGAGTAGATGAATTCTTCCACTGAAAGACCTAAATCAATTTCGTACACTCCCGGTTTCACCAAATTTCCACTAGCAGAAATCAATTTTGTACCTGTACTTTTTCCAATACCGATTTTCGCATATTCTGCTCCACCGTCATTTACGATAGGAACAACTGCGGCAATCGATTCAACATTGTTTACCACTGTTGGGCAACCCCACAAACCTTTTACAGCTGGAAATGGTGGTTTGATACGCGGATTACCACGTTTTCCTTCCAATGATTCAATCAATGCCGTTTCTTCTCCACAAATGTAAGCTCCACCACCTGGACAAATTGCTAAATCCAAATCGTAGCCAGAACCCATGATGTTTTTTCCTAACCAACCGTTTGCATACGCTTCAGCAATTGCTTTTTCCACAATTTCCAACACAAACATGTATTCTCCACGAATGTAGATATACGATTGGTTTGCACCCAAAGCATACGAAGAAACAATCATTCCTTCTACCAATAGGTGTGGTAATTTTTCCATCAAGTAACGGTCTTTGAAGGTACCCGGCTCCGATTCATCCGCATTACACAACAAGTAACGCGGAACACCTTCCGGTTTCGCTAAAAACGACCATTTCATACCTGTAGGGAAACCAGCTCCACCACGGCCACGAAGACCAGAAGCTTGTACTTCTTCCACTACATTTTGTGGCGACATTGTTTTCAATGCCTTTTCTACTGAGCGGTAACCACCGTTTTTGCGGTATACCTCGTAGGTTTCAATTCCAGGAACATTAACGTGTTCCAATAACAGCTTTCTTCCCATCTTTATGAATTCGATGAAGTTGAATGTTCTTTACGTAAGGTATCGAGTAATTCGTCTACTTTTTCGGTAGTCAAATGCTCGTGGTAGGTTTTTCCACATTGTAACATGGGTCCGTAACCACAAGCGCCTAAACACTCTGCAGTTTTCAGTGTAAACATACCGTCTGCAGTTGTTTCGCCCACTTTTACGTTCAATTTGTTTTCAATGTGTTCGATGATATTGTCTGAACCAACCAACATACATGGTCCTGTTCTACACACTTCCAACACCACTTTTCCTGGTTTGTCAATGTTAAACATCGTATAAAAGGTTGCTACCTCATACACCTCAATTGGTTGGATGTTTAGGATTTCTGCAACATAGTTCATTGTTGGGACGCTTAACCATCCTCCAAATTCCTCTTCTGCGATATGCAAAATGCGTATCAAGGCACTTTTCTGTTTTCCTTCTGGAAACAATCCGATGACACGTTTTACCTCAGCCATTGTTGTTTCGCTGAACTGCGGTTTTTCGTTTTCGTCGTAAGTTTTAACTCCTGTATTCATCGTTAAGCATCTAATTCACCAGCAATCACATTCAAGGAACTCAAAGTCAAAACGGCATCAGAGATCGTTTGACCAGTAATCATTTCAGGATATGCTTGGTAATAAATAAAACAAGGTCTGCGGAATTGCAAACGGTAAGGTGTGCGACCACCATCGGAAATCAAGTGGAAACCTAATTCACCATTTCCTCCTTCTACACTGTGATACACTTCTCCAACTGGAACAGGTGTTTCACCCATTACAATTTTAAAGTGGTAAATCAATGCTTCCATTTTCGTGTACACATCTTCTTTGCGTGGCAAATAGAATTCGTGGATGTTTTCAGCAAAGTAATTTCCTTCTGGCATTTTATCAATAGCCTGACGGATGATGCTCAAACTTTGGCGAATTTCTTCTTGACGTACACAAAAACGGTCGTAAGTATCTCCTTGTGTTCCAACAGGAACAATAAAATCAAAATCTTGGTAAGAAGAATACGGATTCATCACACGCACATCGTAATCAACTCCAGCTGCACGTAGGTTTGGACCAGTAAAACCATAATCCAAAGCACGCTCACCAGAAATACCTCCTGCACCGATGGTACGATCCATGAAAATACGGTTACGTGTTAATAAGTCGTCGAATTCTTTGAAATGCTTTGGAAATTCTTTCAAGAACTTCTCTAATTTTTCGTAAAAACGAGGAGAGAAATCGCGTTCAAAGCCACCGATACGTCCCATGTTTGTTGTCAAACGCGCACCGCTCACTTCTTCTAAAATTTCGTAAATCGCTTCACGTTGTTGGAACATGTAGGTAAACCCTGTCAATGCTCCTGTATCTACACCAATAACCGAGTTACACACCAAGTGGTCAGCAATACGCGACAACTCCATGATGATCACACGCATGTATTCCACACGTTTTGGTATCTCAGCACCGATTAATTTTTCTACTGTCATTTCCCATCCCATGTTGTTGATCGGAGATGAACAATAGTTCAAACGGTCTGTAATTGGTGTAATTTGATTGTAAGGTCTACGTTCTGCTAACTTTTCAAAAGCGCGGTGAATGTAACCTACTGTTTGCTCTGAAGCCAAGATTTTCTCACCGTCAACTGTCAGGATATTTTGAAAAATACCATGTGTTGCAGGGTGCGTAGGCCCAAGGTTCAATGTAGCAATTTCCCCGTCGATGGTTTCGTCGGAAAATAAACTTTTATTATTTGGAGTATCGCTCATAACGTTTGCTTTCTAACGTTTGCTTCTAACTTATAACCTGTTGTATCAACGACCGAAATAACGATCGTCTTTGTCTTCACGTGTTGCATCTTCCAGATGGTATTCCTTACGCATAGGGAAATAATCCATTGAATCTTCATTGAGGATACGTCTTAAATCTGGATGACCTACGAAGTTTACTCCGAAGAAGTCATACGTTTCACGCTCCAACCAATCTGCACCAACATAGATGTCTGTAATGGTAGCAATGTTTGGTTCCTCGATTGGTAAAAATGCTCTCAAACGCAAACGTACATTGTGTACCAAGGAGTGAACATGGTAATTGATACAGATTTCTCTTCCTTTGTCGTTTGGAAAGTGAACTGCTCCAATCAAGGTTAAAAACGACATGCGCAACTGCCCATCTGTTTTCAACCAAGCGATGATATCGTGTGCTTTATCAGCAGTTACTTCAACTGACAACAAATCATATGGCGTTTCGCTCGAAATGATTGCCGCACCAAATTGTTCTTGCAAGCGAGCAAGTACGGTTTCGTTGCTTAAATTACTCATCTTCGTTCAAATGGTATTTGTTCAACAAATGTTTGTACTCATCTGAGTAGCGACGGCGCAATGATTCGTTTTTCACCATGCGGTGAATGTTCATCATCCCTTCAATGATTTGTTCCGGACGTGGCGGACAACCTGGTACGTAAACATCAACAGGAATGACACGGTCGATTCCTTGAAGCACTGAATACGTATCAAAAATACCTCCTGAGCAAGCGCAAGCACCAACCGACAAGACCCATTTAGGTTCAGCCATTTGTTCATACACTTGTTTCAATACTGGAGCTAATTTTTTAGAAATTGTTCCTGCTACAATCAACAAATCTGCTTGACGTGGAGAGAAGGACATACGTTCCATACCGAAACGTGCCACATCGTAATTAGAACCCATGGTAGCCATGTATTCAATTCCACAACAAGAAGTTGCAAACGGTAGAGGCCACATGGAATTGGCACGTGCAGCACCAATTACTTTGTCCAAGACTGTGAGCTGGAAACCTTCACCATTGATGGTTTCAACACCGTGAATTTTTTCTACTTTTCCCATTCTAAAGCGCCTTTTTTAAGTACATAGAAAAATCCTGTAAGGAAGAAGGCAACGAAGACAATTACCGCAATCAATCCATCAGCTTGTAGCGCTTTAAAGTTCACTGCATACGGGTAGAAGAAAATCACCTCTACGTCGAAAAGCATGAACAAAATTGCTGTTAGCAAATAACGGATTGAAATAGGGAAACGGGCATTTCCTACTTCTTCAATACCACATTCCCAATTGGAATTCTTCTTCTTTCCTTTCAAGTTGGGTCCAAGAAAGTGAGTGACTACTAATACTGTAACCACAAAACCCAGAGCCACAGCGGCTTGGATCAAAATCGGAACGTAATCTACTGGTGTAGACATAATCTCAAATTTTAAGACCCGCGAATTTAAGGGATTTTAACGTTTTATGCGCCAAATAACGTTATTTAAAATGATTCTAAATAACTATTAGATGTGTTTATTCACCGAACAAAACGGCTTTCCCTTAAAAAATTGCTTCGTTGTTTGTAAATGAACAAAGAATGATTAATTTTGTTCCAGTTAGTAGCAGTAGCGCTTCGTTTGATAAAGCCCCAAGCTTTATGACACGAAGTAAAAAAGCCCTGATTGAAAAGTCAGGGTTTTTTGTTGGGATGAATTAAGATAGGCAAAGTAATCTACACTTTATACGCTAAAATCAAAAACTAAATTCATTTCACCTAAAATTGGTTTTATCTGTTTAATAGTCTATATTAAATTCAGCTTGACCATTGCCTGGAACATTCAAAATATTTGAAAATGAATTGCTTACCCCATTTCGTATAACAGTCCATTCAATAGAGTAACTTCCACTTGGAACTTTTGCATAAGCACCATCATTATCATAACACCCTGTAAATGTAAAAGGTTGAAATACAGAAATCCCATTAAATGAAGTATAATTTCTTTTATAAATTAAAGAATCATTTGAACCTTGACAATTTACATTATGTAGACTAATTTTTAATTCTCCATACGGCACTGCATAAAAATCTGCATGAAGTGTTTTTCCCATTTTTAATTTATAATCTGTAGCAGCAGTTGAAATTTGCTGACCATTTTCAAACCACCCCAATTCATAATAATCAGCACTTGTGTTGCATTGTAAATAATACACATTAAGACCTGATTTTGAAATTTCAAAAAATCCGTCAGAATTACTTGTAGTTTCTTTCACACTTTTCTTACCTCCAGGCAAACCCAAAGTTGATTTTAACAATTTCATCTCCACATCTGGAATTCCTTCTCCTGTAATCGGGTTCATTACTCGACCTTTTGCAGTATGCGTGCGCCCAAATTTGGTACAGGATGTTAAAATTATAATCCCTGCAATTAAAATTACTCTCATCTAATAAAGCAGATCAAAGTTAGTTACTCCATTTTCGTTAACAAAAACGGTGTCATACTTATAAATAGTACCTGATGGTCTTTTTATTTTCATATAAATAATATGGTTACCCATTTCCATTTTGTCTGACCCATTTCCTATTATGTCTGCACACCCATCAATTGGAAATGACCAGAGGCTTAAAAAATCGCTGTCATACTGATACTTTATTTTATACCACATAGTATCTGTTGATCCTTCACAATTTACATTCTGAATATGCCAATGCAATTGGCCATACGGCACTGCATAAAAATCTGCATGAAGTGTTTTTCCCATTTTTAATTTAAAATCTGTAGCAGCAGTTGAAATTTGCTGACCATTTTCAAACCACCCCAATTCATAATAATCAGCACTTGTGTTGCATTGTAAATAATACACGTTAAGTCCTGATTTTGAAATTTCAAAAAATCCGTCAGAATTGCTTGTAGCTTCTTTCACACTTTTCTTACCTCCAGGTAAACCCAATGTTGATTTTAACAATTTCATCTCCACATCTGGAATTCCTTCTCCTGTAATCGGGTTCATTACTCGACCTTTTGCAGTATGCGTGCGCCCAAATTTGGTGCAGGAAAGAAATGTTAAATGGATAAAAAATAGTATTATAAATTTCATTAATAATTAATTGTTTGGATATTGTCTTGATTTGGTAAAACATCAAATGCGACATCAAATTCATTTGTGATTCCATTTCTAACTACCTTATAATGTGTGAAAATTGTTCCCATTGGGCATTTAGTAAAAGAAGAGTTAAAACCAGAACATCCAATTTGGATCCAATCTACTCCTAATAGTGAATTGACTTGATTTGTTTGATTAATTATAATCGAATCGTTTGGTCCTTGACAATTGATGTTGTTGAGTACAATTTTATAATTTCCATATGGCACTGCATAAAAATCTGCATGAAGTGTTTTTCCCATTTTTAGTTTATAATCTGTAGCAGCTGTTGAAATTTGATGACCATTTTCAAACCACCCCAATTCATAATAATCCGCACTTGTGTTGCATTGTAAATAATACACGTTAAGCCCTGATTTTGAAATTTCAAAAAATCCGTCAGAATTGCTTGTAGCTTCTTTCACACTTTTCTTACCTCCAGGTAAACCCAATGTTGATTTTAACAATTTCATTTCTACATCTGGAATTCCTTCTCCTGTAATCGGGTTCATTACTCTACCTTTTGCAGTGTGCGTGCGCCCAAATTTGGTGCAGGAGAAAAGGAATGCTATAAAAAACAGGAAGAAGATTGGTTTCGTAACCGATGATGTATTAGAAACAATTGCAACATTTTCACTTTCAGCTGTAACCATATTTCAATTGAATTTAGTAGTTGATGTTTATTTCACCGTATTCACCAGGCGACAAATCAATACTATCTATACCACTTGTAACTCCAGAACTTCTTGATACTGTCCATTGAAAATAACGTTTACCTGCAGGCACTTGAAAATAATCTCCGCCAATATTTGAAAAACAACCCATTATATCAAATGACCAACCTGTCCAATCACTATAGGTAAAACGATCTCTAACATTAAAAACATCATTAGGACCTTCACAATTTATATTCACAATATTTTGACGTAAAAACGCACACTCTGCAAACTCAAAAGTAAAAGTGCCATCATTATCGAATGGGCTATCAAAGGTTTGAACCAACATGTTGGTATAGCAATTATTTTCTGGTCCTTGAACGGCTACACTGTAGGTTCTTCCCGAACGTTGTTTAATAGCAACCAAAACCTCTCCATTTGCATTCAAAGTTCCAGAAGCCTCTGTACGGTATTTTTCACCATCCCAACCTGTTTTAGATGATACAATGGAATACTCCAAACCACTATAAGGCTGACCAGTTGCCGCATTTTTAGCAATGATTTTGATTTCTCTTTTTTTTCCGCAGGAGAAAAGGAATGCTATAAAAAACAGGAAGACGATTGGTTTCATTTAATAATTCATCGTTATGGTTCCATTTGTTCCAGGTTGAAGAAATATACTATCCTTAAAATTTGTAACAACACCATTTCTATCTACAACCCAATTGTAAATTCGCCAACCAGCGGGAACTTGAAAAAAATCTGGTGATAAATAGTTGTAGCAGCCAACTCTGTAGCTAGAAAAACTCTGCCATTCAGTGTAAGATTGTTTTGAACGAAAATGCATAGAATCACTTGGACCCTGACAATTGACATTATTGATGTTTAACTTCAAATAAGCACACTCTGCAAATTCGAAAGGGCATTCAAATTTATCTTCAGTTCCAAGATAAAAAGTAATTTGTTTGTTGTAACAAGTATTTCCAGGCGGTTCAACTCGAACTGCATACGTTGAAGAGCGTGATAAACGTTCAGTTAAAACGATTTCACCATTTTCATTCAAAGTGCCAGTAGCAATGGTCTTCGTTTTTTCACCACTACCCCCACTCGTAGAACGTACCAAGTAATAAGTTAAACCTGAATAGGGCACACCAGTAACCGCATTTTTTGCAGTGATATGAATAGTCGCTTTTTTTCCGCAGGAAGATAAGAGCAATACTATAAAAAACAGGACGACGATTGGTTTCATTAGTAGTTGAATAGGTTTTTAAGGATGAATGAATTTTCTTATAAAGGACGATTTAGAACCTCAATCTACTAAGAATGATTGAACTATGCAAATTTTGAAGTGGTTTTCTACAACTCCTCCTCACTCCCAGCATCGCCTCGAAGCGCTCTGAATCGCTTGCGTGCTTCAACCGTGAGTAAGCTGCCTTTATAGTCGAATAGAATTTTTTTGTAGAACTCTGCTGCCTTTTCTTTATCGTTCAAGTGCTTTTCATAAATCTCTGCCATTTGAAAAACAGCATCGTCTGCAAGAATGTCTTCTTTGTGATCCACGGTGATTTTCTCTAAAAACACCAAGGCCTCGTTCCATTTACCTTGGTACTGCATGGCCAAGGCTCTGCGCAACAAAATTTCATCCGCTAAACCATGAAAAGGAAATGCGGCATTGATGGAATCAAACAAGCGAAAAGCGGCATCAAAACGGTGTTGCTCCAACAACAAATCGGCCTGAGCAAACTGATACATCGCCGTATAATTGCTGTCCAAACCAAGATTATCCGTAATCAAGACAGAAAGCTTCATCGCGTCGTTTGCAATCAATTTCGAAGTGGATTCTTTCAAGACATCCAATTGCGATTGCGCAAACTTAAAATCGCCATCGTAGTAAAAAATGCGGGCGTTTTTGTATTTCGCCTCCGAACCAATGGCTTCAAACTTGAAATCCGTATCCACTTGCATGTAATACAAGGAAGCTTGCCAAATGTCGTCTTGCAACACCAACACATCGGCTAATGTCATTTTGAT
The DNA here is from genome assembly GCA_020849495.1 of Fluviicola sp. Taxonomy (GTDB): domain Bacteria; phylum Bacteroidota; class Bacteroidia; order Flavobacteriales_D; family Crocinitomicaceae; genus Fluviicola. The sequence goes on from JADLGD010000111.1 coordinate 18,608, forward strand.
CTCAGCACGTTGCATATCGGTTAAACCGGGCATTTTCAAACAACTGTCCAACAATTGTCCCGCTTCTAATGCATCATTGCCATAATACGCCTGAATGGTTGCTAATTCTTTGGCAATTCCAACAGTATTTCGGTTCAAGCCTACATCGTTTAAAGCTTGTTTATATTCACTGATAGCAGCAGAAACGTCCGACTCTTGGTATTTTTTCTCCAGTACTATTTCTCGGTAGCGCACATTCAACAAATCGGTATAAGCTCGGTAATACAAAGGAGCATCTTTCCCATAAGCCATCACGTAATTGTAGGCCGCTCTAGCAGTAACGTAGTCTTGATTTTCGACAAATGTTTCCGCTAAATCCATTACACGTTGACCGTTTCCTTTTTCACGTTTATCCAATGCTTGCGCCTGATTCAATGCACTTTTGAATTCTTTTTTCTGAACAAACAACCAAATCAACATTTCAGCATAAACAGTTTCACCCGGTTTTTTCTGAATGCGTGTAAGGAGTTTATCTTTCAATTTTTGGTAAACGCCGTTGTTGTCCTCTTGAAAATCGATTTGCTGCGACAAGGCTGTTTGGACCTGCGGGGCGTAATTCGGGAATTGATCAATGACATCAAAGTATTCGTCAATCATTTCATCTGTTCGACCCAATAAACTATACACTTCTGCAAATTGCAATTGCAAAGGGTAATCTTTTTTCAATTCTTTGCGAGTGGCTTCCAAGGTTTTCAATCCCCAATCTACTTTGCCTCTTCGAATGAAATTGGAATACAATTCCACCGCTTGGTAGCCATTACTAGAAGTAGATTTAATCAAATCGCCAAATAATTTATTCGCTTGATCTTGCTTTTGATTGCGTTCGTAAAAATCGCCCAACAAGATGATGTATTCCAAATCACCTTCGTTGCTACTCACCTGTTTCTTGAGGACTTTTTCCGCTTCTTTGAGTTGGTTGGTTTTCTCCAAACATTCCACATAGCGCAAGACTTCAAACTTCGGACTTTGCTTGTTGATGATTTTCTCAAAATAGGTCAAGGCTTTATCAAACTCGCCATTGGTGTAGTACAAATTCGCCAATTGCTGATCGGTGCTTGTTTGAGCAAACATTCCTTGAGCAACAAATAGAAAAAAAATGACTAAAATACCTTTCATACCCCTTTTTGGTAAACTTGAAACACGGGTTCAAAATCCGCTTTTGCCGCTTTCAATTCATCGAATCTAAGGCGAATATCCTTACAATGGTTCTGAATTTTTGTTAATTCTCCTTTTTCGCGGGTTACATAAGCGCAATACTCCGCACGGTCACCGTTGGTGTTCTCAATGTCCGACTTGAGTTGTTTCAATCGATCCGTTAGTTCTGCTGCTGCATGTTTACAATGCGTGTATTCACTTTCAAGCGTTAATGCATTGCGGTAGGCAGTTGAAAATTGATCCAATTGTTGTCCAAATTCCACATCCAAGGTGTCATCTGAAACAGCAGCTTTGACTTCTTGAAAAAGGATGCGTGAATCCACCAAAAGGGATTTCAATTCATCTGCTGCAATCGTTTCATTGAGAATAGCAGTCGTAGAATCTGCCGATTTGATACAAGCTTCCAAATCAAGCGACCATTTTTCGGTTTTACTTGAGCAAGCCAGCAATAAGACGCTAGTGAAGAATGAGAGATAGAACCTTTTTTTCATATTCAAAGATACACGAAGATAGGAAATTAGTGGATTGGATGATAATCAGAATGCGATTGATTGTACAAAGGATTTTTTTGCGCCCTTTTCTTGCTTTTTCCAAAAGCAAGAAAACCAGGCTATCCGTGCTACATGGTAGCTCACTGCTATCCTTGGTCGGGGCGTTTTTAAAGGTGGGAATTGGGGTGCAAAATGCAATTTAGGGATTTAATAATATTATTTAATTGCTAGGTTTTATGAGGGCTGCAGCGTATTTCCTTTTGCTGACTGAGGTTCTCGAAGTCAGCAATCGGATTTTCTGGATTTCTGGATTTCGTTACTTCGCAATATTGCGAAATTCCTAATTTCAGAATAAGCGAAATCCTGCTACCCGAACGCATCGAACTAGCAGGATTTCGCAATTTTCAACTAAATCTTAGTCAATTTTGGTAAAGCCCAAGTATTTGTGCAACACTTCTGGAATCTCAATTCCATCTGCTGTTTGGTAATTTTCCATCAAGGCAGCCATGATTCTAGGCAATGCCAAAGCACTTCCATTCAAGGTATGCGCCAAATAGTTTTTCTTGTCTGCTCCTTTAAAACGCAATTTCAAACGATTCGCTTGGAAGGTGTCAAAACGAGAACAAGAACTCACTTCTAACCATTTTTCCTGAGCAGCTGAATACACTTCAAAATCGTAAGTCATAGCAGAAGCAAATCCTGTGTCGCCTCCACACAAACGCAAAATACGGTAATGTAGACCCAATTTGCTCAACAATCCCTTCACGTGATCGATCATTTCTTCCAAAGCTTTTGCTGTATTGGAAGGATGTTCGATACGAACAATTTCTACTTTGTCGAATTGGTGCAAACGATTCAAACCACGCACGTGCGCTCCATAACTTCCTGCCTCGCGACGGAAACATGGAGTGTAACCCGTCATTTTGATTGAAAAGTTCTCATCTGGAAGAATCACATCACGGTAAATATTTGTCAATGGAACTTCTGCCGTTGGAATCAAATACAAATCATCCGTTGGACAGTAATACATTTGACCTTCTTTATCGGGTAATTGACCTGTTCCGTATCCACTAGCTTCGTTTACAACGTGTGGAGCAATGAATTCTTCGTAACCTGCTTTTTCAGCTTCATCCAAGAAAAATTGAATCAAAGCGCGTTGTAATTTCGCCCCTTTACCGCGGTAAACTGGGAAACCAGCACCCGTAATTTTTACACCTAATTCAAAATCAATCAAATTGTATTTTTTGGTCAATTCCCAATGCGGAACTGCATCAGCATGCAATTTAGCTGGTTCACCAACCACCAAAACGGTCTCGTTGTCTTCCTCATTTTTTCCCGCAACAACCAATTCATTCGGCACATTTGGGATTTGGTACAACAACTGTGTGATTTCAGCATCCAATGTTTCAACTTCTGATTTCAAGCGAGCTTCCTCTAGCTTCAATTCAGCAGTTTTAGCTTTAGCAGCTTCTGCTTCTTGTGCTTTACCGGATTTGAAGAAGTCACCAATTTCTTTGGCCATTTTATTCAAGTCAGCAGCAATGCTTTCCATAGCAGTTTTAGCAGTGCGCCACTGTTGATCTTTTGTAAGAATCGCATCGATTGTTTCTGTCACATCGATGTTGCGCTTTTTCAGTGCGGTGATGATTTCGTCACGCTCCGCGCGGATTTTGGTCATTTCTAACATAACACGAATGTTTGCTATTATCTGTAAAATAAAAAAGGCGTGCAACTACTGCTGCTCGCCTTTTTGAAGAATTGTATGAATTCGATTAAGCTTCAGCAGTCTCAAAAGGAACTACCGAAACAAACGAACGATTATCTTTTTTCTTGCGGAATTCAACCAAACCGTCAGTCAATGCAAATAACGTATGGTCTTTACCAATACCTACATTGTTACCTGGGTGGTGTTGAGTACCACGTTGGCGAACGATGATGTTACCTGCAATTGCAGCTTGTCCACCGAAAATTTTTACTCCTAAACGCTTGCTTTCTGATTCACGACCGTTTTTGGAACTACCGACTCCTTTTTTATGTGCCATTGTTCTAAAATTTTATAGCGACGTTATCGTCAGCTGAGTTACGCTTTAATATCTGTAATTGTAATTTGCGTGAAAGATTGACGGTGTCCGTTTCTTTTCACATATCCTTTTCTGCGTTTTTTGCGGAAAATGATAACTGTATCACCTTTAATGTGATCATTCACTTGAGCAGTCACTTTTGCTCCTGCTATAGCTGGGGCGCCAACGTTCACTTTTCCTCCGTTTTCTACCAATAATACACGATCAAATTCTACTTTTGATCCTGCTTCAGCGTCCAAACGGTGTACAAAGATTTTTTGGTCTTTTTGCACTTTAAATTGCTGCCCTGCTATCTCTACGATTGCGTACATAACAGATTGTTTAAATTAATTTTGGAGGACAAAGATAGCAAACTTTTTCAACAATGAATGTTGATAACACATTTTTTTGCTGAAAAATCAACTTATTTCCTTAATTCCAGCCAAGCTTCACGTGTTATTCTAAAAATATGCACCGGATCACCTTTTGAAATAGTGGTTGCAGAAATTTCCATTCCGTTAGCTCTGGCAACTTTCATCGATGCTGGATTTTCAACATGAATGACAGAAATAAGCGATTTTGCTAAGTCTTGTTCAAAAGCATGGTCCCTGCATTTTTGTGCTGCTTCCAACGCAAAACCAAATCCTCTAAATGTAGGCATCAACGAATACCCCACTTCCAATTCTTCTACCCCATCAATCTCTTGAATGAGTAAACCGCATTGTCCCACTAATTTTCCAGACGCTTTTTCAATCAAGGCGTTCATTCCTCCCAAGAAGTTATCATATCTGAAATTGACGCGATCAAACCAAGCTTGACATTTTGCTTCAGGAGTTTCGTGTTCGTGCAAACCAATATAATCCAACGATCCTGGGAAAGCGCAAAACTCCATCCATTCGTCATTGTAGCGCTCATCTATTTTCTTGTAGTATAAACGCTCTGATTCTTCACCAAAGAGTAAGTGCTTTTGTTGTTCTTCTAATGTTTTTATCATTCTCTTACAATCATTTTCTGACTCCAAGTGGTGCCATTCCCGTGAAACAACACAAAATACATTCCTGCAGCTAAAGCATCAACTGATAATTGCAACGAATACTGATTCGCAGACACAGCTGTTTGTTGCATCATTTTATTCGAAACATCTACAATTTCTATGTGCTGAATATTTGCCAATGGTGACCAGGAAAGCTGCACCTCCGAAACTGTAGGATTTGGTTGAATATGAAATCTCAGCGATTCATCTTCGTTCACAGCAAGTGTATTCACATCTCCCAAACGGATATTATCGATGTAAAAATTGTTTCCTCCTTCTCCTTCAAAACGGAATTTGACCATGGTATGATCCGTTAAAACAGAAGCTGTATTGACAAACACTGTATCGCTGTTCCAATCAGAACTCAATGCTGGAACAAAAGTAGTAGCCAACGTATCATCAATGGAATTCAACGAACTGTTTCCAATGTATGTTTTTCTAGTGGACCATGTTGTTCCGCAATCAGTAGAAACCTGCACTCGCAACAAGCAATTATCGGAAGGATTGACTTGACCATACGCCCAATCAAAAGCAATTGCAAGCGAAGACAAACTGCTAAAACCCATCGGTTCGGTGTACAATTCCACCACTTGATTGGCTCCAGCATCCAAATTATTGTACATCAATGAATGATTGCTATTGAAACCAACGTTTGCCATTTCCCAATTGTAAATTTGACCTACATTGCGCAGCAACCAACGATCCAATACAGCTGGCATCCCATCTTCAAATCCTTCTGTCAATCCAATTTCCTGACCAGTTGCAGGAAGTACAGTGATGTAATCAGGAATGATCAATTCAACCGTATCTGTTCCATTGCTTGCTTTTAAATACACATCATAGGTTCCTGGAGTTGTATACACTACACTCGTTAATTGATTGCTAAGCGAAGAAGCCGTTCCATTTTCAAAATTCCACAAACGTGAAGTTATACCGTGATATGAATCATCTGAAAAATGAACGGAATCACCCACACAGACTACTTTTTTATCCGAACTAAAATTCGCTGCGCACAGAATTTGATTGCCATCATTGGTTCCCGTTGCAATTAGATTCGCGGCTTGCCACAAGTTATTTCTATTCGCTACAGTTGAATTCAGCGCTGCATGCATCCGCAATTTTTGTCCTTCGGTAAACATCCGTGCGCAATAGGCATAATCCATGTAATTCTGAACATTGTCCAAGCTACTACAAGAAGTTGCATTCAAATTACAAATCGACCAACCAATCGTGTTTGGTGTATCGCTTACATCATCATCAAACGCACAATTTCCAGCATCACCAACTGGTAAATAGTAATATCCAGGAACATTGTTTCCTCCCCAAATGTGTTGCAAATTCAAAAAATGCCCTACTTCATGCGAAAGCACTGTTCTTCTGAAATAATCAGAGGTGCCAATGGTTCCAATGTAATCGTGTTGCATCACAATTCCATCCCATTCTGGAATTGTATCAGCCGCACTTGGCAACAAAGCATGTCCGGCTAAACCTGCTGCTTCCACACACACATAAACATTCAAGTATTTTTCTGGTGGCCAATGCACCAACGATTTCACTTGATGATCGCCAATATAGGTCAATGTTGAAACGGTACGTGTAATTCCGGAAGTGCAATTGCCATTTGGATCCAACTGCGCTAAACGAAATTCGATTTGTGGATCGGCAGCAATTCCTTGAAAAGCGGCTACAATTTCATTCGTATCAGGATTCAACTTACGGTATTGCAAATTGAGTTGAACCATTGCATCTTTGATTTGAGCATCCGAGATATTCTCAACTCCATTGTTGTGAATGACGTGAAAAACAACTGGAATCACATACAAAGCAGCTGATTTTGGAGGATTTGCCACATATTGCTGGGTAAATGTCTGCAAACGTTGATGTGCGCGAACAATTCCCGGATTTAAATCTGGTCTCGTCTCAAATAAATGCTGATGCATCTCGTCTGTTCCACAATGTTTCAATTCCTGCGCATTAGTCAGTAAGCTGAAACACGTAATAAGTAGTAGTATTTGTGTTTTCATAGTTTCAAATTTAAAGCATTGTGAGCAAGCTTTTTATCCGTTCATCATTTTAGAAAAAAAGGGCATAAAAAAAGCACCGTACGAACATACGGTGCTTCCAATATTATAAAGGAATTTATTTCGCTTCTTCTTCAGTTTCTTTTTCAAAAACGCGTTTCGGGCGCATTTGCTGACCAATTCCAAGTGAAATCCAGAAAGGAACAACAAATCCTAGTAAGAACAACAACATCCAAAATGCCATCCCACCAATCAAAAGAAATAATACTATACCGAATACACTCATGACGATCTTTTTTTGTAGATTTTCGTGTGGTAAAAGTAGTAAAAAAATCAATTTCGCAACTATTTGAAGCGATTTAATGCGGTTTTTTCAACAATTTAGAATCGGTCTAATGGCAAAGTTTCGAAAGAATGGAAAAAAAAGCGGGTGCATTTTGATTAATTCAAACTATGAATCAATGAATTAGCCTCTTCAAAAAGCGCTGTTGTATCGATTGTGTTTGCACCAAAGCCATAACGAAACAAGTCGCATTCATCAATAATCGCTCTCAAACGCTGAGCAATCTCAGGTTGATTTTCTTGAATTTTTTCAAAGGCTTTTTCTCTACTTGCACACGTAAAACACCATTTGGCTTCCAATTTTTGAATGATTGCTTTGGGCAAATAAACAGCAAACTGGTTGCTATCCTCCAAAGAAGCAGCAGCTTCTTTCCAATAATCAACCTTGTCCGCTAACAATGGAGTTGTTGCACAAGACAATCGATTTGGAGTTGTTAAAATGTTCGTTTCTTCAGTCGGTTTGACTTGTTTTTTCTTGCGTAAGAAAAGGAACAAAAACAATAAACTCAATGCTCCAACAGGCGTTCCAACACCAATAGCCCAATTGAATGCGTTATCGGTTTTCGTTGATTTTTGAGGTTTAGTTGCTCCTGTTGCAATTTGATCGGTATGACCTTTTGTAGGTGTAATATTGGTAGTAAGCGGTTGGAAATTTTTATCTGCTTTTACTTCCAATTCGAAAGCTTCTCCGCGTTGAATGATGTATTTTTCTTTGATTGGGTCAAAAAATGCAATGCTAGGTGCTTCAAACTGAATAGTACCTTCTTTGGTCACTTGAATGTTATACAAAAAGGTGATTTCACCCGTCACACCATCTTCTGTAAATTGAACATCTTCTGCTCGTTCAGGATCGCCGTACACACTACATCCTGCAGGTAAATCCAAAATTGGAGCATTGATGTTATGCAAATTACCAAGACCTTTCACCGTTAATTTCAAGGTAAAAACATCACCTTGTTTCAAGGATTTTGTGGCGTCTAATTCTTGAGTCAGGTCAAATGTTCCAACACCTCCAATGAATTGTTTTGGAGCACCATTTGGAAGTGGTTTGACAGTCAAAACAAGTCCAGTAGAACGAAAACGTATGGTTCTGCTAAAAATGGAACCTTGACACGTCAATGCCATTTCAAAAGGTTGGATTTTGCATTTTCCTGTAGCAACCGGAATCAACAATTGTTTTCCGTAATCAAACATCTGGGCATATTTCCCATTGATACGTGTTTCTTCAACGTATTCGCGTTGATTTGGGAACACGTGTTCTTCTGCATTTTTATCGGGCTTGAATGGCGCATATCCTTCCAAGTTTTCGATAGGGAAACGGGAAAAGACTTTCGCTTTCACTAAAACCGGTTCACCTTCGTAAATAGTTGTTTTTTTAGCCTGAATGACACCAAAAACTGGGTCATCTGATTTTATTTTTGTCAACTCATCGTCATCTGAATCGCTGACTTTAATGGTGATTTTATTGGATTTGTATTTATTTCCTTTGTAAGTGATGTATGCATAAAAACTGTAATTCCCTTCTTTTTGGAAAGCACCACTTTGTTGCATAAAAAAGTAAGAAACCAAACGGCCAGTTGGATCCATTTTTTGGTTCATGCCATGCATGATGTTCATATCCACTTCAAATTCAGTAGGGAAATCGACTTTTACAGAACCTTCAATGTTATAAGTAACAGTAATTGTCACCAACTCGCCAATTGACACATTTTTATCATCAGCAGTGAGGGCAACCATTGGTTTTTGGGCAAGCAGAACAGGACTCACAAAAGTGAGCGCAAGCAACAGCAGCATCCAATTGTTACCAATCTTTGCTTGCTTTACCACCTCCTTTTTTACCTTTTGAGCCATTTAATCGCTTTTTTGTCATCATTTCCTGACGCTGCAAATCATCCAATTTGCGATCTGTTTGTTTGTCTTGTAACTGTCCGTTTTGTTGGTCACTTTTTTGGGACTGACTTTGCTGATTTTGTTGGTTTTGGTTGGATTGACCGGATTGTTTTTGTTGTTGTTGTTCTTTGTTTTCTTGTTGTTGCTCTTGTTGTTTCTTTTTCGCTTCCTCTTCTTGCTTTTTCTTTAGCCGTTGAGCTTCAGCAAGCAATTGTCGGGCTTTTTCATTCGAAGGATCATTTCGCAATGCTTCTTTCAGTGATTCAACCGCACTCCCATAATCTTGGTTTTTGAGTTGAGCATTCCCTAAATTGGTGTTTGCATTCACCTTCTGAGTTTTCGTCTTTGCCCTTTGAACAGCTGTCTTATAACTCTCAACGGCAGTTTCAAAATCACCAGCTTTGAAAGCAGACTGACCCTTTTCAGAAGACAAATCTACATCATTTGGTGCTAATCTATCGGCGCTTTTATAATACTTTAACGCTTCTTTGTAATGTCCAGCATTGTATGCTTTTCGAGCAGCATTTAAAGTGTCTTTCCAATTTTGAGAAAAACCAAGGCTAGGCGTCAAGATTATGACTACAACAAACCAATTTTTAAGTGCTTTCATGAATGCTTACGATTTACGATGAATGGTAAAAAAAGATACGCTATGAAACAAGCTATCGCAATAAAAACAGGAAAGTGATAATAGTTTTTATCCACTTTAAATTCCATGGATTTAATGGTTTTATTTTTAGCATTGGAAAACGATTGTGCTAAACTGGTGACATCTGGAAAAGCGCTTGAAGAAACCACCAACTGACTGTTTGAAGCACTCGCCATTGCTTTCAATCCTCCAACATCTAATTTTGAAACAACCGGTTTTCCGTTTTCACGTTTGAAACCCATTCCTGGTTCATAGGGATCATTTGGTATCAATCCTCCAGCTTTAGTTCCTAAACCTAAATAAGCCAATAACACATTCTTTTTTTCCAATTCTTTTAATTGTTCTTGCCACAATTGTTCGTGGTCTTCCCCATCTGTTATCACCAAAATGGCCCTCCCCGATTCCTCGTCTTTGAATTGTTCTTGCGCTTCTAGCAATGCATTGCCAATATTGGTTCCTTGATCCGAAATCATGGAGGATTCCACATCGGGAATGAACAACTTGGCCGCACCATAATCCATTGTTAAAGGCAATTGCGTAAAGGCATCGTTAGCAAAAATGATGACAGCGATGCGCTCTCCTTTTAATTGATTCAACAACTGAACGATTGCATTTTTAGCTGATTTTAAACGTGAGTTTTTACCCGACATGTCTTGCACGTTCATGGAATTGGAAACATCTAAACAGATCACTAAATCCAAAACGCGTTTCGATCCTTTGACTGTTTTAGATCCCAAGACCGGTTGAGCCATAGCCAGAACAACAAAAAATAGAACTGATCGCAGTAAGAAATAATGTAAAAACGCTTTCACAGGTTCAAAGGTCACCCATAACATGCGGGTTCGTCCTTTTCCTGCGTACGTGTCATACAATTTGCTTTTCCAGTACCAATGATACCAAGAAACCGTTAAGAAAACAGGAATGACCAACCAAAACCAGAGGTAGTTTTTGTGCAATAAACGCAGTGATCCTGCATCAAAATCACGTAAAAGGAAAACCACCAAAACAGACAGCCACCAAAGCAATTCGGTTGCAAGAACCAATTGTAACAAGCGTTGATATGTTTGTTTTCCGTTAGTCATCTAATTTGAATTTCAATCGTTGAAGGATCCAAGCGCCAAAAGCAAAAATGATGGTCCAGACAAAAAATGGCATTAAGGTCAATGGTGGTTCAGCTGCAATATGTTGATCCTCCATTTTTCGTTTTTCCAATTGATCGATCTCTTTGTAAATATTTTTTAATCCTGTTTCATCTTTCGCTCGAAAGTATTTACCACCTGTTTCGTTGGCAATGGCTTTCAAGGTGTTTTCATCAATTTCAACGGGTAAGTTTTCGTAAACAATTCCGAATGGCGTTTCAATAGGCGTTGGAGCCAATCCGCTAGTACCCACTCCGATGGTATAAACCCTGCAATTTTTGGCTTTTGCCAAACGTGCTGCATCCAAAGGCTCAATACTACCAGCATTGTTGCTTCCATCTGTCAATAAAATAATGACTTTCGATTTTAGACTATCGCTTCTCAAACGCGTAACGGCCACACCTAAACCATTTCCAATCGCTGTTCCTGGTTCTACTTGATCCGGTGCAATCTGTTCGATTTGTTCTTTCAACAATTTATAATCGAGCGTTGCAGGACATGCCGTGTAAGCTTCTCCTTCATATACCACCAATCCAATGCGATCGCCTTTTCTCGAATCCACAAATTGCTGTGCCACATCTTTCGCCGCTTCCAAACGATTGGGTTGAAAATCTTGAGCCAACATGGATCCTGAAGCATCGATGGCTAGAATGATATCAATCCCGTTTTTGTAATCAATTTTAGGCGGATCGTAATTCACATTGTAAGGCTCAGCCAATGTGATAACTAACATGGACAATGAAAGCGCATACAACCCGCTAACTGCCCAACGGATGTAGCGAACCCAGCCCGTTTTGATTTGTTGCTGTTCACTTTCACTGCGTGTAAACTTCAATTGACCACTTCCTTTTCGTTGCAACCAATCCCACAAAAAGAATAAAACAGGAATGCCCAACAAAGCCCACAACCATTGTGCTTGATAGAAATTGTATTCCCAAATGAATATGTTGAAAAATCTACTCATTCAATGACTTCTAGTGGACTTAAAGCAATCACGACTTCTTCTAAACGGTTCATGGAAGATATAATCGTGAATTCATCTGCATTCATCTTTCCAAATTTGATCAAATCGGATTCGTTGAGTAAATCTTGAATTACTGAGATGATTTCAGGTTCAATATTTTGTGTTTTTAAAAGAAGTACTGTTTCATACGTTGTTCGTTCCATGAGGTACAAACCATAACGTTCGGATAAAAACCTTCTCAAAATGGTAGAAAATTCGATGTAATGTTTTGCCGTTTTATCTTGTTTCCAATAGCCTTTCGCTTTTAAAGCAGCGATTGCTTGATTGGTTCGCATTTTTAAAGAAAGCTTGGGTTTGGCTTGCAATCGTTTTTGTTTGTTCCAAAAATACAGTCCAACAATAACCACCAGAAGTGGGATAATGAACCACCAAACTGAATTGAACCAAGTGCTATCATCTACCGCAACAACTTTTACTTCATCGATTGAGTCGTCAAATTTGCGTTTGATAAATCCCACAAATAATGGTGCAGCTTGTTTTTGCAAAGAACTATCAGTGGAAGAAAAATGGATCATTGGAAATTGATAGCTTGCACTATCCCATGCGGTCAACGTATAAGTTCCCTTCCAAATGGTTTGTCCTTTCAGAACATAAGTGGTGTCCTTGAAAGAAAGGATTTCCAAAACACCTTCGTTTTTCCAAAGCTGTTCGCCTTTGTGTTTTATTCCACAGCTTATTTCACCAGATGTTGGATCGAATTTAAAATTGCTAGGAACCGATTTTAGCAACATTACTAAATTGGTTTGCTCACCAATCTGGATACTGTCATTGGTCCAAAACACTTTGATTTCTTGCGCTTTCACACCAGAAAAAATCACTAAAAACAACGCTATGAGGATCCTGATTTTCATTTGCGATGTTTGAATAATTGAAGTAAAGGATGAAAAGTTGCTTGTCCGGTTTCCAGCACAACGGTATCGATGTTTAATTGATTTAAGATGAACTCGTTTTTTTTCAAACGCTCTTCTTGTTTGCTTTTGTATTGTGAACGTACTGCAGCTGAAGAGGTATCAACCCATGAAACCTTACCCGTTTCGGCATTTTTCCAACGAACAAAGCCCAAATTTGGAAGTTCTTCTTCACCTGCATCAGCAATTTGAATGGCTAATAAATCGTGTTTCGTAGCTGTATTTGCAAAAGCATCCCTGCAACTTTCGAGCTCATTGAAATCACTGATTACAAAACAAATGCTTCTGCGTTTATGAATATTGCGGACGTATTTTAATCCTTCTGTCAAATTAGTACCAGCATGATCAGGTTTCAAAGCGATCATTTTGCGCAACAGAAAATGCACGTGTCCAAATCCTTTTTTGGGAGGAATGTACAACTCTACTTTATCGGAAACGAAAATTGCTCCTACTTTATCATTCTTTTTAGCTGCTGAAAATCCAAGTGTGGCTGCCACTTCCAAGGCCAAAGAAAATTTCGAATCCGTTCCTTTTCCAAAATACATGGATCCTGAAACATCGATGACTAGCATGACAGATAATTCGCGTTCTTCTTCAAAAACTTTCACAAATGGTTCTCGAAAACGAGCGGTCACGTTCCAATCAATGGCACGCACATCATCGCCAATTTGGTAATTGCGTACTTCACTAAACGACATACCTCTTCCTTTAAAAGCAGATTGGTACTGCCCCGAAAAGACATGTTGTGTCATACCACGAGTTTGCAACTCAATGGTTCGAATACGTTTTAGAAGTTCGCTGGTTTCCATGAATGGGTTTATGGTACTTCTACACGTTGAAGGATCAATTCGATGATTTTTTCTGGTTGCACTTCATCGGCTTCCGCTTCGTAATTCAAGCCAATACGGTGACGCAAGACATCCATTGCTACAGCTCTTACATCATCTGGAATCACAAAAGCTCTTCGCTCTAGAAATGCCTGTGCTTTTGCTGCTAAAGCTAAATTGATGGAAGCTCTCGGTGATGCTCCGTAAGCGATGTATTTTGCCACTTGAGAAATACCTGCCTCAGAAGGGTATCGACTTGCATTAACGATGTCAACAATGTAACGCTCCACTTTTTCATCCAAGTAAATGGAACGCGTGAGGTGTTTAGCTTGAACGATGTCTTCAGGTTTGATGACCTGTTGCACTTTTGTCAAACCTTCTGGTCGAGTATTGGATCTCAAAATGAGTTGTTCTTCTTGTTTGGAAGGGTATTTCAAAGCCACTTTTAGCATGAAACGGTCCACTTGAGCTTCTGGCAAAGGATAAGTTCCTTCTTGTTCAATTGGATTTTGTGTTGCCAAGACCAAAAACGGAACAGGTAAAGGATGGGTTGTATCACCGATTGTTACTTGACGTTCTTGCATGGCTTCTAGTAAAGCACTTTGCACTTTTGCTGGAGCACGATTGATCTCATCAGCTAAGATAAAATTAGCGAAGATGGGACCTTTTTTCACGGCAAATTGTTCTGATTTTTGCTGATAAATCAAGGTTCCAGTAACATCGGCTGGTAATAAATCCGGTGTAAACTGAATGCGTGAAAAATCTGCAGCCACTGCTTCAGAAAGTGTTTTGATTGCAAGCGTTTTCGCAAGTCCGGGAACACCTTCCAATAAAACATGTCCGTCAGCTAATAAAGCGATCAATAAATTGCGCACCATGGCATCTTGTCCAACAATGACTTTTCCAATTTCAGTTCGCAATAATTCAAACTTAATTCCTTCTTCTTTGATTTTAGCACCAAGTTGTTGCAATTGTTCGGAAGGAGTCAAACCCGTAGTTTCTATCATAGCTTTAGCGTAAACACACAAAGTTGAAAAAGAAAGCGCTCAAGCCCTTGCACTTGCTGTTAATTTATGTTAACATTGTGTAGACTGAAATCACACATCATGGAATTGAGAACCTGTCAGGAATGTGGTCAAAAGCTCTCAGGAAGAAAAGATCAGAAATTCTGTTCGGATTATTGCCGCAATACCTTCAATAACAAATTGAATGTTGATTCAACGAATTACATGCGTAGAGTCAATAACATTTTACGCAAAAACAGAAGGGTGTTAGCAAGTTTGAATACAACTGGAAAAAGAACAGTAGATGCAATAACCTTAGCTGAAGAGGGATTTAATTTCCACTACTACACCAATATTTACACCACTCAAAAGGGAACCAACTATTACTTTTGTTACGATCAAGGATATGCCAAAGTAGATGGCGATCAGTATGTATTAGTATGGAAACAGGATTATGTGAAATGACTTAGAAGTCCCACTTTTCCTTGAACACTTCTAATTTCGGATGGTCTTTCAAGTTTTCAGAACCTAAGAACAAGACGTTTTTACATTTTGTACGGTCAAAAAACAAAGACAAATGTGAAAGTGCCACATTCATGGTACCAGTGATATCAATTTTGTGCATCGCTACTTGCATTTTATCAAAATGATCACGCAACTCAGCTACACGCTTGTCAAAATTGTGGTTTTCATGGAATAAAACAACTGCATCAATGATCTCATTTTGTTCATTTGACTCATCATAAGCAATCACATCAAAACCTTTGGAAACAAGCCAAGCGGAAATGTTGTGAGCAAATGCGGTTTTTTCTTCGAGATAAATTGTTTGTATGTGCAGTGCCATCACTGAATTTTAATAATTGTTATTATACTTTAATAAAACAAATGAAACGTTTCATTAAGGGATTGCAAATTTACTGTAATCTTTTTGGTAAATGGTCAACTTTCAAAAAAGAATTGTCATTTTTCTTAAAATTTACTGATATCCAAGTATTCTTAGGAAATCTGCAGCTGTTTGTTCTTCCGAAAATAGTTCATTGACAATTTTACCTTGTTCGTCTCTTTTAATCAAAACGTGTTTCGGTTCTGGAATCAAACAATGTTTTAATCCTCCAAATCCACCTATGGTTTCTTGATAAGCTCCCGTATTGAAAAAGCCAATGTAGAGTGGTTTATTCTTATCAAACTTTGGAAGATAAATGGCGTTTGAATGTTGTTCAGAATTGTAATAATCATCGCTATCACACGTTAAACCTCCCAATAAAACGCGCTCATAGTCATCGTTCCAGCGATTGATTGGCAACATGATGAACCGTTGGTTGATCGCCCAAGTATCCGGTAAATTGGTCATAAATGAACTATCAATCATGTTCCACTTTTCACGGTCATTTTGTTGCTTTTGGTGCAATACATTGAAAATGGCACCACCACTTTCACCTACGGTAAACGAACCGAATTCAGTGAAAATATTTGGTTCTTCAATTTCATTATCCGAACAAACACGTTTTACTTGCATCAAGATTTCACGAACCATGTAGGCATAATCAAAATCAAAGGCCAAAGATTTTTTAATTGGGAAACCACCTCCAATGTTCAAAGAATCCAAAGTTGGACATACTTTTTTCAAATCGGAGTAGATACGCAAACACTTTGTTAACTCATTCCAATAGTAAGACGTATCGTTGATACCTGTATTGATGAAAAAGTGTAGCATTTTGATCTCTACACGCGGATTGTCTTGAATAAACGCTTTATAGAAAGGAACAATCTCACGGTAACGAATGCCTAAACGCGAGGTATAAAACTCAAATTTTGGTTCTTCCTCAGATGCAATACGAATTCCAATTTTCACTTGATTATCGCCTGCTGCAGCTAAAATATCATGAATTTCAGTTGTGTTGTCTACCACTGGAATCACATTCAAGCGCTTCGTATTGATTAAATCAGCAATATTTTGGATATAAGCTTTTGGTTTGTAACCGTTGCAAATGACATAGCTACCATCTTTCAGCTTTCCGCAGTCCATCAGGTTTTTTACAATGTCAATGTCAAAAGCAGAAGACGTTTCAATGTGTACATCGTTTTTCAACACTTCATCTAAGACAAAGGAGAAATGCGAACTTTTTGTACAGTAGGAATAATAGTAATTTCCGGTATAACCTAAGTTATTCATGGCTTCACGGAACCAACCTTTGGCTCGTTGAATGTTATTCGATATCTGCGGAAGGTAATTGAATTTCAATGGCGTACCATATTCTTCAATTAAACGCATCAAATCAATCCCATGAAACATCAAACGGTCTTCGCGCAAATTGAATTCATTTTGCGGAAAATCAAAAGTTTGATCAATTAGGTCTATATACTTTGTTCTCATCAGCTATACCAAACGTGGTATCTTACGACATACCAATCAAAAAGTTCCATAAAAACAATCCTACTAATTGCAGGGGGCGCAAAGTTACGTGAAACTCTCAGAAGTTAGTGGGAAAAAACCTAAAAAATGGTACTCTTTTTCTAAGAAGCTTCAAAAAAAAGAAAAATCCTCTGCGATTCAGCCGCTTTTTCTTAGTCCAAGTTAATTTTCGACATCCAAATTTTTCGAATTTCTCCAACGGTTACTCTCCCAACTGCGATGAGTTGCTTATTGTGTACAATTAAAGCTCGAGGCTGACAGTATTTCTGCGTTTTGTATCGTTTTTCTTTTACGAAACCTTGCAGATTAAAAAAGCTAATCACAAATTTATCGGTTTCACTTACATTCAAAACAGCCCAATTGGTTTCATCAATTTGTGCAACTACTGGTGTTTCGCCGTAATCCCCATTAAACCCTTTTTTATACAAAGTGTCACCCTTGGTATTGAACAGAAATACAAAGCTTTCTGGTTCTATATGTAAATCCTGACCTACAACGAAAACGTATTTTTCAGATGCAACCAAATCATTGACATAGGCTCCAATCTTATAGGAAAATTTCTCTCTGTGCGTAAATACTTGGGTGGTCATGCTGTAAAATTCTTGGTCGAATTGTATCAACGCCATGGGATTCGTGTTTCTGTAGGTGCTATCTCTTCCAGACACCTCTCCACAAAGCCAAAAAGAACCAGCGGCACCTTTGGCCAATGCTAATCCATCAAAAGTTCTGGCGTCGAAATTAGATTTCAAGAACCAAGCTGGTCGTAAATAAGTTGAATCGAATAAAGTGGCACCCGTAGCATCTGTGTGAATGAAACGCAATGAAAACTCGTCTTTTAGTCCCATTTCTGGGTCGGGTTTCGTGAATGAAGATGCAGCGATGATTAATCCGTTTTGCGCATCGCAGGTCATCCCAAATGGCGTCGAATTGTAAAAAGAAGGATACACTCGGTAGGCCTGAGTTTTGAGTGTTGTATCTAAAAATAGTGCGAAAACACCTTGACCTCGATCTCTATCGTAATTTTTTTCACGGTAATCGTTCATGAACCCGCTCACAGCGATTCGATGATCTGCTAACAATACAATGTGTTGTGCTTCAATTCCTGGAAGAAAAGCGCTGCGAAGAAGTTTCCCAGTTGGACTAAATTTTTGAATAAACGGATGAGTTCCATAAGGCAAAGTTGTATCTGCATACACTGTTTTTCCATTCACCTCTTTAAAAAATTCGAGTCCAGTTTCATAGCGTCCAACAACATAGGTATTCCCTTGCGTATCCGTCACTGCATTCATTGGATCAAAATTAGCGAACTTGCTCCCTTCAATTTTTTCCCATACCGTGGATTGCGAAAACAAAATGTTTCCTGACAAGCAAAGCCATATAAAATAGACCCATTTATTCATAATGTTCAAAATCGAGGGAATATTTCGCCATTATTTTTCCTCTTCTTTTTTCTGTTGGTACATTTTGGTTTTACGGACCACAAAACGTTCGAAATTACTCAACAACAAAGTGATGATCAAAAACCCAACGGTCAATAATCCAGCTGAAATTAAGTAACCCAAACCACACAAAACGCCAATGGATGCGATGAACCAAATAAAGGCAGCGCTGGTTACTCCAGTTACTTTATCGTGTTCCTTAAAAATAACACCACCTCCAAGAAAACCAATCCCTGTAATGATTTGACCGATTACTCGTGTTGGATCTGCAGTTCCTCCAAAACTAATTCCTACCAAGGTAAAAATGGTCACTCCAACACAAATCAACACGTGTGTGCGAATACCAGCTACTTTGTTTTTCATTTCACGTTCGATGCCTACTACACCTCCGCAAACGGTAGCTACTCCAATTTCAGGCAACATTTTCAATAAAAAATCCAGTTCTTGCATGCTTCGATTTTTGAATTACTGTTCAACAAATAGATTATAAAATGGTCGTTACCAATACTGGTGGACGACCTATCACAGCTTTATTTCCGTTAATTACAATCGGTCGTTCGATCAAAACAGGATGCTCTACCATCGCTTGAATCCATTGGTCAGCAGAAAGTGTTTTTCCTTTGTAGTTTTCTTTGAAAACGGTTTCACCTGTTCGCAACAAAGCTTGCGGCTCGATACCCAATTTTGCAATCAGTGCTTTCAGGGAATCAAAGCTTGGAGCGTCTTTTAAATATTCGACCACTTCAATCTCACAATTTACCTCATTGAGTAAACCCAGTGCTTCTCTACTTTTTGAACAACGAGGGTTATGGAAAATAATGATTTTATCTGCTGCCATGTTTTGTGTTTTGACAAATATACTTAACCAATCAATTGATTGAACAAGGTAAAATTGTCATTCAGGTATTCAAATTGAAATCCTTGTTGGTGCAAACGTTCTTTTAATCCTTCCAATTTATCAGCTGCTGGTAATTCGATACCTACCACCGCAGGGCCACTTTCCCGATTGTTTTTTTGTGAAAATTGGAAATGCGTGATGTCATCTTCCGCTTGCAACACATCCGAAACGAAAGCTTTCAAAGCCCCTGGTCGTTGCGGAAATTCAATCAAGAAATAATGTTTTTTTCCGAGGTATAACAAGGCTCTTTCTTGAATTTCAGGCATTCTGAAAATGTCGTTGTTGCTTCCACTCACCACACAAACAAGCGTTTTTCCTTGAAATTGTTCCGCATACAGTTCTGCAGCTGCGATGGTCAAAGCTCCTGCTGGTTCTACAACCAAAGCCTCTTCATTGTACAAACGCAAAATTGTAGCACACACTTTCCCTTCTGGAACGGTCAACACCTCATCCAATCCGCTTTTACAAATGGAAAAAGTTGTTGACCCAACTTGTTGAACAGCTGCCCCATCAACAAATTTATCGATCTGTTCCAAGCGGGTAACTTTACCGTTTTCAATTGATTTTTTCATGGTAGGTGCTCCAGCAGGTTCAACGCCTATGATTGTTGTTTCAGGATACAATTGTTTGAAATAAGAAATGACTCCTGCAGCTAAACCACCTCCGCCAATAGGCACTAAAATAACATCCGGCACGGCTTCCATTTGTTGGGCAATTTCTAAACCCACAGTAGCTTGTCCTGCAATGATTCGTTCATCATCGAAGGGATGAACAAAACAACAATTTGTTTCATTTTCATACTTTTTGGCCGCTAAAAAAGCAGCGTCAAAAGTTTCTCCAGCTAGGCGAATTTCAACCCATGATTGACCAAAGCGTTTTACAGCAGCAATCTTTTGCTTCGGTGTTGTTTCAGGCATAAAGATTACACCTTTCACCTGCATGAGTGCACAGGCAAATGCTACGCCTTGCGCATGATTTCCCGCACTTGCACAAACAACTCCAGCCGTTTTTTCAGCTTCGCTTAATCCTGACATCAAGTTGTAAGCACCGCGGATTTTATAAGAACGAACTACTTGGGTATCTTCACGCTTCAACCACACCGATCCTTTGGTCAAATTAGAAAGCGTTTCATTGTAAACAAGCGGGGTAACTGGTATTACCCCTTCTCGCTGTTGATGTGCCGCTTCAATTTTATCTATTCCGACCATACAGTAGTTGTTGTTGGACGCAATTGTCTGACAGCTCTTCCTGTTTGCCACAATTCAGATTCGCGGATTTCAGTCAATTCTTTATCCAAAGTATCACGATAATCAGCCTTACTTCCTTCTTCGATCACTCGTTTTGCTTCTCTTCCTGATTTCACCTCATCGTACAACGATTCAAACACTGGAAGGGCTGCATCACGGAATTTACCTTTCCAGTCCAAGGCACCGCGTTGAGCAGTTACAGAAGTGTTGGCATACATCCAATCCATTCCTTTTTCTGCCACTAAAGGCATTAAACTTTGGGTCAATTCTTCCACTGTTTCATTGAAAGCTTCAGAAGGAGAATGTCCGTTTTTTCGCAACACTTGGTACTGTGCTTCAAACATTCCTGCCAAAGCACCCATTAAGATCCCACGCTCTCCTGTCAAATCAGAATACACTTCTTTTTTGAAATCCGTTTCGAACAAGTAACCCGAACCTACTCCAATTCCTAAAGCGATAGCCGTTTGCATGGCATTTCCAGAAACATCTTGGTAAACAGCCACACTGGAATTGATTCCTTGTCCTTGTAGAAATAAACGGCGTAAAGAAGTACCGGAACCTTTAGGAGCTACTAAAACCACATCAATATCTGCAGGTGGAACAATACCTGTTTGCTCATGAAAAGTGATGCCGAAACCGTGAGAAAAATAAAGCGTTTTTCCTTTTGTTAAAAATGGTTTTACGTGTTTCCAAGCATCAATTTGTCCAGCATCCGATAGTAAATAACATACGATTGAAGCTTGTTGACATGCTTCTTCAATTGAAAACAAGTTTTCACCTGGAACCCAACCATCTTCAACTGCTTTTGCCCAACTTTTTCCCCCTTCACGTTGACCAACGATCACGTTAAATCCATTGTCTTTTAAATTAAGCGATTGACCCGGACCTTGTACGCCATAACCAATCACCGCGATTGTGTCGTTTTTTAATGTTGAAAGTGCTTTTTCTAAAGGAAATTCATCGCGGGTTACAACGGTTTCGTTTACTCCGCCAAAATTGATTGTTGCCATAATTTTATTTTTTAAAAGGTTGTGTTTAATTCGTGTAAATAACTCTCTAATGTTTTCATCGGTTTAGTAACCGCTACTCTACCTGAACGCGAAAATTCAAGTACTTTGAAAGCTCGTAAATCTTTCACCAATTGTTGAATTGCCTGTTCGTGACCTGTTAATTCAAAAACCACGTATTCACTAGAAACAGCTAGCATTCGTGCATTGTGTTTTCGAATTAACTGTTCCAGTTCAGGCATTTTCGCATCATCCATTGCTGTTTTCACCAAAGCCAATTCTTGGTAAACAATGTCTGCATCTGCATGGTAAAAGGCTTTTAGGACCTCCACTTGTTTTTCCAATTGAGCGACTACTTTTTTCACCAAATCTTCTGATTCTCTCACCACAATGGTGTAGCGGTAAACATCCTCTACTTCCGTTTCTGATGCGGTGATGCTATCAATGTTGATGTGTCTTCTAGTAAAAATGATGGTCAATCGGTTCAAGATACCGATCGTGTTTTCTGTAAAAACAGAAATGTTGTATCGTTGCTTTTCCATGTTAATTCAAACGTATTTCGGCAACAGATGCGCCAGTTTCTACCATTGGGAATACATTGTCTTCTTGCTTCACCACACATTCGAGTAAATAACTATCAGGAGAAGAAAGAAAATCGTTCAGGACACTTTCCAGGGCTTCTCTTTCATGAACTTGTTTTGCTTCCACCCCATAAGCTGCGGCAATTGCACAAAAATTGGGGTTGACAATTTCAGTAAACGAATAGCGACGATCAAAAAACAATTGTTGCCATTGACGCACCATCCCCAAAAAGTTGTTGTTCAGAATCAAGATTTTTACTTTTAGTTGGAACTGTAAAATGGTTCCCAATTCTTGCAGAGTCATTTGAAAACCACCATCTCCAATGATTGCGACAACCGTTTTTTCAGGAGCTCCTAAACTTGCACCGATTGCTGCTGGCAAACCAAATCCCATGGTACCCAAGCCACCTGAAGTGACATTCGTTCTTGGATCTTGGTAATGAAAATAGCGTGCTGTAACCATTTGGTGTTGACCCACATCCGTCACTACAATCAAATCATTTCGTTTTTTATTCAATTCAGACAAGCGGTGAACCACCTCTGCCATGCGCAAACTTTCTTCTTCAGGATGTATCGCCGCAGAAATGATTTCATCTTGTTCTACTTGCTCCAAATCTCGGAATTGTTGTAACCATTGACCGTGATTGCGATTTTCAACACGCTTTGTCAATTCAACCAGTGCTGTTTTAGCATCTGCATGAATGGCTACATCAGCTGGGATGATTTTATTCAACTCCGCAGCATCAATGTCAACATGAATCACTTTTGCTTGTTTGGCATAACGAGCAACATCACCTGTTACCCGATCATCGAAGCGCATTCCAATTGCCAACAACACATCGCACTCATTCGTAAGTACATTAGGTGCATAATTCCCATGCATTCCTAAATAACCAACATACTGCGGATGGTCCGCTGGAAAAGCACCCAAGCCAAGTAAGGTAGATGCTACAGGAATTCCAGTTTTATCTGCAAAATCCATTAATGCATCTTCCGCTTCACTCAATAAAATTCCTTGACCGATGAGTAAATAAGGTTTATGAGCAGCGTTCAATAGTTCAGCCGCCGATTGGATAGCATCCATTGACATTTTTGGCTGTGGAACATAGCTGCGAATACTCGTACAAGCTTGATAAGTAAAATCGCATTTACCGAATTGAGCATCTTTGGTAATATCCACTAAAACTGGACCTGGTCGACCAGTACGAGCTATGTAAAATGCTTTTGCCAATGCGGGTGCAATGTCTTCTGCTCTTGTTACTTGAACATTCCATTTGGTCACAGGCATTGAAATTCCAATCACATCCGTTTCTTGAAATGCATCCGTTCCTAATAGATGAGAAGCAACTTGTCCGGTGATACAAACAACTGGTGTAGAATCAATCATTGCATCAGCCAAACCTGTTATGAGATTCGTAGCTCCAGGGCCAGAAGTTGCGAAGACAACCCCTGTTTGTTTACTCACTCTTGCAAACCCTTGAGCAGCATGGATGGCACCTTGTTCATGACGGACTAAAATGTGTTTGATTTCATCTTTGAAATCGTACAATGCATCGTAAATGGGCATGATTGCACCACCTGGGTAACCAAAAATTGTTTGAACTTTTTCTTCGCGCAAACAGTGCATGACTGCTTCTGCGCCTGTAAGTTGTTTTGTTTTCATATTATAAATCTGTTACACAACCTTCTGAAGCACTTGAAACTGTTTTCAAGTATTTGTAAAGCACGCCTTGTTTTACTTTGGGTTCAGGTTGCAGCCAAGATGCTTTTCGTTGTTCCAGTTCTGATTGACTCACATTGAGATGCAAGGTATTTGTACGAGCATCAATTGAAATAACATCGCCATCTTGAACCAATGCAATGGGTCCACCATCAAACGCTTCAGGAGTGATATGACCAACCACAAAACCGTGTGAGCCTCCAGAAAATCTTCCATCGGTAATCAATGCCACTTTATCTCCCAAACCTGCTCCCATGATGGCAGAAGTTGGTTTGAGCATTTCCGGCATTCCAGGTCCACCTTTTGGTCCACAATTTCGAATGACGACAACTGTTCCAGGAACAATTTTAGCACTTCTTACAGCAGTTATCACATCAGCTTCATCTTCAAAAACCATTGCTTTCCCTGAAAAAGTATGACCTTCTTTCCCAGATATTTTTGCTACTGCCCCTTTTGGAGCAAGATTTCCAAACAACATTTGTAAATGTCCATTTGCAGCAATTGGGTCTTCAATTTTTCGGATCACATCTTGATCTAAGGGTAAATCAGGAACTTCTGCTAAATTTTCAGCAAGCGTTTTTCCTGTAACGGTTAAACATTTACCATCCAATAAGCCTTGATGCCACAAGTATTTCATCAGAGCTGGTACACCGCCAATTCGGTGCACATCTTCCATCAAATATTTTCCACTTGGTTTTAAATCTGCCAATACAGGAATACGATCTGAAACAGCCTGAAAATCTTTCAAGGTCAAAGTAATTCCTACTGAATGAGCCATTGCTATTAGATGCAAGACTGCATTCGTAGATCCACCCAAAACTGTCACCACAATCATCGCATTTTCAAAGGCTCTTCGCGTCATGATATCACGAGGTTTGATGTCTTTTTCCAATAAAAGTCGCATTGCTCTACCAGCATCTAAACATTCCTGTTGTTTTTCAGGGCTCAAAGCAGGATTGGAAGAGGAATAAGGCAAACTCATACCTAAAGCTTCTACAGAAGCAGCCATCGTATTTGCCGTGTACATTCCACCACAAGCACCTGCACCTGGACAAGCATTTTTAATGATTCCTTTGAAATCCTCTGGTGTCATTTTTCCATCCAAACGTTGACCTAAAGCTTCGAAAGCAGAGACAATGTTGAGTGATTGACCTTTGTATTTTCCTGAATGGATCGTTCCTCCATAAAGCATGATTGCAGGTCTGTTTAGTCGACCCATCGCAATGACAGAACCGGGCATGTTTTTATCACAACCAACAACTGCTATCATTCCGTCATACCATTGAGCACCCATGACCGTTTCAATGGAATCCGCTATCACATCTCTGGATACCAAAGAATAACGCATACCAGAAGTCCCGTTCGAAATACCATCACTCACACCAATGGAATGAAAAATCAAGCCCACCATGTTTTTTTGTTGTACTCCTTCTTTGGCCACTTTTGCCAAATCATTCAAATGCATGTTACAGGTATTACCTTCGTAGCCAGTACTAACAATTCCTACTTGCGCTTTCGTAAAATCGGCATCTGAAAAACCGATTCCGTACAACATGGCTTGAGCAGCAGGTTGAGTTTCATCTTGAGTGATGGTTTTACTGTATTTATTTAGTTCCATGATCAAACGTGTAATTGATGGTATTCATTCACAGAAACGCGCATGCGGTAGCGCAATTGGATCAAATGGCTCACGCTGTCTTCCCAATTGAAAGGAAAGGTGTAATCATCTAACGATTTTAGTCCAGCTACTTCAGCAGCCGTTCCACAGAAAAATGCAGCATCGGCAGTTTTTACCTCATCTGCAGTGAAAAAGCGTTCTTCTACAGGTATTTCGAGTTCTTTTGCCAATTCAAAAACAGTAGCACGAGTAATTCCTGAGAGGATGTTACCAAGAGGAGCTGTGACTAATTTTCCGTCTTTTTCAAAAAAGAAATTTGCGCCAGGACCTTCAGCAATGTTTCCATTCATGTCTGTCAAAAGTGCTTCATCAAACCCTCTTTGTTTTGCTTCTGTTGTAGCCAAAATACTATTGGTGTAATGTCCAACAACTTTTGCTTCCACATGACAAGCTTTCGGATTCGGTCTTTGATAAGGAGAAAGGCTTACTCGTAGTAACTGATCACCTAAATAATTGGCCCATTCCCAAGCCATGATGACAACATGTACCTCATCTGTTGGAGAAAGTGACATATTGTTTCCTAAATACACCAATGGTCGGATATACGCATCTGTCAAATTATTTCTTCGTAACAATTCATAGGTAATTGCTTCTAATTCAGCAGATGAATAAGGCAAATTGATGTGCATCATTTTAGCTGAATAGTGCAAACGATCAAAATGCTCTTTGGCTTTAAAAATACGTGTCCCGTCTTCCGTGTCGTAAGAGCGAATCCCCTCAAACACACCGTTTCCATAATGCATGGTTTGGTTATACAAAGATGCAGTAGCATCTGAAGCTTTGACAAATTTTCCATTGAGGAAAAGCACCGTGTTGTTGTTAAAATAACTCATGTTGAAAATTGATTAAATAAAAAAACCATCCCCCTTGCGAGGAATGGTGTACCTAAAACTGCTTTATGTTTTATTCTATACCAACCTCATTCAGTCATGTTCCAATAATGGAAATGACGCTAATAATGTTGTTGATATGGAATGCGTTGAATTTCATTTTTTCTCTTTTTGAAAGTCAGACATACACTGTCTCTTCACCAGTATATGTCTGAACTTTACATTTAATGTAGCTTCGTAGTTGTGTGTGACAAGATTATTTGAAGAGTTTAGTAGTATAATTTGTTTCTTGATTATCAAATGAAATCAAATAGATACCTGAATTCAATGATTGATTGATGGGAACCTTCACAGAATATTCGCTCGGTTTCAAATCCAACTCAAGTTCTTGGATCACTTGTCCAAGGACATTGACCAATGTTAATTTCACTGTTTTCTGACGGTTTACATCGTAATTGACAGTCAAGGTATTTGTTTCATTGTTGAATCCAAGTTGGAAACCGTAAGGATTATCGAACTGACATGCACTATTTACAGCAATTGTTTCAAGGTGTGTTATCTTTCCGTCTTCATCCACTTGAGACAATTTATAATAATTGATTCCCAAATCAGCTCCAGTATCGATGTACTTGTACACATGACTAGATGTTGTACTACCAGCGCCTTTGATGGAATCAAGGAAAACAAAATCGGGGTGCTCTTCAGATGCTCTTTCAAGGATGAAGTATTCGTTTTTGCGTTCTGATTCTGTTTTGAAATTCAACACAACTCCTTCTTCTTTTTTACAAATTGCAGTAAAGTTGGAAAGCTCAACAGGTAATGGACTTGGTTCTGTAGTAAAACTACTTGCTTCCAAATAAACTACACTTTCGTATGCACCGTCTGAAAGATCCATGATGATCATTCGAATGTGATACGTTTGACCAGGGGTTAATCCACTTTGACTAGCCGTCAAAATACGTGTGTTTCCATTCATTTGTGTACCATCAATAGTTCCCAAAAAATCTACTGTAGGACTTCCATTAACCCAAGAAGGATTCGCTGCTGTACATTTTGCTGCGCTTGGTCCTCCACCAGAAGAACCTACCACACCATTGTTTACTGAATTGATGGAAACAATTGAACCATTACTTAAACGAGCAATGTTTTTTTGCATCATTGGTATAACCTTGACCACCTGTAACTCCAGGACCACTCAATAAAAATCCGAATCGATCACTGTAATCAGAACATTGATAATTGATCAAACCGCTGTTATCTGAATATTCTTCAGATCCAAAAATATAGCGGAAAGAAGCATTCGATGAAACAGGAACAAAATCAAATTCAAGAATAGCAGTGTTATAATAGGTGCCACCACCAGCTAGCACATTCAAGTCGTTTTGTACTGTTGGACATGTTCCACCTTTACGTATTTCGTTAGCAGTA
Organism: Fluviicola sp.; assembly: GCA_020849495.1. Taxonomy (GTDB): domain Bacteria; phylum Bacteroidota; class Bacteroidia; order Flavobacteriales_D; family Crocinitomicaceae; genus Fluviicola. Next base: position 46,431 of record JADLGD010000111.1, read on the forward strand.
CAGCTAACATAATTTCTTGTGTATTGTGTTGCTTTCGGGTTAGCTCCAAGAGTTAAAGGAAGTTCACTTGTGTGTCCTGTTGTGAGTACAACTCCTGAACTGATTCCCATTTGTGTAGCTGTGGTAGTAGCTGTTGTAAAATAGCCTACTTGATAACGAGAGGTTTGATTGTACACTCCACTGAAAGTAACATTGGAAATCACGGTTCCACTTGTTGATGGAACTAAGACTCCATCGACTAATTGTGTAGGTGTATATAAAGTATTGTTGATTGTTAGTTGACCGTAGCAAACTGAAATCAAAGTCAACAAACTAGTTGTAATGATTGACAATAAAACGAAGGTAAAATACTTTTTCATGTTAGCGCAGTTTTAAGTCTCTGTTACCAGATGACGAAACGAAACTACATGGAAGATGAACACAAAAAAAATCTTTGTTGTCTGTTGCTAGAATACGCCGTGAACCGCCTGTTTTAGGGGTGAATGGTTGTTTTCTAGGGGTGAAGTGTTAGTTCAAATAATCGTTTATTTGCAATCTTCTTGATACTGGAATCTCAAAATCAAGCTGTTCCATTTGAATGCGATAAGCTTGAGATTTACCTTTCACTTCCTTCACAAAAAGCTTATTGATGACGTAGGATTTATGAACCCTCAAGAAAGAATTATTGGCTTGTGAAACGAGTTCTTCTACTTTTCGCATAGAGATTCTTTCAAGACGTTTTTGAACTTGTTCCTTTTGATCAATGAAATAAATATTGATGTAATTATCATTTGCTTCGAAACAAATTAATGATTCAAAAGGAAGGTCAAATATTGCTTTTCCTTTGGTATTCTCTAGAACGAAATGTTGCGGTTTTTCAAATGAATCATTTGTGTTTTCTTGAGTAGAGATGGTACCAACTAGTTGAATGTCTTGCATTAAATTCACCAAATAATGAAAAGCTGCTAAGACAAATCCTACAATGAAAAATCCTGCAAAAAATGCGATGTAATAAACGCTAGCTATGCTAAATAGTACAGCTACAAGTAGTGAAGTGAGGCTTGTTGCAATAAGAAATGTGAATGATTCACTGAGGAGTGAATTCCAAGCACGTTTTACGCGAATCCATTCAATCACATAATAAACCAATCCAGAAATGGAAGCAATGATGAGTAATTCCAACCAATCAGATTGCAAAGCAGTTGAAAAAGCATGAAAGCCAAAAAACCATGCAACCAATGCTATCGCAAGTGTAAAAACAAGCGCTCGAAACCATCTATTTGTAAAGTATTGGATCATGCTTTTGGACTTACTAAGCGTTTAACGCCAATGATTACAACTGTTATCAAAGCAAACATGGCAACAAGACTAAAGATAGCAATCCGCCAATCAAATTTGCGTAAATCTTTCATTGCTTGCGCATTTTTTTCAGCCAGTTCTTTTTGTTCTTTCAAGAATTTTATTTCCAATTGTTTTTGTTGAAGCGCATTTTGATAGGTCAAATCTTCCAACTGATTTTTCACTAAATTACTTTGCAATTGCTTGTTCAATTCAATGTATTGCAATAAATAACGATTCGCTAAATGGTCATCGCCTGAAAGCTGATAAGCTTCAGATAAAAACAAGTAGTTTTCTAGTAATTCACTCTTGAATTGGTATTTTTTCGCTAATTGTTCCGCTTGTTTTAAAATGTCAATCGCTGCTGTTGTTTGTTTTTGTTCTAAAGCAGCTTGACCTTTTAATTTAGTAAAAATCACTTCAGCCTCCTGATCCATTTCTTTGGATTCCAAATCAGCAAATAAACTAGTTGCATCAGAAAAGCGTTTGGTTTTGACATAGACTTCAGCTAAACCTAATTGTGCATAGACAACACCAATTTCATTTTTATTCTTTTTTTCCAACAGCAAGGAAGATGTATAAAAGCTCAAGGCTTCATCAAATTGATTCAATGCCGAATAACAATCACCTAAATTGAACAAGCGAATGGATTTTTGCAAAGGTTGATTCAATTCTTCTTCAATCTTCAAACTTCGATTAAAATAGTCAATGGCTTTGGTGTAATTTTCCTGTAAAACATACAATATCCCAATATTATTCAAACAAGCGGAGATTCTTCCTTTATCTTTTAACGTTTCAGCTACACTCAAGGCTTTAAGATTGTAACTCAAAGCAGAAACATAATACCCTCTGTTTTTATTGACAATTCCAGCAACAGTAAATGCGTTGATGAGATAAATACTGGGTTTAACTTGGGATTGTTCGATGATGATTTGGGCAATTTCTAGTGGATCACCTTTTCCTGTTTCTAAGCGTTTGAATTGTTCTTGATCAAGTTGTTGTAAACTTGCATGCGACCATTCTTTTTGTTGTCCGAAAGAAAACAAAACAGTATGTAAAAACAGCATAAAAAGCACTACACGCATGGCTTAAAAATACAATTTATCTCGTGATTGGAAACGAAAACAATTGCAGATTACCGAAAAATCAATCAAAACGAAAGGCTAAAACGCACAAATCATCCACTTGATCCAAAGAACCTTTCCAATCTAAAAATGTTTGTTCAATGATAACTTGTTGATCTTTTAAAGAAAGATGACTGATCGACTTTAACAATTCTTGAAAAGGTTTGTATTTGAATTTCTTGCCTTTTAAGCCTCCAAACTGATCCGCAAAACCATCCGTAAACAAATACAACACATCTCCTTTTTGAATATCGATTGAGTGAGTTGTAAACGGTTCTGGGTGTTCGGTATAGCCAATTGCTTGACGATTTCCTTTGATTTCAATTAACTCAAAACCTTCAGCAGCTTCGTTTTTACGTATGATCCAAATGGGGTTGTTTGCTCCAGCCCAAAACAATTGATTGTTCTTGATACTCAGCATGGAAATATCCATCCCGTCTTTGATTTGTTCGCCTTTTTTGGAAAATGATTCCAACACCAACGTGCGTGTTTTATCTAAAATTGCACCTGGCTCTGAGAGTTTAAATTCTTTCACACTTGTATTCAAGGCATTGCAACAAACCACCGAAACCAATGCGCCTGGTACACCATGACCCGTACAATCTGCAACAGCAATCAAAAAGGTGTCATCTATTTTTTCAGCCCAATAAAAATCTCCCGCAACAATATCTTTAGGTCGGTACAAAACAAAATTGTTTGGCAATACATTGGTTATGAATTCGACAGAAGGAAAAATGGCTTCTTGCAAACGTTTTGCATAATTGATACTATCCGTGATCTCTTTGTTTTTCTCTTCAACTTGTTTCAATGTAATCTTTAATTGTTCCTCTGCAAGGTGTCTGAGTTTCACTTCTCTTCGAAAAGAAATATTCCATAAAACAAAAGCTATTAAAAGCAAGATAATTCCTGTAAAAATCATGTAGGTACTTCCGTACCAATGCATCAAACGAGCAAGCAATCCGAAACAAATCAACAAAATGGAAACTAAATCCAACATGTTTAAGAGCAGACTTCTTCCACTAACAATTCCCTTGCGTTTTTCGTAACGATTTTTAATAATCAAAGGCAATGCTGCTCCTGTGAATAGAAAAACCGCAAAAATAATTTCAACAGAAGCGCCTATCCAATGACTGAGTTTACTAACGATACCCAATAACAACAAAGTAGATGAAATGATACTAAAAATGGTGATGATTCGATTTCTTTTCTGAATGTTCGAATGGTAATAAATAAACGAAACACTCCAAGTCATTCCTGTTATCGATACAATCAATAGCAAAAAGGCCAAATATGCTGGTTCAACTATTCCTTGGCTTACAATGATCCATGCAATCAACCCTAAAAAGATGAAGCATGAGAAAAGTAGAATGTATTTTCCAATTGTATTTGTCCGATGTTTAGTCATTAACAGAAAGAATGTGGTTCAAAAATAATGGAAATCAACCAGTATCAAACAACAACTGATTGATTACAAGGTTTTTTAAGTAGTAAATATTCAAAAACAAAAAAGTTGTACCCAAAAGAATACAACTTTAAATCTTTCAATTGGAAAGCTCTTAGTTTCCGTACATCATTAAATACGATTTCAAAAAAGGCGTCAATTCACCATTCAATACTTTATCCGGATCGTTGACCATGAAGTCCGTGCGGTGATCTTTCACACGTCTGTCATCCAAAACATAACTGCGGATTTGAGATCCCCATTCAATTTTCTTTTTACCTGCCTCAATTTGATCACGCGATTCTGCACGTTTGCGCAATTCGATTTCGTATAATTGAGAGCGTAACAATTGCATGGCTTTCTCTTTGTTGGCTAATTGCGAACGCGATTCCGAGTTTTCAATGATGATTCCTGAAGGAGCATGTCGTAAACGAACCGCTGTTTCAACCTTGTTGACATTTTGTCCACCAGCACCACCCGAACGGAAGGTTTCAAATGAAATATCAGCAGGATTGATGTAAATTTCAATCGTGTCATCCACTGAAGGATACACATAAACTGAAGCAAACGAAGTCATGCGTTTTCCTTGCGCATTGTAAGGACTCACACGCACCAAGCGATGAATACCGTTTTCACCTTTCAAATATCCGAAGGCAAATTCACCTTCCACTTCTAATGTAACGGTTTTGATACCAGCCACATCGCCTTCTTGGAAGTTCAATTCTTTTACTTTGTAACCGCTTTTCTCTGCCCACATCAAGTACATGCGCATGAGCATTCCTGCCCAATCACAAGCTTCTGTACCACCAGCACCAGCAGTGATTTGGATCACAGCGCTCAACGCATCTTCTTCACCAGAGAGCATGTTTTTCAATTCTACTTCTTCTACTTCTAAAAGCAAGGCTTGATATGCATCGTCGCATTCTGATTCTTCTGCAGCACCTTCACGTACAAAATCCATCAACACTTCCAGGTCATCACCTTGTGCTTTCAGATGTTTGTATGATTCGATCCAGAATTTCAATCCGCGGATATTTTTCATCATGACCTCCGCTTTTTTAGGGTCGTCCCAAAAGCCTGGATCTTGTGTTTTCAATTCCTGTTCTCTCAATTCCATTTCTTTTTCTGGAATCTTCAAATAACTCGCAATTGCATCGATGCGTTGTTGTACTTCTTTGAGTTGGTCACTGTTTACCATGCGGCAAAGGTAATTGAAAGATAGAGAAAATGAAAATGGTGAAATTTAAGTTCTCAAAATAAGGTTGTATTTCATCCTTCTGTAACTAAGATTTCATTCCTAGGGGTTTGAAACGATGAGAAAAAAACTACATTTGTTGTCGAAAAGTTCAAGTTTGTTTTAGCGGACTTGATTTCACTAACGAAAAAAACAATAAAAGAATGAATACTCCAGCTAATTTGAAGTACACAAAAGATCACGAGTGGGTAAGTGTAGAAGGCGACATCGCTACAATTGGAATTACTGATTTTGCACAAAGCGAATTAGGTGATATCGTTTATGTAGAGATTGAAACAGAAGGTGAAACATTGGATCAAGAAGAAGTGTTTGGATCTGTTGAGGCAGTAAAAACGGTTTCTGATTTGTTCATGCCAGTTTCTGGAGAAATCATTGAATTCAACGCAGGATTGGAGTCTGATCCTGAAGCTGTAAACAAAGATGCTTACGGAAAAGGTTGGATGATTAAAGTAAAAATGACGAATCCTTCAGAAGTAGATAGCTTATTGGATGCTGCTGCTTACGAAGCGTTGATTGGATAATACCAGTTCATACATATTGAAAAACCCTGTCATCGAAAGATAACAGGGTTTTTTCTTGCATTGATTTTTTTGAACAACTGTTTACTTAACGTTCGTAGTTGTAGTAAGCTTTTTTAGCATCAAAATTCGTCATCTCTGTGATCCAAACACCTTTCATGTAATTGATTTGATCATAAGCACGTTCAGCTGGAGTTCTTTTCAATGTTTTCAAATTCGCAATAGCAGCAGCTTTCTCATTCTTAGCATCACCTTGTGCTTCATTTTCAGCTTTGATTTGTTCGATATTTGCGTTTGCAATTTCTTCAAAAAGAACCGTTGCTTTGTCGTATTTGTTTGACATTACATACAATGAAAACAAACTGGCTTTAACGCCCCATCTATGAATTTCGCGGTCTTCTTCTTCCTCGATTTTATTCGTGTACTCATCTTGCGCATATTTTTCAAAAACAGGTAACAATGCTGTAACTTTATCTGAAAAAACAGCGGAATGGAAATTCGTTAACGGTTTTGCTTTTCTATATTCTTTTATTGCTGCATCTAACTGTTCAATTGCTAAATTCAATTCTTCGTACGCAGGATCTTTCGTTTTGAAAGTGTAAATAGATAAAGCAATCATTTCAGGTTTAACACCCAATTTTTCAGTTAATTTCTCCTTCATCTGACCCGTGAATGCATTTTTAATGTTTACATCATCTAATTTATCAATGAACTTCACTTGTGTGTTCTCCAAATCTTTTTGATACTGACGATTCAATAACGATTCATTAGCTGGAGCTGTTCCACCAAAATCTTGTGGATATTTTGAGTAACCATTCGCTGTGAAAGTTGAATCTAAAACAACCGTATTTGTGGTCAAATCCATCACCGATACAGTATAAGAAATTGCGTATGGCATTCTATACCAAGAAGAACCTGGAGACGTAACTGCTCCATTTAAATCTCTTGTTTCTTTCACCGATTCAACAATTGGGGAATTGTTTGTAATTGATTTTACTACAATTGAAATGGCTAGTTCTTTTGAATTTGGGGAGTAATTTTTACCAGCAATAATATCAATAAAACCAACTGCTTTTTGAATGTCAACCTTTTGAGCTCGTGTATTTGTTAGTTCCAAACTATAAGTTTTATGCTTGTCTGCACCAATGATAGCTGGTAAATGATTGTAATTCAACTGGAAGGTACTCTTGTCTGATTTATAAGACATTTTCTTTTGTGAAATGGAGGAAAACGCTACAAAAGAAAGCGCAATAGATGTTATAATTTTCATAGTTTCGTTTATTTGGTGCAAAATTAATAACATGAAGCAATCTTGAGAAACTATTTTTTCTACAACACAATTCGATTTTTTAAATACCAAAAATCATTACTAAAAACATTTTAACACCTATGAATTGAATAGAATCATTAATTTCACCTAAAACAAATTTCATGAAAATCCTTTCTTACATCGCAGGTTTGCTAATAGTACTTAGTTCTTGCACCATGGTAACAAGTAAAAATCTGCCTGGAAAGAAAATAGCAACTTTTCCTAAAAACATGCAAGGCTCTTATTCTTTTCAATATCCTGAATCCTTTGCAGCTATGATGGAAGGAGTAAGTTCTGATGTGGTGATCAATGCCAATCAAATCCTGATGACAACGGATGGGAAAGAGAATGTTATGCAATTGAACGACAGTTTATTTTTGAGTAAAATCAAAAAAGACTTGTATCTATCCATAGGCGCTGTGCCTTCGTTAACCGTTTTTAAATTGGTGCCAAATGGAACAAATTGGGATTTATATCCAATGTTTACTGAAAACGCTTCCGTTGAAGACATGAAACCCTATTTCAAATCAGTTGAAGCAACTCAAATGCCCAGTGAAGACGGAGAAGCTGCAGGCGATATGATCTATGAAGTGACCATTAATGACAAAAAATTGGCTGCTTACTTCAAATCTGATTTACCGAGTAAAGATCCCTTCAAATTGATCCGTAAATAATGCGCTTCCTGATTTTTGTTTTCATTGGTATTGGTGCATTGACTGCTTGTGGTGAAGCGCCAAATCAAAAAACGGTTGAAACTTCAGAAAAAACAACGGAGACGCCAATAGACAATTCTTCGAGTAACGATTCCATTGAAGTCATCATAAAAGACAGTAAAACAGGTGAAGAACAACATCAAACGATCTCGAAAGACATCATAACGAGCCCTTCAACAATCAAACACCCAGAACAGCCAATTATTGAAAAGTAATACGATGAAACTGCCCTTTATCTTACTTGTCGTTTTATCATCTTTGAGTGTTTCTGCTCAGAAATACGGCATGTTACAAGTTCAATTGGATCATTTTCCTGAAGCATGTAAAATCCCGTTTGAGCTATACTTGAATGAAGAATTAATCGGAACAACTGGTACTGATGGTTTTTTCTATCCAACTAAAAAACTTAAAGGAGAACTTGTTGTAACGAATCCAAATGTTGGAAGCACAAAACAAGAAGTGAACTTAAGCAATAAAAAGGATTATCAAACCATCTATTTCCCCACCACAAAAGCGTTTCAAGATTCCATGTTTAAACAAATCATCAAAGCTGATCCACATCTTTCTGAATTGATGGAATGTAATGTGATTGGAGGTGCGCATCCTCCTCAATCCGTAATTGATAGTTTACAAGATTTTCAACCAGCTGTTTTTCCTGGTGGAACCGCTGCATTGAGTAAATTTGTTGCTCAAAATATCAGATATCCAGAAATAGCTCGAGAGCTTGGTCTACAAGGGAAATTACAAGTCATTTTTAGAGTTGATGCTGAAGGCATGATTTCCTGCATCAAATTAGTAAAAGGCGTTCCAGATTGCCCCGAATGTGATCTCGAAGGCTTGAGAGTGATCTCGAAATTGCCTCGATTTATCCCAGGAACTATCAACGGTAAAAAGGAAGCAACATTCTTCACTTTACCGATTCATTTCAAGTTGGGTTAAATCCTTTTAACTCTTAATAACTACTCGTAGCTCCTCCAACGTGTTCAATCGGATGCCAAGTGGTTTTCACTTCTTGGAAGTCATTGATGTAGTAAGGGCTTTCATCCGTTGTCTTCGTCAAACCACCCACGTAACGAATGATGCGTTTTACATTACAATCAGCACCTTCTTCTAGTTTTCTTGCATGTTCATCGTTTTCGCCAGCATACAATACAGCGTTGATGTCCATGTGTGCGTGAAATGCATCAATTAATTCTTTTTCAGAACCTGTCAAGATGTTGACTACACCTCCTGGTAAATCTGAAGTCGCTAATACTTCTGCAAAAGTGATGGCACACAAAGGCAATTGTTCAGCAGCCAAAACCACACAGCTATTTCCGCCAGCAATCACTGGTAAAATCGTTGAAACCAAACCAATCAAGCTATTCGTTTGTGGCGCAATGATTCCAACCACACCCATTGGTTCTAAAGCTGAGAAATTGAAATGTGAAGAAGCAACGGGATTCACTGAACTAAACACTTGTTGGTATTTATCGCACCAACCTGCGTAATACACACAGCGATCAATTGCCAAGTCTACTTCAGCGGTAGCTTTTGGAGCTGTAGCGCCTTGTTTCACCAATTCTTCAACAAATTGTGATTTTCTTCCTTCCAACATTTCTGCAATGCGATACAAGATTTGACCGCGGTTAAAAGCAGTTCTTTCCGACCAAGAACCAAAAGCTTTTCGTGCAGCAACAACCGCATTTCGGTGATCTTTTTTCGACGACAAACACATGTTCGCCAAGGCCTCACCCTTTTTATTCATTGGTGAATAGTATCTTCCAGATTCCGTTCTCGGAAATTGCCCTCCGATGAAGATTTTGTATGTTTTTAGTATTTCCAATCTTTCCATTTTCGTAAAAATCAAGCTTTTCCTCCCTCTTTATCTCCCTCCAAAGGGAGAGACCTAAATCCTCTTCCCCCTTTGGAGGGGGACCGAGGGGGAGGATCACTAATAATTGATAATTATCTATTTCTATTATCTCTCAAACTTCAAATAAGCCCCCAATCCATGCATGCCGCCTTCTCTTCCGAAACCACTTTCTTTGTAGCCACCAAATGGTGAAGTTGGATCGAATTTGTTGTACGTATTTGCCCAAACGACTCCTGCACGCAGTTTTGTAGTCAAATTAAATATACGTGAGCCTTTATCTGTCCAAACACCAGCTGCTAAACCAAAAGGTGTATTGTTTGCTTTTTGAATGACCTCATCAATGGTACGGAACGTTTGAACGGAAAGAACTGGTCCAAAAATTTCTTCTTGAGCAATTCTACTCGATTGTGCCACATCAGTAAACAAGGTTGGTCGGATGAAGTTTCCTTTTTTCGGAATCGAACACTTGCTCTCATAGATATCAGCACCTTCGTTTTTACCAATTTCAATGTACTTTAAAATGGTTTCCATTTGCGCTTTCGAGTTGATGGCACCGATATCTGTGTTTTTATCCAAAGGATTTCCAACATACAAGGTATCCAAACGATCTTTCAATTTTTGAATGACCATATCAGCAACCGATTCTTGAACAAACAAGCGCGATCCTGCACAACAAACATGTCCTTGATTGAAGAAAATTCCATTAACAACACCTTCAACTGCCTGATCAATCGGTGCATCTTCAAAAATGATATTTGCCGATTTTCCGCCCAATTCCAAGGTCAGTTTCTTCCCTGTTCCAGCAACTGCTTTTTGAATGATCTTTCCAACATTGGTAGAACCAGTGAAAGCCACTTTATTCACATCTGGGTGATTGACAATTGCAGCTCCAGTGTCACCGTATCCAGTTACAATATTTACTACACCTGCAGGCAAACCAGATTCGTGTATGATCTCAGCTAATAACATGGCTGTGAGAGGTGTTGTTTCTGCTGGTTTCAAAACAACCGTATTTCCTGCTGCTAAAGCTGGAGCAATCTTCCATGCCGCCATCAATAAAGGGAAATTCCAAGGAATGATTTGTCCTGCTACACCCAAAGCTTGTGTTTTTCGATTTGGGAAAGCATATTCCAATTTATCCGCCCAACCAGCGTAATAGAAAAAGTGATTGCAAGCCAAAGGCACATCCACATCACGTGATTCACGAATGGTTTTTCCAGCATCTAAGGTTTCAACTACTGCCAATTCGCGCGCTTTCTCTTGCATCAATCGCGCAATACGGAAAATGTATTTCCCACGTTCTTTAGCTGACAATTTAGACCAAACAGTTTCATAAGCAACACGAGCAGCTTTCACCGCTTTATCTACATCTTGCTCATTTCCATAAGCTACTTCTGCTAACTCTTCATCAGTTGCAGGATTCACCGTTTTGAAATACTTACCTGAACTTGGCGCTACAAATTTTCCATCGATGTACAAATCATAGCGTTCCTTTAATTTCACATGACTTGTTCCTTCAGGACTTGGAGCGTAATCCCAAACACCATTGAAGTCGAACAGTTCATTTGATTGTTCGATCACCGTCTTTTTGTCAACAGTTTCGCTTTTTTTATTTTTTGCCATGTTTAATCAATTGAAAAATAATCTGCACTTTGATAGTGACCTGTTGTTTGTTTCATGATTTGCATCAACACATCATTTGCTAAAGAACTTGCTCCAAAACGGAACCATTCGTTGTTTAGCCAACCAGCTCCCAGGGTTTCTTTTACCATGACCAAATTGTGCAAGGCTAATTTTGAATTGGAGATACCACCAGCTGGTTTCATCCCAACTTTTACTCCTGTTTTTAAATAAAAATCTTTGATGGCACACAACATGGTGTAAGTGACTTGCATCGTAGCTGCTGGCTGAATTTTACCTGTAGAAGTTTTGATAAAATCGGCACCTGCATACATGGCAATATCACTTGCTCTGCGCACTTGATCCAAAGAAGCCAATTCTCCCGTTTCCAAAATTACTTTCAAGCGAGCTGAACCACAGGCCTCTTTAATGGCTGCAATTTCATCAAACACAAAATTGTATTCTCCAGCTAAAAACTTACCTCTTGAAATCACCATATCGATTTCATCAGCACCATTTTCAACCGCAAAACGGGTATCCATGATTTTAATTTCATGAGGTGCTTGTCCGCTTGGAAATGCTGTAGAAACAGACGCTACTTTGATGCCTGAATTTCCAAGCGCTTTTTTTGCTTCAGCGACCATCGATGGGTACACGCAAATAGCTGCCACTGTTGGCAAATCGGGCTGAACATCATGTAAATGTTGCGCTTTGTAACACAACTGACGGACTTTTCCTGGAGTATCTTTTCCTTCCAAAGTGGTCAAATCAATCATGTTCAACACCATTTTCAGGCCTTGCATTTTTGATTCGTTCTTAATGGAACGCGTTTGAAAACGCGCCACACGTTCTTCCACTCCTACTTTATCAACGGTAGGACTTAAACGAAAATCAGGGACTTTCTTATGAATTTTATTTGTACTCATGCAAATTGCATTGGTTTTAAGTAGTTCAAATATAAAAAAGTGTGTGGTAGCTTCGCGGTTTTGTGAATAAGTTTCATAGCTAAAAGGAATTAGCTGATGGATTCTTTTTCAAATTCTGAAGATTCTACTTATTTTTAGCTCCAATGAATCAGGAAAAATCGTTTGAATTATTGCAAACCGCTTTGCAAGGTGCTGTTGAAGCAGCTCAAGCCATTATGCAAATTTACAGCAGTGATTTTTCTACCACCATGAAAGACGACGGCAGTCCTGTTACGATTGCAGACCATGCTTCAAACGATGTGTTGGTTGCTCATCTAAGTAAAACAGGGATTCCTTTGATCAGTGAAGAGTCATTGAAAGCTCCTTTTGAAGAACGCAAAAACTGGGACTATGTTTGGTGCATTGATCCCTTGGACGGCACAAAAGAATTCATTAAAAAAAATGATGAGTTTGCGATCTGTGTGGCCTTGGTTCATCAACAACAACCAATTTTAGGAATCATTGTCTCACCTATTCAAGAAACGATTTTAGTTGGTGGAAAAGTTATTCCGCCTGCAATCATAAGATTTGAGGACATTGACCAACCAAGTGCATGGAACTATATTGAACAAAAACAACAAATCAATCAACCCTTGGTCATTGCTGTTAGTCGCTCACAAGGTTCGGGAACAGATCTAAAATTCAATCAAAGCATCAAAGAGCAATTTGGCGAAGTGGTTTTTTTGAAAAAAGGAAGTGCATTGAAATTTTTTGACCTAGCTATGGGTCATGCAGATATTTATGCAAGATACGCTCCAACCATGGAATGGGACATTGCCGCTGGACAAGCCATTATTGAAGCCTTAGGAGGAAAAGTAATTCACGCAGAAAGTGGCGAACCCTTGTATTACAACAAAGCCAATTTATACAATCCTTATTTCATTGTTCACACCAGTAGTGTGATTAAACATTTAGGCGAATGATGAAAAAAGTTGGTCTACTCTGTTGTCTAATTATCGCCCATTTTTCAATGGCGCAAAACCGTGTTTTACCAATTGCGTCCTACTTTAAAGATCAAGTTTTTCGAATGGGAACAGATGTATCACCCGTTTTTCCTGTTGAAAATCAAGTGAGCAACTATTACAAATACACCAAAGATTCTACAAAACGCTATTCCAACTTTGGCTATGCTTTGTACAACAAAGAATTGATTGAATTACACAAGAAGGAAGGTTCACTTTGGATCACACCATTATTAGATATCAGCTTAGGGAAAGGATTGGCTGATACTTTAGCCCGAAGATCTCAAAATACAAGAGGAGCAAGAATTGAAGGCGCTTTGGGTAAAAAAGTGTTTTTTTCCACGGCTATTTTCGAAAACCAAGCTGTTTTTGCACCATACATTGGACAATATGTTTCCCAACGGGGTGAGTTTTATCCCAATGCTGCAGATTCAAGTTATGTACTACAAAATGCGGTAATCCCAGGTGCGGCCCGCACAAAGCCATTCAAAACAGAAGGCTACGATTATGCTTATGCGGTAGGAATGGTTCGATGGACCGTTTTACCTAAACTCAATGTTTATTGGGGAAATCAATCGGTTTTTGTGGGAAGTGGTCACCGTTCGATGTTATGGTCAGACAATAGTGTGCCAGCCATGAATCTTCGTGTTCAATACCAATTGGGTGAAAAATGGGATTTTCAATTTTCCAAAATGCGAGGCTTTAATTTGTTGCGTTTGCCTGTTGCCACTAACGGGGAAGCTTATTACGAGCCAAAATCCTTGAGCATTGCTGTGATTTACTTTAAACCAACCAAACACACTTCTATCGGTTTATTTGAAGGAGGCATTTGGTCGAGAGGCGATTCACTTCAAAAAACACCAATTCAGGCTGCTTATTTTATTCCGATTCCTGGTGGTGCGTTATTGCAAGAAGCAATCAATCAAAAAGCCTATTCGTTAGTAGGAATTGATGCCAATCACCGTTTCAAAAATTGGATGATTTATGGTCAATTTGGTTTGAACGTGAATCAAGCACAAAGTTTTGTAGGACAGTTAGGAACACGTATCTTCCTCAAAAAAGCGAGTTATTCTTTTGTACAAGTAGAATTCAACCATGCTGATAAAATGGCCTATACAGCTCAAAATCCACGGATCCATTATGCGAATTATCAATTACCACTCGCACATCCAATGGGAGGTAATTTAGATGAACTGTTATTGCGTTTCAATTTTGAATGGAAGCACTGGTTCGTGTCTGGACAAACGAGTTATTATTTCAACCAATCCATCAATTACAAACAGCTTTTACCCATTTATCAAGTACAAAATTCGGCAACGCAACAATCCTTTTATCAATCGCTTGAATTGGGTTACCGATTTAATCGCAGTTACGGATTCGATGTATTTGCATCCTTTGTTTACCGAAACGCTTGGACTTCTTCTTCACGTTCAGAAGGTTCTTGGATCAACTTCGGTTTACGCACCGCTATCAATAATCATTATTACGACTTTTGATGAGAGTACTTCTTTACATAGCTATGTTCTTGTTGCCTGAAATTGTTTTCGGTCAGGCAGGTATTGCAGCACTTACAGATAGTACTTGGTCTAATTTACCATCCAACGAACGCTTTCATTCAGCCATTCAACCTGCTGTTAGACAAGCGTATAATTGGATCAAAACCGACAGTTCATCCAAAGGAAAAAGCAGAAGGTTTTCAATTGGCTTAATTCCGGAAGCATTTGCAAGTTATGATACCAGTTTCAATTACCGCGCTGCAATCGGATTTACTGCCGAATACGAAGGTGAAAAATGGTACAATCGGACTTCCTTTGCAAGTGGTTGGTCAACAAGGGAACGAAGCAATCAAACCCATCCAGCTTACCTGCCAACACATCAACACGCTGGTTATTTGTACAATGATATCCGTACGCGATTTGGATACACACCCAATGAAATGTTGCATGTAAGTTTTGGAATCGACAACCAATTTTTTGGAGAAGGTTATCGCTCGTTGATCCAAGGAGATCAGGTTGCACCCAATCCATTTGCTCAAATGCGCGTTAATTTCTGGCGCTTGGAATACGGCTTGATGTATCAGTTTCTCAATGAACTGGATAGCACCGATCGCATTTGGAAATTCAATGCCAGTCATTATTTGAGTTGGAACGCCACAAAAAATTGGAATATCAGTTTCTATGAAACAGTGTTGTTTCAGCCATCAGATGGAACTTACAAAAGAGGGTTTGAAGTAGAATACTTGAATCCGATTGTGTTTTTTAGACCACAAGAATACAGTGTAGGTTCATCAGACAATGTTTTATTGGCGTTTCATTCGAGTTACAAGATTCGCCAACACAAAGTGTATTTTCAACTATCCTTGGATGAGTTTTTCTTACAAGAAATCCGCAATCGCACGAAGTGGTGGGCGAATAAATACGGTGCACAGTTGGGAGTAAAAGGACATTTTAAACGCTTTAATTACAGAGTTGAAGGAAATGTTGTTCGTCCGTATACTTATTCCCACATTAATTATGGACAGAATGTAGGAAATGTTGGTCAACCAATGGGTCACACTTTGGGGAGCAATTTCGCAGAGTTAATAGCGATGGTCGATTTCAACATCAAAAAATTCCATGTAAAAACCTATGCTGTTTTTCAGCTAAAAGGATTTGATGATACTTCAGATAGTTTGAATTTGAGTTGGGGAGGCAACATTTATAGTAATTATCTCAACCGTCCGAAAGAATACGGTAATACGATTGGTCAAGGTATTACACAGCGTTTTTTACAGGTGGGTGGTGAACTTTCTTATACCATTGAAGCATTGCGTTTGCAGACTTATTTACAAGCTGGCATCAATTATTCTTGGGGGGAAATGGCAACTCGATTCGACCCGATGCTCTGTATTGGTTTCCGAACCACGCTCTTTGTTCCAAGAAGGTTGTTTTGATCCCTTGAAGGTGTACAACTGTTTCTTTTGGTAACAAAAATCACATGCAATCAAATAAAATGCTGCAAGGAGAATCATTTTTCCAACCTTAAACAGTAAATTTGCGGCACAAAAATACGCAGACACATGAATTTCGGTAAAAAGGTCAAAATGTACATGAGTTTCACGAAATTTCGTTTGTCTGCTCTCGTCATCATTTCTGCGCTTTCTGGTTACTTATTCGTTGGAGGAAACGACGGTTTAGAAATCACCTATTTATTAGTTGGGGGTTTGTTGGTGACAGCTGCATCAAATGGTTCCAATCAAATCTGGGAGCGTGAATTAGACATTTTAATGAACCGCACAGAAAAGCGTCCTTTGCCCATGGGTGAAATGTCTGTTTCTGAAGGAATGATTGTGGTGACCATCTGCTTATTGCCTGGATTATGGATGTTGTATCAATTGAATCTAGGTTCCATGTTATTGGGATTAGCAGCATTTATCTCGTATGTTTTCATTTACACGCCCATGAAGCGAATTTCTACTTGGGCTGTTTTTGTCGGAGCATTCCCAGGGGCAATTCCACCTATGTTAGGTGCTGTAGCAGGTTCTGATAGTTTTGGTTTGGTTCCAGGTGTTTTATTCTTCATTCAATTTGTGTGGCAATTCCCTCATTTTTGGGCTATTGCTTGGGTGGCATACGATGATTATCAACAAGCTGGATTTTCCTTATTGCCTTCAAAAAAAGGACGCACAAAAGGTTCAGCTTATCAAATTGCTGCCTATTCATTGGCATTGATCCCGTTTACTTTATTACCATGGCTAATGGGTTGGTGTGGAACTTGGACTTTAATTATTGGTGGAGTAATCGGTGTATTGTTCTTCCTTTTATCTTATAGATTATTGATTTCACTAGAAATCGCAGATGCTAAAAAACTTATGTTTGCCTCATTTGTTTATTTACCAATCGTTCAATTCCTGTATGTGTTTGATCGTATTGATCTAAAAATCATCGAGGCATTGATAGAGCATGGAACAGGCATTTAAATTTTGAATTATGCAACAGAATTACGACAAAGAGCTGAGTCCTGAAGTGAGGGAGAAAATGAAGAAAAACCTGGTTTACATAGGTATCTTCAGTGTGGTGATGATTTTTGCGGGGTTAACTTCTGCTTACATTGTAAGTATGGGTGATTCATTTTGGGTAAAATACAATTTCCCTCCTGCATTTTACATTTCGACTGTCATTATTGTTTTAAGCAGTATTGTACTTCAAGTTGGAATTTCATTAGCTAAAAAAGGAAATCAAAGCATTTTAAAAACAGTTTTACCACTTACCTTACTTCTTGGAATTGGTTTTGCTTATTTTCAATGGAAAGGCTACGGTCAATTGATTGATAATGGTGCGTATTTAAGTTCTAAAATCACCGTTTCTGATGGCCGTTATGGCAGTTATTTCCAGATGAAAATCAACGGAAAATACATGGAAGTGGATGGAAATGATTACTTATTGGCAGGAAAAGAAATCAGTCCAGCATTAAAAAAAGAAGTCAGTGCATTTGCCGCTCAGTTTTCCACGATTACAACAGACAAAGATGGCCTTTCAACCATTAAAAATTACGGAAAATTCACTTTGATGTACAAAAATCAAGATGTGACATTGAAAGGGAAACAATTGTTGATCAACGATAGTACGAAATTAGAGTTTGTTGATTTAACAAGATTGGAAGAATTTTCTTGGCACATACGTGATGGAAGAGGTGATTTTTACCACAAGGGAAAATTCGGAAAAGATTTCAAAGTATATTACAAAGGAAAGGAATTGGATTACAAAGACCGCAATTTATATTACAATGGAACAGTATTGAGTGCACCTTTACAATTAAAATTGGATGACGCACCCGATACTGCAAGTTCTTATTTGTATTTAATTACCGCTTTACATTTGTTGCATATTATAGGAACTTTATTTTACATGCTAAAAATGACAATCCGCTCATTTTCAGGCAATTTATCTGAATATAACTATATTTCAGTTCGCATGGGTGCAATTTTCTGGCACTTTTTAGGACTATTATGGGGCTATTTATTGCTTTTTTTACTTTTTATTCATTAAACTTGCACAAAAAATTATAAAATGGCTGGACACTCAACAACACATGTCGACGCTGGATCCGCTTGGGGCGGAAAAGTATCTCCGTTTAACGTGAGCTACGGAAAAATGATGATGTGGTTCTTTTTGGTATCAGATGCATTGACTTTTGGTGGTTTATTAATTTCGTATGGTTTCGTACGTCATACTACAGAAGGTGCATGGCCAATTGGTGAAGAAACATTTGAAGCTTTACCGTTTTTAGGTCACGGATATCCATTAGCTTATGTTGCCTTAATGACATTTATTTTGATCGTATCATCTGTAACGATGGTATTAGCGGTTGAAGCTGGTCATCGTATGGACAAAAAAGGCGTTGTAAAATGGATGTTAGCTACCATTATTGGTGGTTTCTTTTTCGTTGGTTCACAAGCTTGGGAATGGTCACATTTCATGCACGGAACTGATTGGGGTTCTGTAGAGCTTGCAGATGGATCACGCGCTATCGTTAAAGGTCATTTTGGAGAATTTGAAAGCTTCACGGTTGTAGAAGCTGGAAAACACCACAAAAAAGGAGAAGTTATCAAAGAATCATCTGACGAATTGTATCATCATTTCCGCGAAGCTGTTTTAGCTGGTCACGTGAAAGATGGTAAAATGATGTTACACGATGGATCGATCGTTACATGGAAACGTCAAGCTGACCATGAAGTGAAATTGATCGTTAAAACGGATGGTAATGGTGTTGCTTTGAAAAAACGTACTGTTATTGAAGGTAAAGACGCTGAGAAAAAATATTGGGAAGCAGTAAACAGCGGCGAAAAAGGTCGCCTAGTTTATGGTGCAAATTTATTGAGCTTGTCTGAGCCTAACGAATACGGTCCAACACAATACGCTCAATTGTTCTTCTTCATTACTGGTTTCCACGGATTCCACGTATTCTCTGGAGTAGTTATCAATATTTTAATCTTCTTAGGGGTAGTTAAAGGAACTTACCACAAAAGAGGTCATTATGAAATGGTAGAAAAAACAGGTTTGTACTGGCACTTTGTCGATTTAGTTTGGGTGTTTGTATTTACATTCTTCTACTTAGTTTAATCCTTAGAAATTCAAGATCATGGAAAGAGACGATATTTACGAATACTCATTAGATACGCATCACAGCGAAGAAGTAGGTAAAAAAATTCGCCGTAAAATTTGGGTTGTAACAGCAATTCTTACAGTAATTACTGGAATTGAGGTAGCAATTGGTGGAATGGTTCACCAAGATAATCCCTACTGGTACATTGTAAAATGGTTATTCATCGGATTAACACTTTTAAAAGCTGGTTACATTGTATTGACATTTATGCACCTTGGTGATGAGCGCAAAGTTTTGCGTTATGTAATCTTAGTGCCTTACTTTATTTTCATAATTTACCTCATCTTTATTGCATTGACAGAAGGAAATGCAGTACATAGTACGTGGACGAATTACGGAGGGTAATATTTATTTAGCAAATGGCAAATTCAATTTCGAAAGCCGGTCCCCTAAAAACAGTAGTTACACTGCTGCTTTTATTTGGGCCGGCTCTTTTTTTGATTTTCATCTCTACAAGAGGATGTGAACACAAATTCAAAGTGTTGGAAGATTTTGGTAAAATGCCAAATTATACGCTTACCGATATCAATGGTAAACAATTCACCAACGCATCTTTTAAAAACAAGATTGTCATTTTTACTACGATTCAACCCACTTGTCCGGATACTTGTGGAATCTCAATTTGGCACTTGGATCAATTGATTTACCAACAGCTTCGCAAGAACAAGAAAAAGTTGGATCATGTGAAATTGGTTTCAATCGTTACGGATTACAACGGAAATAGCTCCAACAAACTGAATGATGTTGTTTTTACCTTGAATGACCGTGTTGAAGCTTATGATCCTTCGATTTGGATGATTGTGAAAGCAGATGCAAGATCGATTTATAATATCAAACACAATGGTCAAACTTTACTTGCTAAAGGCGATCAATTTTTTGGAGGAGAAGCTTTCCAAGAATTGATGTTATTGCAAGATAAAAAGAATCATCTTCGAATGGTATTGCCTGGAAAAACTGAAAGTACCATACGTACAATGCGTGATCACATGGCGCTTTTGGAAAAAGAATACGATAAAGAAGCCGCTAAGAAAGCAAAAAAATGACAAAATTACTTTTCGCAGTGAGTTGTGTTTACTTACTGATTGCTTGCGAGAACAAAACGGATAAAAAAGTTCGTGCTCTGCCTTTTGCTGGCAACTATGATGTGGTCGTTTCAGAAACAAATGGCATTCAATCAGTTGATACGATTTATCCTAAAATTCCTCATTTTAAGTATCTAAATGAAGACTCTGTTTGGATCGATTCAAAAAGCATGAAAGGTAAAGTATGGATTGCTAATTTCTTTTTTACTTCTTGTCCAAGTATCTGTCCACCGATGATGTCTCAAATGAAACGCTTGAACACCATTACGAAAGACATTGCCGGTGAAGTGCAATTCATGTCGTTTAGCATCGATCCGAATCACGACCAACCAAGTGTGTTGAAAGCCTACAAAAAAACCATGGGAATCACTGCCAACAATTGGCATTTGTTTACGGGAGATGAAGCAAAAACGCATTATTTAGGCGTGAAACACTTCATGGTTCATGCGGATAAAGACCCAATGGCAGCTGGTGGATTTGCTCATTCGGATGGAATGGTTCTCGTTGATCGGGAAGGATACGTTCGAGGAATTTATCGCGGAACTTACACAGCTGACGTGGATCAATTAAACAAAGATCTTCGCAAATTGTTACGAATAGAATATACTGTCAATTGCAAACAACAATAATATGAATACACAAGCTGAAAAAAAATACAACAAGTGGATTGTTTTACTTTCCATTGCTATACCTGCAGTTGTTGCACTTTTGTTTGGAGTGAAATTGAAAACGTTAGGGTTTGATGTGAAACCATTGACCTTTTTACCTCCCATTTATGCTGGAATAAACGGTTTAACTGCAGTATTATTGGTTGTTGCATTGATTGCTGTGAAGAACAAAAAAATCAAATTACACGAAAGCATAATGAAAGTAGCCATTTTATGTTCAGTTGCTTTTCTAGGAATGTATGTTGCCTATCACATGACATCTGAAGCGACTCCTTACGGTGGTAGTGGTGCTATGAAAGCCCTTTATTTTTTCATTTTGATTTCTCACATTGTTTTATCTGTCGTAGTAATCCCATTTGTTTTATTGACTTATGTGAGAGCGATTACCAACAACATTGAACGTCACAAGAAAATAGCAAAGATTGCTTTTCCCATTTGGCTGTATGTAGCTGTAACTGGTGTGGTAGTTTACTTAATGATTTCTCCTTACTACAAATAAAAAAAGCTCCAGTATTTGGAGCTTTTCATTTATCAATATCTTTTGCTATTGCGCTGGAGAAGGACAACCTGTTTTACCTCCCAAACGAACGGTGATTCCAGCTCCAAAGAAAGTATACCAATCTCTTGAGGTTGGATTACCTCTTTGACCATTTCTGGTGCCATCCAAAGTTCGGTTACTTAAATCTGCTGCCATTGGACCACTTTCTGCAGCAATGATTAAAGGATCTGCATAGCGAAAACCACCTATATCATCCAAATAATCGGTAAACATGAATCGAATACCGTATTCTAAATTGAAACCAATGTTGTTTGAAATAGAAATGCGACAACCTACTCCAAGTGGAACCACCAATTGTGTGCGAGAATACTTGTTTTTCGAAGATGCAGAAGTACCTTGCCCTTCTGTACCAAGTGGTTGTAATTCTACAAGTGAACCGTTATAATCTGCTTTCGGATTGATGCGACTTACACCAATTTCAGCTAACAAATAAGCAGTCCCCCAATAACGTTTATTACCCAATTCAAACGGCAAGTAGGAAAATTCAATTCCACTACCCAATTCATAAATGGTTGATTGAAAAGACAAATTGCGATTGACCATCACATCACGTGAAGATTGAGCATCAGTTGCATCCACACTGCCATAGGTGAAATTCAATCGGTATGCTAATCTTGTATGAATATTATAGCGATAAAACAATTGTCCTGCAATGTTGGTGTTTCTGAAATGTACTTGATTTAAATCACCAATGTAATAACTTCCACCAGCCATGATGCCCAACTCAGAACGCGACCAAGCATTGTGTTTGGATGATTTTTGAGCAAAACTCAAACAACTTCCAAAGGTGATGAAAAGAAAAATCAATGATTTACCCATGATGCTGAAACGAAATTGCTAGCTATAAATTGTATTAAACAGTCAAAATTCCTTTTTGAATCAACAATTCAGCAATTTGAATTGCATTCGTTGCCGCTCCTTTGCGTAAATTATCAGCCACTACCCACATGTTCAAGGTGTTTGCTTGTGATTCATCTCTACGAATACGTCCCACAAACACATCGTCTTTTGACTCAGCAAAACGAGGCATTGGATAATTGTTTGTTGTTGGGTCATCTTTCAAGGTAATCCCAGAAGTATTGTGTAATAGTTTACGAACGTCTGCTAAGTCAAAATCGTTTTCAAATTCCACATTCACCGCTTCCGAATGTCCCCCAACAACTGGAACACGAACAGCAGTTGCTGTAACATTGATAGCAGGATCTAAAATTTTCTTTGTTTCATTGGTCAATTTCATTTCCTCTTTCGTGTAACCATTGTCCATAAAAGAATCACAATGAGGAATACAGTTTTTATCTATCGGATAAGCATAAGCCATTTCACCTTCTACTCCATTGCGTTCATTTTCCAATTGCTGAACAGCTTTCACACCTGTTCCAGTAATGGATTGATAAGTAGAAACGATTACACGTTTGATCTTGTAAGCTTTATGCAAAGGTGCCAATGCCATCAATAATTGGATTGTGCTGCAATTCGGATTTGCAATGATTTTATCAGCTACAGTCAATAAATCACCATTGATTTCAGGAATGATCAACTTTTTGTCTGGATGCATACGCCAAGCCGAACTATTGTCGATAACAGTAGTGCCTACTTCAGCAAATTGAGGAGCCCATTCCAAAGATGTTTCACCACCAGCAGAAAAAATAGCAACATCTGGTTTCATGGAAACAGCCGTCTTTAGATCCACTACAGGAAATTCCAAACTTCCAAAAGCAATCATTTTTCCTACAGATTTTTCCGATGCTACAGGAATCAATTCTGTAACAGGAAAATTGCGTTCACGTAACACTTCTAACATTACGTTTCCAACCATTCCGGTTGCTCCAACAACAGCTACTCTCATACGTTTTAAAAAAGTTGAACAAAAATACAGAAAACAGCGAAGTACAGGTGCAAATTTTACGGTGAAAAAGAAATGAGCTTCATTTTAAAAGTGCTTATATTTGACTGCTTTCCTCTAGTAGACATTGAATGAATTTTTGTACAACAACATTTTTACTCACATTTTTACCACTCTTTTTAGTTGTTTACTATATCACACCTAAAAAACTGAAAAACGCTTGGTTATTAATTGCAAGTATTTTCTTTTACAGTTGGGGAGCACCAAAATTCATTTTTCTCTTATTGACCACCACGCTGATTGATTTTTTCCTTGTTCGAAAAATGGACACCTGTGAAAAACAAGTGGTACGGAAACGCTATATGTGGCTCGCAGTGGGGTTGAATCTTGGAATATTGATCTATTTCAAATACGCCAATTTTTTCATTGACTCCATCAACGCTGGCTTGGTTGAAATGGGAATTACACCGATGGAATGGTTGGAAATTGCCTTTCCTGTAGGAATTTCGTTTTACACCTTTGAAACCATCACTTATATCGTGGATGTGTATCGAAGAGAAAACAAACCTCTGAAAAATTTCTGGGACTATCAATTGTACATCATCTTTTTCCCAAAACTCATCGCTGGTCCTATTGTTCGCTTTCAATTAATTGCCGATCAAATCACACAACGAAATGAAACCATCAACGATTGTTTACATGGATTTTATCGTTTTTGCATTGGTTTAGGGAAAAAGATCCTTATTGCTAACATATTGGGGAAACAAGCTGAATTGATTTTTAACACTGAAATCGAATACCTTTCAAGTTTCACTGCATGGATTGGAATCATACTCTATACTTTTCAGATTTATTTCGATTTTTCAGGATACACCGACATGGCCTTGGGTTTAGCAAGAATGGTAGGAATTCGATTGCCAGAAAATTTCAACAATCCTTACAACGCACGATCAATTTCAGATTTTTGGAGTAGGTGGCACATGACGCTGGGCATGTGGATGAAGAACTACCTCTACATTCCATTGGGAGGAAATCGGGTGGGTAAAGTGCGCTTGTATCTCAATTTATGGTTGGTATTTTTAATCAGTGGTTTTTGGCATGGAGCTTCCTGGAATTTCATTATCTGGGGAGCTTATCATGGGATCTTTTTGATTTTAGACCGTTTGTTTTTAGCTAAGCTTTTGAAAAAAATCGGGTTGCTACCAAGTGTATTGTTTACCTTTTTCGTTGTTGCCATCAGTTTGGTCTTTTTCAGATTTGAAAGCTTTGAATTGGCTTCCAACTATTTAGTGAAATTGTTTACATCAGGCGAAGATTTGATGGAAATGAACTATTCCAATGAATTGATTACCATGTTCGTTCTAGCAGTTGTATTCTCTTTTAGTAGTTTATCAAAAATTGGAAAAGCAATCGAAAACTATGTTTATGTGGGCAAAGACAATACACTTTGGTTTAGCACAATGTTCCTTGTTAGCTGTAGTTTATTTCTTGTTTCATTGAGTTACATAACCAGTGAACATTTCAATCCATTCATTTATTTCCGTTTTTGATATGCGATTCAAATTGACCTATAAACACTTGTTGTTTGGAAGCATTTTAGCAATGCTATCCTTGTTTCGCGCGCAAGAATTCTTTCACTTTTTCCCAGTAACACCTTTAAACGGAACACCAGAACAATTGTCACCAAAACCTTACCTATGCACTGAATATTGGTTCGATGGTAGTTATCAAGAAGAATACGATGCCTATTACACCAAACAATTCGGTTGTAGGAATGATTTTGTTCGTTTGAACTGTCAAATAGCTTATTCGGTTTTTTCTACAGCAAAAGCAGGAGGCATCATCAAAGGAAAAGACGGTTATTTATTGGATGAAAAATACATCCGTGCAGCTACTGGCGAAGATTTTGTGGGTTACATGAAGCTAAAAATGGACCTTGAAAAAGTGAGAAAAGTGCAAGATACACTTCGCAAATTACACAAAGAATTGGTCTTTGTTTTTGTCCCCGGAAAAGCCTCTTTTTTTTATGATAAAATTCCCTCAAAGAGGGCTAGAAAAAAACCGTTCAATACCAATCATGCTGTTTATGTGAATGCATTCAAAAAGAACCGAATTCCATTGATTGATTTTAAAACCTATTTTGAAGCCAATAAAGCAACGAGTAAATACCCGCTTTTTGCAAAATGTGGTATTCATTGGAGTACTTATGGTTCCTACCTTGCAACCGATTCTATGAACACCTTTTTTCATCATTTGAGAAATACGAAAGGATCTTCCATACAATTGGTAAAAATCAATCTGAGCGAACAAAATTCAGATGAAGATTGCGATATTGGAAGAGGTTTGAATTTGTTATTCCCGCTCGATACTTATCCAATGGCCTATCCTGAAACGCGCATTCTCAACAAAGGTGCGAAAAGCAATCCTAAAGTGTTGTTTGTTGCCGACAGTTATTACTGGAACATTTACAGCCGAAATTTCTCAGCTGATTTGTTCGGAAATGGTGAATTTTGGTACTACAACAAGCAAATTTATCCTGATTCGTACTCTGTTGAAACCTTGGTACAAAACGCTCCGATAAAAGAACGCGTGGAAAAGCACGATATCATTACCATCTTGAGTACTGATGCTAATTTGGAGAACTTTTCTTTTGGATTCATTGATCAAATGCATCACATCTACTTTCCAAACAACTGATAAAGTGGTGTTTATGATTTGGATTGGTTTTTATCAAACTAATTGTTGTACTTTTGTACCACAAGTTTGAGAAGCGCTTTTGTATTTTCAACTTTCCCGAAATGTGAGTGGTGTAAAGTACCCCACACGTGACATCCAGCTCGGATTACATATTACAACAATTAATGTCATTTGAAAAATTACATTTAAGTGCTCCAGTTTTGGAGGCGCTTAATCAAATTGGTTATACTACGCCAACACCCATTCAAGAACAATCCATCCCCAGTTTATTAGAAGGAAAAGATTTATTCGGTTGTGCCCAAACAGGTACAGGTAAAACTGCTGCTTTTGCATTGCCGATCATTGAACACTTGAATACACAAGAAGAATACAAAGGAAAACGTCCTATTCGTTGTTTGGTTTTAGCACCAACGCGTGAATTGGCGATTCAAATCAATGAAAGCTTTAGAGATTACTCAAAAAACACCAAATTGCGCACAGTAGTTGTTTTTGGAGGTGTCAATCAAAACAAACAAGTCAACCAATTGAGTGCAGGAATAGATATTTTAATTGCTACACCTGGTCGTTTGTTGGATTTAATGAATCAAGGATTTATTTCTTTGGCAAAAATCACGCATTTTGTATTGGATGAAGCGGATCGCATGCTCGACATGGGTTTCATTCACGATATCAAACGCATCTTGCCAAAATTGCCTAAGAACAAACAAAACATCTTTTTCTCAGCTACCATTTCACCAACTATTATGCAGTTGGCAGGAACCATTTTATATGATCCGGTGAATGTGCGCGTTACACCTGTTTCTTCAACAGCAGAAATCGTTCAACAATCGGTTTATTTTGTAGAAAAAGAGGAGAAAAGAGCCTTTTTGAAAGAACTCATTAAAACCGAACAAATCGATCATGCAATTGTGTTTACAAGAACGAAACATGGTGCCGATCGCGTTGCAAAAGAATTGAACAAAGTGGGAATCAAAGCTGAATCCATTCACGGCGACAAATCACAAAATCAACGTGAACGC
This sequence comes from Fluviicola sp., assembly GCA_020849495.1. Classification (GTDB taxonomy): domain Bacteria; phylum Bacteroidota; class Bacteroidia; order Flavobacteriales_D; family Crocinitomicaceae; genus Fluviicola. The sequence continues at coordinate 73,522 of JADLGD010000111.1, forward strand.
GCTTTGAACGGATTTAAAAGCAGAAACATCAACATCTTAGTTGCAACAGACATTGCTTCAAGAGGTATCGATGTGGAAGACTTGTCACATGTTATCAATTTTGAAATTCCTGAAGTTGCAGAAACTTATGTTCACCGAATTGGAAGAACAGGAAGAGCTGGAAAAGATGGAAAAGCAATCACGCTTTGTTCGAAAGATGAAAAAGTGTATTTGAAGAGTATTGAAAAATTGATCGATCAAACCATTCCTAAAGTAAGCCTTTAAGGAGACTACAAGACCGATTTAGCATTGAATTTAGATATGGAAATGAAGAAAAATCACTTCGTTTTCATATCTTTAATGCCTACACGGTTCGAATGAAAACAACTTTAATCTTTTTATTGCTACTGTTTGCCTTTGGTGCTACTGCTCAAGTAAGCGACCAATTCACAGACGGCGATTTTACTGCTTCCCCAACTTGGTCTGGAACCAATGCTGATTTTATCGTCAATGCTGGCGGTGAATTGCAAATCAACAACACGGTTGCAGCTACCTCTTATTTGTCTTTACCTCATGGTTTGGCAACACTAGACGGACAAGAATGGTCAATCAAAGTACGTCAAACATTTGCTCCATCTAGCAGTAATTTCGGACGTGTTTACCTTACAGCTACTGCTGCAGATTTAAGTACCAATCCTGATGGATTTTACTTGCAATTAGGTGAAGCAAATGCTACTGATGCTGTTCGTTTATTCAAAATAGTTGGTGGCGTTAGCACACAAATTTGCGCTAGTCCAGATGGACAAATTGCTGCTTCTTTCGCAGTTGGCATCCGTGTTTTGAGAGACGCTGCTGGTAACTGGCAATTATTTGTGGATCCTACAGGTGGAACCAATTATGGAACGGCTTACACAGGAACAGATGCTACCGTTATTTTAGGAACACACTTCGGAGTACTTGGAACTTATACTTTGTCCAACGCCACAAAATTCTTTTTTGACAACGTGTATGTTGGTCCCGAAATCATCGACACACAAGCACCAACTTTAGTGAGTGCTACTGCTATTTCTGCTACTCAAGTCGATGTATTATTCAGTGAGTCAGTTGCAGGAGCTCAAACATCAAGTCCAAGTAATTATGCTTTGAATCCTGCTACAACTGTTGCTTCAGCTACAATTGATGGAACGAATGGAGCTTTGGTTCATTTAGCGCTTAGTTCGAACCTGCAAAATGGTCAGAACTATCAACTAAACTGTATACAAATTCAAGATCTATTCGGTAATACCGCAACTAACTTATTGGGGAATTTCTCTTACTTAGTGAGCGAAACTCCAGTTAAAGGCGACATCCTCATCAATGAATTCATGGCCGATCAAAGTCCTGTTGTAGGTTTACCAGAAGCAGAATTCATCGAGATCTACAACAAAAGCAACAAATACTTTGATTTGACTGGTTGGAAAATTGGCGATGCTTCATCAGATGGAACCATTACCAGCGGTTGGATCATGCCTGGTGAATACAAAATTCTCTGTTCTTCAACGAATGTGGATAGTTTCCCTGGTGCAATTGCCGTTACTAGTTTTCCAAGCCTGAACAATGCGAGTGATGATATCGTTTTGAAAACTCCAAGTTTATTGATGATCGACAAAGTCAGTTATTCCGATACTTGGTATGGAAGTGATATCAAAAAAGCGGGAGGTTACACTTTGGAATTGATCAACCCAACAGATCCTTGTTCAGACGGTTCCAATTGGATTGGTTCGAATAATGTAAATGGTGGAACTCCAGGTGCTGTCAACAGTGTCTTTGACCTCACTCCTGACACACAAATTCCATCATTGTTAGCTTCCAACGCACTTGCTCCAAACTTCCTGGAATTGATCTTCTCTGAAGGAATGGATTCAACGAGCTTGGCAACTAGTTTATTGACTTGTAATCCTGCACTTACACTTTCTTCCATTTACACTGCTGCGAATGGAGCTACTACAGCTATTGCAAGCTTTGGAGAAAATTTAGCAAGCAGTCAATTGTACACATTTACCTTAGGACCAGTTGCTGATTGTTGGTTAAACAGCACCTCGTTTACAGGTAGTTTTGCTTTGGGAGAAGACCCACAAGTAGGCGATATCGTCATCAATGAACTATTATTCGACCCAGCTACAAATGGTACGGACTTCATAGAATTGTACAACCGCTCGACAAAAGTTTTGAACCTAAAAAACTACGAAATTGCCAACTACGACAACGACACCATTTGGAACAATAAAATCATCGCCAACAATTACACTTTATTCCCCAATGAATATGTGGTGTTGACAGCAGATAGTACTTGGGTTAAAAATACTTATTCGGCAGCAGTTAGCGACCGTTTCTACCAAATGACTTTACCCAGTTTGAATAATGATTCTACAGCGATTTATGTGATCTTCAATGGCGTTGTTTTGGATCGAGTAGCCTACACTTCCGATTGGCATTTATCGTTGATTGACGATACTGAAAACAAAACCCTCGAGCGCATTGATCCGAATGGACCATCATCAGAAGCATCCAACTGGCACACTGCAGCAGAAACCATTGGTTTTGGTACTCCAGGAGCTCGCAATTCTCAGTATCAAACAACTTCTGTAGATGGCGATTTCGGTACAACTGAACCTATTTTCTCACCTGATAACGATGGCAACCAAGACGTATTGGTGTTTTATTATCAAATGGAAACTGGAGGACAAATTGCCAACTTGAAAATTTACGATGACCAAGGACGATTGATTCGCAATTTATTAAAAAGTGAAGTCTTAGGCACAGAAGGTAATTTTACTTGGGATGGTGTGAATGACAACAATACCAAAGCTGGTATCGGAATTTATCTAGCCGTCATCGAAACGTTTACGCCAACAGGAGGTGTTGCATTTTCCAAACGCATTGCATTTACTTTAGGAGGGAATTTGGATTAATTCTAAAATAAAGCAACCATTTTTTGTCAAAACAATTTAAACCTATTATTGACAGGGTAATAGGTTTCAAAATAATGGAGTTGCGTTTTTAATTGCTTTTAACAATAGCTCTGGATCCTGTCGATTATCCCAGAATGCCATGACAATAACTAAATGATCTGTATAAGTATAATATAGACTAAAATGTCCCATAGCAGATTCTCGAACATGATTTAGTTCTGTTTCTTTAAATGCTTGAGGTGATTTAGAAATTACTTTTAGATGTTGAGCTATAATTTTAATAAGCTTTTCGGCATAAACGGTGCTTTTATTTCTCTCCGTCCAATACGTCAACACCTCTCGTCGTTGCTTAGCAGCAGTTTCGGTCCAAACTATTTTCCTTTTAGCCATTCAAGATCATTTTTATCTAAATCATCTTGTGAAATAATTCGACCAGCTTGAATATCTTTTTCACTCATTTCAAGCATCAATTTTTGTTCGTTTGACAACTTGATTTTTTCTCCATGTAACGTTGTATTATCAACCAATTTTTGAATTGCTAATAAATATTCTTTATCAGAAATAGCAAGTAATTGATCGATTATGCCATTACGAATAATATCAATTTGAGTCATGGGTAATTCAATTTACACTAAAGTAGTTATTTGCTCAAGCAATTCCAAATACAATTCTTAAATGAATTTGGATTAAAAGAAAAGAGGAATCTAAACCGTGTTCAAATTCCTCTTCTTTAAATCGTTTACTGATTATCAATCAACGTAACTCAATTTCAACATGTTTGATTTTCCGCTTTCTTCAATAGGAATTGATGCAATGTTGATGACCAAATCACCTTGTTTCAACAAGCCTTCTTTCGTAAGCAAGTACTTGATATCAGCAATGGTGTGATCGGTACTCACATTCATATCGTAATAGAACGCTTTTACACCCCATACTAAATTCAATTGCGTGATGATATCTTTGTTACTTGTGAAGACATAAATCGGCGCTTTTGGTCGCTGTGATGCAATTTTATAAGCTGTATAACCAGAATAACTCATCGTAATGATGGCATCTGCTTCTACGCGTTGTGCCAAACGACAAGCATTGAAACAAATGGAATCGGAAATAAAACGCGATTGTGCTTTTTCTGGCAATTGTTCTTTGTTGTAAATACCATCAAAATTTTCCATTTCCTTTACAATGTTGGTCATGGTTTGAATCACTTCAACAGGGAATTTACCAACCGATGTTTCACCTGAAAGCATTACTGCGTCTGCTCCGTCTAAAACGGCATTCGCTACGTCATTTACCTCTGCTCTAGTAGGCGTAATATTCGTGATCATACTTTCCATCATTTGCGTTGCCACAATGATTGGTTTTGCGTATTGATGTCCTTTAGCAATCAACATTTTCTGAATCAGAGGCACATTTTGATACGGAATTTCAACTCCTAAATCACCACGAGCCACCATCAAGGCATCTGTTGCTTTAATGATTTCATCGATGTCTTCAATCGCCTCCGGTTTTTCAATTTTTGCAACTACTCTTGCTTTCGCATGACGTTGAGCAATCACGTGTTTCAATTCGATGATGTCTCTAGCTGTTCGTACAAACGACAAACCGATCCAATCCACTTCATTATCCAATGCAAATTCTAAATCTTCACGGTCTTTTTCCGTCAAAGAAGGAAGGGAAATTTTCGTATTTGGTAAGTTGACTCCTTTTTTCGAAGATAAAATCCCACCATGAATCACTTTCGCTTTGATTTCAGACTCACCATCTGTACTGATGATTTCCATCATCAATTTTCCGTCATCCAACAAGATGCGTTCACCTGGTTGAACATCTTTGGGCATGTGAGCATAAGAAATCCCGAATTTTTCAGCATTTCCAACAATACGATCAGTGACAATGGTCACCAATGAATCGTTTTCCATCATCACACCATTGTTTTCCATTTCGTAAGTTCGGATTTTAGGACCTTGTAAATCCATCAAAATCGCCACATTCAAACCGGTTTCGTCGTTCAATTCACGGATTAAATCAATGCTTTTCTTGTGATCTTCATGCGAACCATGTGAACTGTTCAAACGACACACATTCACACCTTCTAATAACATTTGACGCAACACTTCTTTGTCTGCAGATGCAGGACCAAGGGTTGCTACTATTTTTGTTTTCTTCATTTTAAAATACAATTAACTCAGCAGAAGGGAGTGTTTCAGCTTCAAAAATATAAGCAGCCATCACACTGTTTACTTGCTTCACATTTTCCAACAATTCTTCCAATTCAAACAAACCATTTTCACGAATGATTAAAAAATAGTCGATTTGACTTTTTTCTGGAATTAGAAATTTCCCTTCGTACTTGTTCTTTAACAGGTAAAATTCCAGTAAGTTCACTTCATCCGACCAAAAATGATAGCTATGCTGAGAAAGCACGGCTCCTTTTTTTGATTGTACTATAAACAAATCCTCGCATTTAGATAAGTGGATCGAAAGTCCTTGATTCAGTCCCCACGCCAAGCGATAATCACTATGGTGTGTACAAATCCCAATCATTTCAAAATCAATGCTTGGTTCCAGCGATAGTACATGGCGTTTCTGTTTGCTCATACACTTGGAATAAGGCGTGAAGTTAAGGATAAATGTGCAAAGTTGAACGAGAAGTAATTTCTTAAAGGTAATTTAACCTTTGTTACAATTCGCCCATTAAGATCAAGGTTTCTTTGGCAGCGGCTTGCTCGGCAATTTTTTTAGAAGCTCCCACTCCTTTACCGTAATTGACCCCATTTACTTGCACCATGACTTCGTAGCGCCAAGTACCGTGGGTGTTTTCTTCACTAAGAACGACAAACTCAAGACCAAGTCTTCGTTTTTGGCTCCAGATAAAGAGTTTGGATTTAAAATCGATTTCCTCTTCCAAGATTTTATTCAAATCCACGTATTTACGGAAAACATGGTGATGGATAATTTTCTTGGTACTTTCATATCCAGCATCAAGGTAAATCGCACCGATGATCGCTTCAAAAGCATTTCCTTCCAAAGAGGATAAATTGATCGATCGACCTTTGTTGTAGCGCAATATTTTACGCAATTCCAATTCTTCACCGATATCGGATAAGGTTTTACGAGAAACGACTTTAGATTTCACTTTGGTGAGGTAACCTTCGTCTTTATCTGGGAAACGTTGAAAAAGAAATTCAGCGATGATGGAATCTAGAATAGCATCCCCTAAAAATTCAAGGCGTTCATTTGAAAATTCGCGTTCAGAGCCACTAAAAGAAACAGAACGATGGGTTAGTGCTTCGTAAAACAATTCAAGTCGCTTAGGTCGATAACCGAAACGTTCAATAAAAAATCGAATGAGCGCTAAGTCTTCGTTCGACTTTTTACCTTTTAGAAAAGGGAGTTTGAATTGCACTTTATTTTAAACCTAACACATATCGAAATTAACCTTGGTATTTTCGTACAATCACAGAGGTATTGTGACCGCCAAAACCAAAAGTATTCGAAAGTGCTACGTTAACGGTGCGTTTTTGAGCTTTGTTAAACGTGAAGTTCAAACGATTATCGATTTCAGGATCATCTGTGAAATGATTGATAGTTGGAGGAACGATATCATTTTTAACTGCTAAAATGCAGGCGATGGCTTCGATTGCTCCGGCAGCACCTAACAAGTGACCTGTCATTGATTTTGTAGAGCTAATGTTCAAGTTGTAGGCATGTTCACCAAATACTTGAGCAATTGCTTTTGTTTCAGCGATATCTCCTAGTGGCGTTGATGTACCATGAACGTTTACATAGTCAACTGCAGTTGGTTCAAGATTTGCATCTTCCAAAGCAGCAATCATTACGTTTCTAGCACCAATTCCATCAGGATGAGGAGCCGTCATGTGATAAGCATCACCCGACATTCCACCACCTAATACTTCAGCATAGATTTTAGCGCCACGTTTTTTTGCGTGTTCGTATTCTTCCAAAATCAACGCTCCACCGCCTTCGCCTAATACAAAACCATCACGGTCAAGATCAAACGGACGAGAAGCCGTTTCAGGAGAATCATTGCGAGTAGACAATGCTTTTAATGCATTGAAACCACCCATTCCCATTTCATTGACTGCAGCTTCAGATCCACCTGTAACAATTGCATCAGCTTTACCTAAACGAATTAGGTTAAAAGCGTCAATGATTGCATTGGTAGATGATGCGCAAGCAGAAACAGTAACATAATTTGGACCGCGCAAACCATATTTAATAGAAATATGACCGGCAGCAATGTCCGAAATCATTTTTGGGATAAAGAAAGGGTTGAATTTAGGCGTACCGTCTCCAGCAAAGAAATTCTGTGCTTCGTCTTGGAACGTTTTCAATCCACCAATACCTGATCCCCAAATTACACCGATTCGATCCAAATTTGGATTCGATTCCATTAAATCAGAATCAACCATGGCCTCTGTAGCAGAGACCATGGCGTATTGTGAAAACTGATCTAATTTCCGAGCTTCTTTTCTGTCAAGGTAATCCTCAACATTAAAGTTCTTCACCTCACAAGCAAATTGCGTTTTAAATTTCGAAGCATCAAATTGTTGAATTGGCGCAGCACCACTTTTACCATTTAGTAAACCATCCCAGAATTCTGTAACAGTATTTCCTATCGGTGTAATGGCTCCTAAACCAGTCACAACTACTCTCTTCAGCTCCATAAAGTTGAAATTTGTTCTTAAAATGCTTGCCTTGGCAAATGTTAATTAGTTAGCGTTTTGCTCAATGTAAGTTACAGCGTCACCAACAGTTTGGATGTTCTCTGCTTGATCGTCTGGAATTGCAATGTTGAATTCTTTTTCAAATTCCATAATCAATTCTACTGTATCTAGTGAATCAGCTCCTAGATCATTTGTGAAGCTTGCTTCGTTAGTTACTTCGCTTTCTTCAACTCCCAATTTATCTACAATGATAGATATTACTCTTGACTTGATATCAGACATCTCTAATTCGTTTATAAGGTTTTTCAGCTTGCAAAGAAAACAGGAAATACTATAAAAACAAAATATAAACTCACTTTCTTACAAACAATGCTACATTCAATTTCATCAAGCTCCCTCAATTACTTGTTTTTGAAGTGTCATAGAATGTGTAAATTTGCAACATGAAAAAACACTCTGTCGCTGTTTTCGCCTCTGGTAATGGGACTAATGCCATTAATTTGATCCAATCATTTCAAGCAAATTCTGAGATTTCAATCGACTTGGTGCTTTGTAATAAAAGCGATGCGCCAGTAGTAGAAAAATCAAAAGCGCTTGGTGTTGAAGTGCTTATTTTCTCCAATGAAGCGTTTGAAAGCGGCTTGACTGTTTTGCAAGAATTGGATTACAGAGGAATTGAATGGATTGTTTTGGCTGGTTTCTTACGTAAAATACCTTTGAATATCATCCGTGGTTACCAAGATCACATCATCAATATTCACCCTTCTTTGTTGCCTGATTTTGGCGGAAAAGGAATGTACGGCATGCATGTACATCGCGCAGTGGTGGAAGCAAAGGCTCAAAAAAGTGGTATCAGTATTCATTTGGTCAATGAAGAGTTTGACAAAGGAAGAATTTTGGCCCAGTTTGAAATAGCAATTTCACAAAATGATACGCCTGAACAAGTTGCGACAAAAATTCATACCTTAGAACAATTACACTTTCCTGCTATTGTAGCTCAAACAATCTTAAACAGTAAGTAATTATGTACGATTTCTTTAACGGGTTCAATTTGGGAGAATTATTCAAAACATCTACCGTTTTGTTTGCAGTCATTGACATTGTAGGTTCCGTTCCAATGATCATAAAAATCAAAGAACAAGCAGGTGATATTCATCCAATGCGCACGAGTGTTGTTTCGCTGGGCATCATGATTGGTTTTTTAATTTTAGGAGAAAGTATTTTGCGCTTATTCGGAGTAGATGTCAAATCTTTTGCCGTAGCAGGTTCCTTGATATTATTTGCAATGAGTTTGGAAATGATATTGGGAGTACGCCTTTTTAGAGACAGTGTTTCAGGTAAAACAGCAAGCGTTGTTCCTTTAGCTTTCCCAATCATAGCTGGAGCAGGAACCATGACCACCTTGGTTTCATTGAGAGCAGAATTTCAAAACATCAACATTATACTAGCTATCATTATTAATGTCTTGATTGTTTACATCGTGTTGCGTTTAACAAAGAAGATCGAACAGTTACTTGGCCCTGGTGGAATTGCGATCTTGAAAAAAGTGTTTGGTATTATCTTACTTGCAATAGCAGTGAAACTGTTTACCACAAATATTTCAGCTTTGTTGGCATCTACAAAGGTTTGATTTTAGTGAACTGTAAAGCGCTTGAAATGGTAGAAAAATGAAATTCTCAAATAGGCTTTCATTTTGGTTTCGTCGTATGTTGTATAGTCCCAATTGCCATTCCCATCGTAATAAGAAGATGTAAATGTTCCAAATCGTTTGGCGATATTGAGATTAGCATCAAAGCCAAAATTGGATGTTCCAAAATAAATTTTTGTACCAAAACCACCTCCTATTTCACTAAAATTTCCTCTGGAGGTTTCTTTAAAATAAGTCATGTCAGCTGATTTGAAATCATAATCAGTTGGTTCATCCCATTGCCACATTCGTCCATTTAGTTTTGAGAAAACTTGAGCGTATAAAACAATTTGAGGCTTGATGTTTACCATGAATTTATAATCCACATACAAGTAGGTTCTTCGCTCAATTTCCGAAAACATGGCTACATCAACAGAATCATCATTTTCAAAACGCGTTCGAAACATTCCTCCATCTATTCCTATAGCATGATGCCTTCCTAGAATCAGTTCGCCTCCATAATTGTAGGAGCGCCAATACAAGTCTTCAAGAAATCCTCCCAATAAGTATTTCCCTCTGATTGCAAAAGAAACTTTTGATGGTTCCACAATGGAAACTTCTTGTGCTTGACTATTTAGTTGAACACAAAAACACAAGCAGATAAATAGAAAACGCATGCTCACTTTTTGTGCAATATATAAAAAAAGAAAAAGCCATCCGTTTTCATCGAATGGCTTTCAATATGTTGAATGTTTATTAATCCTTGATCAAGAATTGGAAACGATCCAAATTCTTCAAAGCGATACTTGTACCACGTGCTACAGCTCTCAATGGATCTTCAGCAATGTGAACAGGTAATTTTGTTTTTTCGTTGATACGTTTATCTAATCCACGCAACATCGAACCACCTCCTGCTAAGTAGATACCAGTTTTGTAGATGTCTGCAGAAAGTTCTGGTGGTGTTTGCTCCAAAGCACTCAAAATCGCTTCTTCTATTTTTGAAATGGTTTTGTCTAACGCATGCGCCACTTCAGAATAAGTAATGATGATTTCTTTAGGAATACCCGTCATTAAATCTCGTCCACGTACAGCGTAATCTGCTGGTGGATTATCTAATTCTGGCAAAGCTGCACCTACTTCAATTTTGATTTGCTCTGCAGTACGCTCACCTACCAAGATGTTGTGTTGGCGACGCATGTATTCTTCAATATCCGATGTGAAATCATCACCCGCAATACGGATTGATTTATCACACACAATTCCACCTAAAGCAATAACGGCAATTTCAGAAGTACCACCACCGATATCGATGATCATATTTCCCATTGGCTCTTCCACGTCGATACCAATACCAATTGCAGCAGCCATCGGTTCGTGAATCAAATACACTTCTTTTGCTCCAGCATGTTCTGCCGAGTCACGTACCGCACGTTTTTCCACCTCTGTAATCCCTGAAGGAATACAAATTACCATTCGAAGAGTTGGGTTAAACATGCGTTTTCCTGGATTGATCATTTTGATGAATCCACGAATCATTTGTTCCGCACTTTGGAAATCGGCAATTACACCATCTTTCAATGGACGAACTGTTTCGATTAATTTGTGGGTTTTACCGTGCATTTGTTGTGCCTTCTTTCCGATGGCAACCACTTTACCGGTTTGTATATCTTTTGCTACAATCGAAGGTTCATCAACTACCACCTTATCATTCATGATAATCAATGTGTTAGCCGTACCTAAGTCGATAGCAATTTCTTGCGTAAGAAAATTAAACAATCCCATTTATTGAGCTCCGTTATGCGTTTGAATTTCCCCTTATTCGTAAAAACGTGGAAATAGGTTACAAAGGTAGGTGAAATAAATGGAAAATTGCTATTCGATGTACTGAAATCTAAAAGGATTTTACAATTGAGTCCATTTCTAAAAAAAGGGATTTCAACATGCGTCAAAATCCCTTTTAAAAATGGTTATTTCTAAAGCAATTAATGCTTGAAATGTCTGTTTCCTGTAAACACCATTGCTACATCGTGTGCATTGCAATAATCAATCGACAATTCATCTTTGATTGATCCACCTGGTTGAACAACAGCAGTGATTCCTGCCAAGTGTGCAATTTCAACACAATCAGGGAACGGGAAAAATGCATCTGAAGCCATCACAGCACCTTTCAAATCAAATCCAAAGTTATTTGCTTTTTCAATTGCTTGTTTTAACGCATCAACACGAGACGTTTGTCCTGTTCCACTTGCGATTAACTGACCGTTTTTCGCCAAAACAATCGTGTTTGATTTCGTATGTTTTACCAGCTTATTAGCAAAAATCAAATCTTGCACTTCTTGAGCTGTTGGTTGTTTGTTTGTTCTTGATTCAAAGTTACTTGCCGATTCAGACAACATGTCTTTGTCTTGTTCCAAAACACCATTCAATAAGGTGCGGAATTGACGTTTTGGCATTTCCACTTTTTTCTGAACCAATAAAATGCGGTTCTTTTTAGATTTCAATAACTCCTCTGCATCTGCATCAAATCCTGGCGCAACGACTACTTCACAAAATAAATCGTTGATCAAGGTTGCAGTTGCTAAATCAATCGTGCGGTTTCCAATTAATATTCCACCAAAAGCTGAAGTTGGGTCACCTGCTAGCGCATCTGCATAAGCTTGAGCCAAAGTAGGACGCGTAGCCAAACCACACGCATTGTTGTGTTTCAAAATAGCAAAGGTAGGATCGTTATTTTCAAAGTCAGCCATTAACTGCACTGCTGCATCAACATCCAACAAGTTGTTGTAGGATAATTCTTTGCCGTGTAATTGATCAAACATAGCAGCAAAATCACCGTGGAACCAACCTCTTTGGTGAGGGTTTTCTCCATAACGAAGCGATTGTGATTCTAAAACACTTTGTTTGAAAACAGGCACTTCATCTTCTTGATTGAAGTAATTGAAAATGTGAGTGTCGTAATGCGATGAAATCATGAATGCGTCTCTTGCGAAAGCTTTACGTTGTGCCAAGGTCGTTTGAGAACCGTTTTCAGTAATCATTGCTAAAAATGCAGCGTATTGGTTAACGGATGGAATGATTACCACATCGTTGTAATTTTTAGCAGCTGCACGAATCAATGAAATACCACCGATATCGATTTTTTCAATAATGGATTGATGATCAGCTCCTGAGGAAACAGTTTCTTCGAAAGGATACAAATCCACAATCACCAAATCAATCGTTGGAATGTTGAATTGTGCCGCTTGATCCAAATCTGCTTGTAGGTTTCTACGGTGTAGAATTCCACCAAAAATAGCAGGATGCAAAGTTTTTACACGACCACCAAAAATTTCAGGATATGAAGTCATCGATTCAACTGGAACAACTGGAATACCTAAGCCTTCAATAAATGACTGTGTTCCACCTGTTGAATAAATTGTTACATTATCAGCATGTAATTGACGTACAATAGGCTCTAAACCATCTTTGTAGTATACTGAAATTAAAGCACCTGAAATCTTCTTAGATTGTTCCATTTTCCTGCGTTTTTGACTCGAAAATTCACCTTTCGAGGGCGCAAAAGTACAGTTTTTTAATGGAAAACCGTTATAGTACGTGGTCAATAACTTTGTAATAGTTATCAACTTTCATTAAGGTAGAAGAAAAAAATAGTTGAAAAACAGTATATCAACGCAATTTTCGTCGTGTCTTAAAGATGGCGTGATGTTGATTAACATAACTCACAGCTAATTCCAAACTACCTACACCCAATGATCTTCTGTAAGCAGACAACGTAGCGTCATAAGAAAGTCCAAATTTGAATCCTTTGTAATCCACTTGAATTGTCGGCATGATTGCATCTTTGATACGTGTATAACAGCCGAATCCGATAGAAGCGTCACGTTTGAAACCTGTTTGTTTTGAACCTTCGCTGAAACGTCTTTTCAAAATCAATCCCAACATGGTTTCATAGTGTCCACCTTGTACAAATTGAGCTCCTTGAATATCAAAAGCCCACAAAGTACTTGGAATATCCATGGTGTAATTCAACATGGCCACATACTTTCTTTCCAGTTTCTCACTTGAGCCAGTGCGGTATCTCAATTGGGGAGCGTTTACATGATAAGCAGCTAATCCAAATTGGAATTTCATGTCATTGTTGCGTGCAAAAGTCGATTTCCCACCATCAAATTGATAAAACAATCCTGCCGAAGCATCCATGTAAGTAAACGTACTCAAGGCAGTTTCATTAGAAGCCAAAAGTGGATCATAACCAGAACCAGCCCATTGTGAATCAAATACCAAACGAGAAATATCACCTCTTCTACTTCCAAAAGAACCTTGAATACCAACAGAAAGTTGACTACCTCCACCAATTGGCAAGATTCCAGAAAGGGTTAAACCTCCTATTTGTGATCCAAATTTAGATGCTCCACCGATGTCATTGTAAAAATGCAAGCCTACACCAATATGAGCTTTTGGACGGTAAACATCCTTCATCAAAGTGGCATCAGCATTGATTCCTGTTGACATAAAACTAGCGCTTCCACCCAACCATTGGTTGCGGTGATGAATAGCAACTCGTTCCCATCCATCATAGACCCCAACGGCACCCGGATTGAGTAAGTTGGGAGATTGCATGATTTGCGTATAGTGCAAATCTTGTGCTTCTACAGATCCCGTTAAACCAAGAAGCAAACAAATCAAACTTAGTTTCTTCATGGTTATCGAATTAGCGTTACATTACCTGAACGTGTTTCAGTACGACCATCCGTAAATTTGACCTCAGCCATAAATGCGTAAACACCTGTATTTACTTTCACACCATTGAAAACTCCATCCCAACGTTCAGCAACATCAGAAGACATGAACATGCGGTTACCCCATCGGTCGTAAACGTAATAAGTGAAAGACAATACATCTTTACCTACACGTGGACCAAAAGTTTCGTTTAATCCATCTCCATTTGGAGAGAAACCTGTAGGTAAATGGAATCCAAGGAAACAGTTATCTCCAACAGGAAGCGGATCACAAGGATCCAAAGGATTTGAATTATTCGTTACCTCATCCCCGTCGTTGATTCCGTCACCATCCGTATCAGGATTATTTGGATCTGTACCAATAGTAGCTTCCGTACCGTCTAATAAACCATCACCATCTGTATCAATATTACAAGCTGGAAGTGCATTTGGTGGATCACATTGATCCAAAGGATTTGTGTTGTTGGTTACTTCCGTTCCATCATTGATTCCGTCTCCATCCGTATCTGGATTTGTTGGATCTGTTCCTTCAGCTGCTTCTTCTGTATTGGTCAAACCATCACCATCTTGATCACAAGGACCGGCATTTGGATTTGGAATACATGGATCTGTATTGGCAGGATCTGCTTCATCGTTAACGCCATCACCATCAGTATCTGATGTTGTAGGTTCCAATGCATCGATGATACCATCACCATCTGTATCTGTAGGGTTTGTTGGATCGGCACCAATTTCAACACAATCGTTTTCCCCATCACCATCTGTATCTGGGTTTGTTGGATCTGTTCCAGCTGTAGCCTCGTCCACATTCAAACAACCATCACCATCCAAATCTGGATTATCTGCGATGAAGACTGCAGTTACCGTAACTGGAGCTAAGACATCCATGGCATTGGTGTCCTCAGCTATCGGACTAACGAGTGTATTTGCAGTAAATTCCCAATGATCAAAGACAAATCCAGGATTTGCTTTTGCCACCAAATTGGTATTGATTCCACCAAAATAATTTGTTGTCCAAGGATAAGTTGGTGCCCAAATAGAGTTGACTTTTACTTCTCCAGCAAGTGGTGGAGTTACATCTACTGTAAATGCAAATGGGCCTGCCAATGTGTAACAATCAATCATACCTTGGTTTAGTGCTAAGCACCTAGCATCGATAAAATCACGCATATCTTGTACATTCGCTTGCCAACCAGCTAAAGATCCACCCCAACGCGTACAATGTTGAGTCATCTCAGGAGTAATCTGGTTGATCATTGAATCCAGCAAGAAATTCATATAATCACATGAAAAATACGTGTTCACTAAATCCACATAACGCGTGATGTAATACTGTTCTACAATAGGATTTTCATCGATCAACTTCTGTAAAATATCCGTGTGTCCTTGTCCACCAGGATTAGGCAAATTCTCAACGTTACAAGGGTCCGCATTTGCTGAAGCATCAGGAATTCCTGTGTAATTGATATAGTGACCAAAACAAGCATCCATATCCCAAAGAGAGTAGCGCCATTTCTTTTTATCACCTAAAGGATCCATTCCACGCCACCATGAAGTGTTCCAATTCAACCAATCCTGACTTACGATATATGAATTGATCACAAAATAATCCACTAATGATTCCCAATTCAGTTGACTATCTACATAAGCAAAATTGGCAGCATTGGCCATATTATTAGTGGTAATGTACGTTCTTAATGCATCCCAATCAGTTTGAGCTTGAGCACCACCATATTCAGACCAAGTTGCCCCCCACGTTTTTAAATATTGTAAATTGAATTTATCTTGATTGGCATAGAAGTCTGTATAATCTGCATCATCTACTTTTTCGCGTAATTCATAAACCCCCCAATATTGACCATTTACATAAACAACACAAGGTCTCCATGTACGCTCGTCCAATTTCAAATCTGCTTTTTGAGAAAGTGTATGTACAAACGCATCACGAATGTGAGCTCCACCATTTTCAAACGGATAATTATCGCTTGCTCCAGGTTTCAAAATAAGTCGTTGGTAATTGTCTCTTGGTGTTTCAGGGAAAATTTGATGATCAATTTCATGGTCATAGCCAAATTGATCTCGCATAATGAAGTCGAATCCTCGTTGATCGTAAGCCCATGAATCATTACCATGTTTATTGAATTCTCCTTCACCTTTATCAACAAAGGTTTGATCAGCTTCCCAAATTTCAAAAAATCCTTGCGGACTGATTCCACTATTTCCAGCCAACAAACTTGCAACGGAGCCATTTCCAGCACCTGCAACTGAAACTACAGGTACAGTATGATTGACATTGATGAAATAAGTGCCCGAAGCTGTAAAACTTGGTTCATCAGTAGAAAATGCTTTTGCCCTTAAAACTTTGGTGCTTGTTATTGAAATGGGTCCTGCATATAACGTAGACGTAGTTGTTGGTACAGATCCATCAAGCGTGTAACGAATAGTTGCTGCTGCATTGGAACATGTAATTGATACCGATTGTGTTCCAGCATAAAACCCAGGAGCAACACTAAATACCGGTGTAGGTGTGTAAAAATTCAAGGCTCCACTATTTGCAGCTCCAGGAGTTGGTGTTGTAAATAATTTCCAAGTAGCAGCACCATTTGTTTGACGACCAACCGAGTGATTGCTTTTGGTCATGTGAACAATCTTGATTGAATCGACAACCGTTGTGCCATCAGGCATGGTTAAAATAATCCACTCATTTTTGGTTTGAACCAAGGTGAAATTGGGATGCAACTGCGTACCATTTACCGTATTACGCCCAGAAGCATAGATCATTTTGTAACCATTGTTGTTGATGGTTCCAGAAGGAATTTGCCATTTGGTCAGATTATTTGATTTATCGGATAAATAGTATCCGGTTAAATCGACTGCTGCACCGCCAGCGTTGTACAACTCAACCCAGTCTTCATTTTCACCGTACGCATCTGTTGGTCCAGTGACATTTGAACAGGAATATTCGTTGATAAAAATTTGAGCTGAAAGGTCGTTTATCCAACCTAAACAACAAATCAAAATACTTAATATTAGCGTTTTTGAGTAAAGTAACTTCATGGAGAGCAGTTTAACTAATCTCCAATTTTACGACATTTTTTTGTGAACCGAACTACCGTTTAATCAAAAAATCACACCTTTTACAACTATTGTTGACCTTTTTACATCATTATTTCAAGGAAATACTAATTTCAAAGTCAAATTCACTTAATATTGTCATAACAATTTATTAAAATGAAAAAAATACTCTTTGGTTGTGCTGCTGTATTGGTTTTAGCAGCTTGTAAAAAAGTAGAAGGTGAGGGTGGAAAAAGTTCCATCACTGGAAAAATCACCATTACTGAAAAACTTTATATTAATGGAGCTTACTCGTCATCAGTAGATTACGATGGAGCTAAAGAAGATGTGTATATTGTTTACGGTGACGATGACAACATATATGATGATAAAGTAGAGTGCAATTATGACGGATCGTTCAAGTTTGAATTTTTACAACCTGGAACTTACACGATTTACGCATACAGTGAGCTTTTCAATCCTGGTCCTAATGCAACAAACAATGATGATGATTACTATTTACAAGAAGCTGTAATCAAAACAATTGAAGTTGGCAAAAAAGAAGATGCAGACATTGGAACCATTAATTTAATCAAATGAGAAGGCTAATAGTAATCTTTAGCTTACTTTTTTCAATTGTTTCATTTGGACAAGATCGAGGTGAATTTTGGTTTGCAGCAGGTGTTAAAAGAGAAGTTGCAAAAAATTTCATTGCCGGAGCAAACACCAATGTTCGTATTAACTATTACGGTAGTTTGCAAACCTTGTATCAAGAATTGAGTTTAAAAAGTGAGCATTTGGATTGGTTTCGACCGTCCATTGAATACCGTTTGATCACATCTTATGATAAAAGAGGAAATTATTCCAATAGTAATCGGGTGAATATCAATTTAGATTTTAGACATAAAATTGATAACCTGAAATTGGGAGCACGTTTTCGACTTCAAACAAACATTGGAAGTGCAGCTTCTGGTGGTGGTGATTTAGATCCAGCTTTACGTTTTAAACCTTATTTGGCTTACGATAAAAAAGAATGGATGATTACTCCTGAAGTATCCACTGAATTTTTCTATACGACTGCGAATTCTGCAACAGGAGATCGTTTCAATCGTATGCGAATTGGTTTGACAGGAAATGTTGACTTACCTGGTCCACATGAATTAGGAATTACCTACTATTATGGAAGAAAGTTCAATACAGGAAATCCTTATCAAGAGCATTTGCTGTCACTAGAATATACCTTTGAGTGGAAGAAAAAATAAGATTGAAAGTGGAGTTCGCTCCACTTTTTTTATGCTTTATGACAAGACATCTCTTCGTTGACTATCCAGTTTCAACAAGATAAACAACATGATAGAGAAAGACATCAACGATGAACCACCATAGCTGAAAAACGGCAAAGGAATACCAATTACTGGAGCTAAACCAATGTTCATCCCAATGTTGACTGCAAAGTGATAAAACACAATCATTGCTACACAATAGGCATAAATCCGATTAAAAGCCGACCGCTGTCGTTCTGCAATAATGATGATACGGACGAGTAAAAACATGAACAGGAATACAATTACGGTACTCCCCACAAATCCCCATTCTTCTGCTAAAGGACAGAAAATAAAATCGGTTTCACTTTCAGGAACGTGATTCGAGCGCACACTGGCAACACTTGCTTGCTTGTAGCCTTTTCCAAACATGCCTCCTGATCCAACAGCTGCCATCGCACGGTTTCGGTTGTAATCTTTCCCATCATCGTCTTTTCGCAATCCTAAAACCAACTCAATGCGGTCTTTCTGGTGTTGAGCTAAACTGGAAAACGAAAAATTGACTGCTGTAGAAACAGTACAGGAAAGTAACCAACCAGTTATGATGATCAGAAATACCCTGCTGCGATCTCTTTTTGCTGAAAGCCAACGAAGCACAAAATAAGACAAGATAGCCAAGATGGTAATCACAGAAATGACACCAATAAAACCGGGGATTAAAACACCTGGTAAAAAGGTCAATTCATATTGGTTCTTACTCATCAATAAAGTAATCACTGACAAGAAAACGACGTAAAACAAGATGGGAATAAAGTGACTTCCTACCCACGTTTGTTTGAAGCGAATCCCAGGAAAACTATTCACAATTTTCAATACCAAGGGATCAAAAGTGATTCCTTCGCGATACATCACAAAGAAAAACGAGGTAAAAACGACAAAGGTTCCTGCATCCGGTTGCAAAAGAATCAATACCATGGGAATCATCACAATAGCCAAGGCAATCAATACCGTTTGCATGTTTTGTTGCTTTACGTTTACACTCGAAATATAACTCGACAAAGCAATGGCCGTTGCAATTTTCATGAACTCTGCTGGCTGAATACCCATCGATCCAATTCCCAACCAAGCTCTAGCTCCATTGATGGGAGGAGTAAACAAGACCACAATCAACAACGAAAAACAAAACAAATAGATGGGAATCGCAAACTTCCGGTAGATATCCGAATCAATCAAAAACACCACTAAACCTAAGAACAGGGAAATACTTACCCACATGATTTGTTTCCCATATTTTTGCGAGAAATCAAAAATACTGGGATGTTCTGGGTCATACGCTGCTGAATACACATTGGCAATTCCAATGATCAACATGGTCATGACAATGCCAAACAACCACCAATCGACGTGTCGGGTAAGGGAATCTTCGCGTCTCATCAGTGCTTACTAGGGCGTTTTTTGACATTCAACAAATTGGCGTTTTTGACATAGTTTTCTTTTTCTTTGTCTTTCACCTTTTTCTTGAGGTATTTTTCTATCATTAAACTAGCCATTGGTGCTGCCCAAACACCACCAAATCCTGCATTTTCAATGAATACTGCGATCGCAATTTTAGGGTTTTCCATTGGAGCCATCGCAATGAACACAGAGTGATCTTCTCCATGTGGGTTTTGAGCTGTTCCTGTTTTACCACAAACAGTAATGCCTTCTACCGCTGCTTTTTTACCTGTTCCACCAGCTTCATACGTTACCCTTCTCATTCCTTCAATAATCGGTTCGAAATGAATCGGATCTACTTTTGAATAATGTTTCTTTTTGAATTGAGGCAAAGAACCTTTATTGCCAATCGAACGCACAAAGTGTGGTGTGTAATACCAACCTTTATTCGCAATAATTGCGGCAATATTCGCCATTTGCAAAGGTGTTACTTTTACTTCTCCTTGACCAATTGAAATCGAACGAATGGTTGAAAACGCCCACGTATTATGTCCGTACCATTTATCATAGTAAGCTGAATTTGGAATCAGTCCAGGTCGCATACCAGTAACATCCGTTTCAAACTCTTGTCCCAAACCAAAACTAAGAATGTAATCGTACCAGTTATTCAAACCAATCTCTGCATCGGCAAACATGGATTTTTTCTTTCCTTGTTGAATGATGCGACGCATCACGTAGTAGAAATAAGGATTGCATGAATATTTGATTCCGTCAGGTAAATTACCAGCTCCAGGGTGATTGTGACAACCGACCATGCTTTTGGTACAAGGGAAACCAGATTGTGGCGTGATGACACCTTCTTGCAAACCTATCAAGGATTGCAGGAGTTTAAAAATGGATCCTGGCGGATATTCAGCTGCTAAAGGTCTTGGATACAAAGGTTTTCCTTCGTCTAATACCAACTTGGAATAGTTTTCATTGATGTTTTTGCGTCCTACCATCAAATTCGGGTCAAAACTTGGTGCAGAAACCATGGCTAAAATTTCTCCTGTTTTAGGCTCGATGGCAACGATACAACCACGTTTGTTTTGCATCAACATTTCACCATACACTTGCAACTGAATGTCTAAACCCAATGTTAAAGCTGGTCCTTGTTTGGCCATGGTATCGTATTTCCCATTTGCATAGGATTCAATGGCATTGTTCATGGCAGAAGTAACAACGTATTTGATCCCTTTTTGCCCGCGCAATTCTTTTTCATAGAAACGCTCCAAGCCAGCTCTACCAATTAAATCGCCTCCACGGTAGAAATGATCTTCTTCCACTTCTTCTCGGGAAACTTCATTGAGGTAACCAAAGATATTCGCTCCACCAGCAAAAGGATAGGAACGCATGGACGTCAAATCTTCAAAAAAACCAGGGAAACGCTCCAAATGTGGAGCAATTCGGGTGATTTCTTCGATAGATAACTCCTTGATGAAGGGATAAGCACGTTGTTTCTGATAATTGTCTTGCCACTTTTTCGTGTTCTTATTGTAGTACCTTCCTTCTCCCTTTTTGATTTGATAGAAGCGGTTTTTGACTTTTTCAACAGTCCAACCCAACAATTCTGCAAAAGCGGCCGTGTCCAAATCAACAATTTCTTCTTCACGCACCATGAGGTTGTAGTAACTTTTATTGGTCACTACTTTTTTGCCATTGCGATCATAAATCACTCCTCTTGGCGGGGTAATTTCTTTTCTTTTTTCAGCAATCTCTTGGGCACGCAATTTCCACTGATCATCTACTACTTGCATGAAAAACAAGCGTGTAAGGTAAATGGATCCTACTAATAGAATGAAAACAAGAATGACATATTTTCGACCTTCGAGATTCATCGTTCAGCTTTCTTTTTTTGGAAAAAGATAAATTGCGTCAACAGAGCCAATAAGAAAGAAACTGGCAGAGATAAAACTAATTTTCTGAGGATCAATACGATTTCATTGATTTTAAACACTTCTACAATGAAGAACCAGATGTGATGAATAGAAAGCAACAAACCAAAAGTGAGCAAAAACCATCGGAACCCCATCGTATAAACACTGCTCACCTCGATGTTTTCATACCCATCTCTTGGAGAAAATAATTTAAAAATGATAGGTCGGAAAAAGGCGAATACCAATGCAGAAGACGCGTGTAAACCAAAAGTATTGGAAAAAGCATCAATGGTCAATCCAAAGAAAAAGGCAATAAGCATCAAAGGGATGGTTCCCATTTCAAAAGGCAAAAGCAAAATGAACAATGGATAGAGCATTGGATACATACCACCACCTATTTCCAAATTGTTCAAAACCAGTACTTGAAAAAGTACAAACAAAATGAAACGGATGCTATTTGCTACAAATACATTCATTAAAACTCGTTTTCTTCTTTATCCAACGGAATGGCATTTTGCATTGCTTCAATTTCATCCAAGTGCAAATTTTTGACAACATACACTTGCTGAATCGTTCTAAAATCTTCTGCAACGAGGACTTGGATATCCCACAAAGGTTTCCCTTCAATGAATTTACGGTTGGCAATATGTCCCACAGTATATCCTCTTGGGAAAATACCCGAACCACCTCTAGTTACTACACGTGACCATTTTTTCACGCGAATATCATTCGGAATTCCACTCACTTGCACCATTCGTGGACTTTCTTGATCCCATTTCAACAAACCAAAAGCACCTCCCTTCGCCAACATCACGTCAATATTGATGTTTTTGGATAAAATGGTTTTCACCAAGGAATAACGTGTTCCAACGGTATGAATAATCCCAACTACTCCTTTTGAGGAAATAACACCCATTCCGCGTTTCATTCCATGAATCGAACCCAAATCAATGGTCATGTAATTGTTGCGTTTATCGTAAGTGCTATTGATAACCGTAGCCGGAATATACTTGTATTGTTGCTTGAAAACAGTGTCATCAATCGTAATCAAATCTCGTTGAACTTGATAATTGGATGCTTTCAGGCGCTGACGCAACCAGCTATTTTCTTTTGCTAAATCGCGGTTGGTGTTTTCTAAGTTGAAATGTTTGGTTACATCATTTCGAACAGCCATCAATTTACCATTGATTGCTCCTGTTGTTGTAAGTGCTTGAAGTCGCGCAAACTCCGAATAGCTCATATACGTCGATAAGGCGATCACCTGAAGAACGGCAAACACCAAAAAAATCTGAAAACGACGGAAAAAAGCAATCAAATTGCGCATGGTGCAAAAGTAATGAGATTAACTCATTTTTTGCTGCTTGAAAACAAAATAGTTATGAAGATTTTTTTTTGATTAAAACACCGAAAGTGTGATGCCAAAAGTCAGCGGACTTATTTGTGTACTGAACTCGTTATCAAACTGTTTAGCCAAACTGTAATCGGCAAAAAGTGCCCAATTTCTGATTCCGATTCGCGCATGCACGCCATAGGTAATTCCTTTAGCGCTTGGATAGTTCTTTTCTTTGGTTGGTCTTCCACTTCCAGTCCAAGATTTAGTTGAAGCTGCAAAACGGTAACCGAAGGTTCCTCCCAAATGGAATTTCACATGTCGCCATTTTTTAAGACGAAAACGCAATTCAAGTGGAATAGCAACGGTATGGGAGCTCATCAAACTTCTTGAAATCGGTGTGTTGAAAGTAGAATCAGGAAGGTACTGCACCACTTTTCTGGTTGAATCTAAGAATAAAGGATTGCTGAGTCCAACACGTTGATTTCTATAATTAATTCCAATTCCAAGTGCTACGCCATTTCCTTCGTTTAAAGGGATGTCCCACATGGTGTGTATTCCCCAACCAAAAGATCCTCTAGGAGTTGTTTTCAAAAAGGATTTATCCAACCAAGTCGTGTAATTGAGGTCCACCATCAAGCGGTCGTATTTACGCGGTTTTCCTTCTTTCGCAGGACGCCAACCGGTATTGAACCACATGATACCTGGTCTGAATCGCGATGCAATCAAGGAATCCTTTCCATCGTATTGTCCAAATACAAAGGAAGTACTCCATAAAAAAACGATCAATTTAAACCACTTCATGCTTCAAACGGTATTGTTCCCATCTCCAGGAATCTTCTATTGCTTTTTTGACACCTCTTTTCGCCGACCAATTTAAGATTTTATGTGCTTTTTCTACTTCAGCAAAAATGGCTTCCACATCACCTGCTCTTCTTGGCCCAAATTTCCAATTCAAGGATTTTCCTGTCACTTCTTCAAAAGCAGAGATGAGTTCTAAAACAGATGTTCCTTTTCCAGTTCCAATATTGATGATTTCAATTTCCTTATCTAGCTCCAAATTGATAGCAGCAATATGTGCAATAGCCAAATCTGTTACATGAATGAAATCACGCAAACAAGTTCCATCTGTTGTTTGGTAATCAGAACCAAAGACTGTTAGTTGCTCACGTATTCCTGCAGCAGTTTGCGTCATATAAGGAACAATGTTATTGGGAACACCTACTGGCAATTCTCCAATTTTCCCACTTTCATGTGCACCAATTGGATTAAAATAACGCAATAAAACAGCTTTAATCTTACCGTTTTTAGCCACATCTTTGATGATCTGCTCCGCCATTAATTTGGTCCAACCATAAGGTGAATTGGGAACTCCAAGCGGCGTTTCTTCTGTCACTTTTACACTACCTGTTGGTGTGCCATAAACGGTACAAGAAGAAGAAAAAACCAACTTTTGCACGCCAAATTCCTCCATCATTTTTACTACCGACAAAACACCATTGAGGTTGTTTTGGTAATATTTAATGGGGTGTTCAACCGATTCACCCACCGCTTTAAACGCAGCAAAATGAATCACTCCTTCAAATTCATGTGCTTTAAATACAGTACGTAGTAAGACTTCATCCGAGCAATCACCTGTGATTACAGGGATCTCTCTACCACACAAGTCAAAAACGTTTTGCAAGGTTGCTGGTGAAGCATTCGAAAAATCATCGATAATAATTGGTTGAAAGCCACTCTTCACCAGTTCAACCACACAGTGTGAACCGATGTATCCTGCACCTCCAGTAACCAATATTTTTTTCATCAATGAAATTTAATCGTTGTAAAGATAGTGGATTCGCTGGCAATTGGATGACCACTTATCCAGAAATCGTTTTTTGAATGATTTACTCAATAGGTGTTGTTGCTTTGGAATCGTCTTTCTTAAGTAGTTTTAAAATCAAACTTACATCGATGATTTTCAAGCCAAAAATCAAGATTAACCATACAAATCCAAGCATTCCAATAAAAACAATTGGATGGAAGTTGTACTGAATTTGCAAAGCAAGAATACCTCCTAAAACACTTGCCAAAATCAATAAGCGCATCCATGTTCGGTGAGCTAAATGGTGTTTCATCACATAACGCACTTCCAAGTATTGCAAAACACCCATGACCAATTGTGAAACAAATGCTGCAATTGCTGTTCCAACCGCTCCAAGGAAAGGAATCAGAATGACATTCAAAATGATCATCGTAATCAAACTTAACAAAGCAATTTGATTCAACTTGCGCATCGATTGATTTGCTGTGAGCAAAGTTCCAAAAACGACCGTGAAACACATGGGGATGAAAGTCATGGATAAAAACACCCATGAATTGTAAGAGTAATTGTTGGCGTCTTTGTACAACAAGTCGAAAATGAGTTCTTTCATTCCAATGGTAAACACCACCATCAATAATCCACCTGCAACCAATATATTCAAAGCACTAGTCATAATTCCAGTTGTGGAACCTTTCTCTTTCAATACCCTGGAATAAACTGGCAATAGAATACTACCAAACAAAACAGCAAACATCCAACAAGCATCCAACAAGCGGAAACTTTGGGTGTAATAGGCTACTTGTTTGGTTCCATCTGGGTGAATTTTTTCAAGAAAAACGGCATCTAAACGAATACAAAGCATCATCAAAATCACCAAAATTGCATAGGGATACGATTGCTTGAGCATTGATAAGAAAAAATAGCCATCCCACTTGAATTTTGGCAAAGCGACTATTCTAAAATAAATGATGGCTGCAGTGAGCAATGAAATACCAGAAGAACTTACGAAAATGGCAATGAACCATTGCAAGGAAATGGGTTCCACAAAATTGGCATAAATCAACACTACACCTAGCACAAAATAAACAGAACGCTCTACTACTGACAACACTGCATCCAAACCAAACTTCAATAATCCACCGGTGTAAGCTCGAACATAATTAACAGTGATGATACTCACTTGATGCATGATCAATAAACCGAGAATCCACCACCACTCCAACGGAAGTTGAATCACCAAATACAAACCCACAGTCCAAAGCACATAAACGCCAATCAATAGCGTTCGCAAAGTGAATAAACGATCGTTGTATTTGTGAATCATGTGCGGATATTGCGCAATCATTCGTGTCATGAAATTGGTGATTCCCATATCCAATAACATGGAAAACAAAAAGGTGAAATTCAACACGGTTTGAAACGTTCCGTATTGATCCGAACCCAATTCGTTTTGCATCTTGATGTCGACCATGAAAATGGTAGCTGGCTTCACCAACAAATTCAACAACAAGGTAATTCCCAGACCTTTTAAAAAGAGTTTCTGCATGACTGGAAATTATTCTGCTAAAAAGATAAAATTCTGTGTTTGGTGTTTTTCTGGTAGAAAAGGAACCAATTGATTGTTTTCGCTTACAAAAACCGAATAGTTAAATCCTTTCAATAAATCAAAACACTGCTTGCGGTTTTCATTGTCCCACAATTCTGCATAAATGATTGGATGATGTGTTGTCAAAATACGCTCAGCACCTTTCAAGGCAAAATATTCGAAATTTTCAACATCTATTTTGATTCCTTGAATGACTTGTCCATTGATGATGTTGTCTAATTTATCCAAAGGCACATCCACTTCTTTTCCGTCATTCCACTCGGTAATACTTTCGTGTTTGATGTGACTCAAGCCTTGCATCACGGTGTTTTTGTTAACTGGTAAGACCATTTTCGCTGTCCCAGTTTCGTCACCCAATGCAATTTCATGAATTTTCGTGCGTTTCAAATTGAATTTTGCGATGATGCGTTTCAAAATGGAAACATTCGTTGGCATTGGTTCAAAAGCATGAATGGTGGTGTTGGGTAAACTGTTCGCTAAATGAACCGTCATGATCCCCAAATTGGCTCCAATGTCGAGCACATCACCTTTACCGTCTTTCATCAAGGACAAAAACGTAAAGAAATCGTTCTCTTTTTTATCCGATCGTAAGGTGCGAATTTTATACAGCGCGAAGACGTACAAATAGGTTTGGAGACCCATCATTTTTTGTAAAATATACTTAACGCTGTTTTTCATTCATGAATATGATGGCGCGAAGTTAGAAAAAGTTGGAAACCCAAGAGGCTAAAACGATGGTTATTTTTAACATTTTCAACACGAAACAAGGAATGCAAAGGGTAAAATGGTGGATAAATTGTAAATTCGTCACCAGATGCGCATCGGAATAAATACTCGTTTTTTACTTTCTTCAAAAATGGAAGGCTTCGGTTGGTACACCTTTGAGGTCGTTAAACGCATGGTACTCGCTCATCCTGAACACGAATTTGTTTTCTTTTTTGACCGTGCTTTTGATCCGAAATTTATTTTCGCTGAAAATGTGAAACCAGTGGTACTTTTTCCACCTGCACGTCATCCGTTTTTGTTCATTTGGTATTTTGATTTCGCATTGAAAAAAGCATTGAAGCGCGAACACATCGATGTATTTTTCTCTCCTGATGGCTACCTCGCTTTGGGAAGTAATGTGCCTCAAGTTGCAGTGATCCACGATTTGAATTTTGAACATTATCCGGAAGACATTCCTGCATTACC
>JADLGD010000112.1 GCA_020849495.1 Fluviicola sp.
AAAATTATTTTAGTCACGAAAATTGTTGGAAAACACCATATCCAAACTCTCAAAATTAGGCTTCGAACCTCAAAAAATGGATTTAATAATATTATTAAGAAGTGAGTAAAATCAATGGTTCCGGAGTGATTTACTGCATCCTATCAAACTATTAGTAATCTACGAATCATTCGAATATTATTTTAGTCACGAAAATTGTTGGAAAACACCAAATCCAAACTCTCAGAATTAGGCTTCGAACCTCAAAAAATGGATTTAATAATATTATTAAGAAGTGAGTAAAATCAATGGTTTTGGAGTGATTTACTGCATCCTATCAAACTATAAGAAATCTACGAATCATTCGAAAATTATTTTACTCACGAAAATTGTTGGAAAACACCCAAAACCAAACTCTCAGAATTAGGCTTCGAACCAAAAAAACGGATTTAATAATATTATTAAGAAGTGAGGAAAATCAATGGTTTCGGAGTAATTTACTGCATCCTATCAAACTATTAGTAATCTACGAATCATTCGAAAATTATTTTAGTCACGAAAATTGTTGGAAAACACCAAATCCAAACTCTCAGAATTAGACTTCTAATCAAAAAAAGGGATTTAATAATATTATTTAGAAGTAAGGAAAACCAATGGTTTTGGAGTGATTTACTGCATCCTATCAAACTATTAGTAATCTACGAATCATTCGAAAATTAATTTAGTCACGAAAATTGTTGGAAAACACCAAATCCAAACTCTCAGAATTAGGCTTCTAATCAAAAAAAGGGATTTAATAATATTATTAAGAAGTGAGGAAAATCAATGGTTTCGGAGTGATTTACTGCTTCAGATCATTTCATTAGAATTATTTAAACCAATCGAATATTATTTTAGTCACGAAAATTGTTGGAAAACACCAAATCCAAACTCTCAGAATTAGGCTTCGAATCCAAAAAAGGGATTTAATAATATTATTAAGAAGTGAGTGAAATTGGATGTTATAGAGTGATTTAGAGCTTACTTTCATTTTTTAATCAACTCCTAATACAACAAACCATCGTTCAAAAAAACTTTGAAATAAGGCTTTGATTTCCGAACATTGTCTTTTGAAAAAACATTGTTTCCATATTCATCCAATCGCGGATAGTGCGGCGTATTGCGTTCCATTTTCTTCGGAAAAAAGATCAAATCATGACTGATTCTGTTTTGAAAGATGTGTCGTGCGTTTTCACTGTCAACTCCTAATCGCAATCCAGCTGTTTGGAAAAATTCACTTCGTTTGTATTCAACATATAAATTCCCATGATTTAAATTCCCATAAGATAAAGGCGTTAGATCCCTAAATCCACTTGGCATTTTTGGTAATGAATCCTTGTTCCATTTTGAATGACGCGTTTCACCTGTCCAAATTTGAATACCAATTCCTGCTTTGTTGAAATCATCTCTGTAGGAAACGAATAAATTCCCAGTTCTGAAGCGGTCTTTTGACTGTCCAGCAAACACATCGTTTTCCAGCTGAATATCAACACGATCAATCCCAATATTCCAAGTTCCTGAACGCTGAGTGGTGCCGACTTTATCAAAATACCAGATGTATGCATATCCCAAGGAATAAGGTTTTGTGGATTGATGCAATGCACCGTCCCAATCCATGTTGATGGGATTTTCTTTTTTACCAGCCATTAAAACAGCGCCGATGGTATGTCGCCATTCACCAAAATGACAGCGTTCACCTAAACTGTTTTCATAAAAACGATAGGTAGAGCCAATGTTGAGTTGCGCATTATCAATGGCTGCATAAGCATTCAAGCCAATACCAAAAGAAGTTTGATGCGTACCAATAGAAATTAAAACAGAACACTTGATCCCCGCATTTCTTCCGCTCCATTGCTGTGCAAATAGAAGGGGAGAAATACAAATAAAAAACAAGGTGCATTTTAAATTCATGACGCAAACTTAACAAATATTGAACCAGAGAAAAACGCTTTCGATTTCCATTAAAAAATGGATAGCGCCGTTTGACAATTGAAACTTTCCATTTATTTACCAAATGAAAGCTGTTCTTCAATTTCTAGTACATTTGGATATGTTCAAAGCGAAAAAAGTTTATTGGTTAGCACAAATAGGAGGCTGGTTAATGCTGTCTTTAATGGTGTTGTTTTCTTCGTTAGTATACATTGAAAATGCATCCAATGGTAAAGAAATGACCATCCAATTACTGTGGTCTACATTGATCTTTTTTGTGCTTGGCGTTTTGCTTACACACTTCATGCGTGCTTGCTTCTTGTATTTTGGGTGGTTGAATTTGAAATTAGGCCCATTGGTACCACGAGCAATCTTGGCCACTTTTGTGTTTGCAAGCCTCATGTCGATTTTCAACGATTTGTTCAATTTTTTAATCAGTGGCGAAACAGACGATTTATCGTTCGTAAATATTATTTTAAATACCATTGCAACTAGTATGTTCTTTTTGTTGTGGAACAGTGTCTATTTCACTTTTCATTTTTTTCAACGTTCGAAAGAACAAGAGGTGAACAACATTCAATTGACAGCTAGTCACAATGAAATTGAGTTGAAAAATTTGCGTTCACAATTGAATCCACACTTTTTATTCAATTCGTTGAATTCGATTCGTGCTCTGATTGATATTGATCCAATTCAAGCGAAAACCAATGTAACAAAACTCTCTAGTTTATTGCGAAAATCATTGATTTTAGGGAAGGAACAATTGGTGAGTTTGAAAGAAGAATTGGCCATTGTACAAGATTATTTGGACTTAGAAAAAGTGCGTTTTGAAGAACGAGTAACCGTTATACAAGAACACGATCCTCAATTAGAAAACTTACAAATTCCGCCGTTCATTATTCAAACCTTAGTGGAAAATGCCATAAAACATGGAGTTTCGAAACGCATAGAAGGAGGTACAATTTGGATTAAAAGTTCACAATTAGACGATGTCATTGTCATTTCAGTAGAAAACGAAGGAAAATTGGATGCTTCAAGCGAAAAAGGAATTGGAATAGAAAACACCATCAGAAGATTGGAATTGCAATACCAAGGAAAAGCAAACTTCTCCTTGTATGAAAGTCCAACTACAGTAATAGCAAAAATCACATTAAACCAGAAATCATGAGAACGATTATCATAGATGACGAGCGTTTAGCGCGCGAAGAATTGAAGAAATTATTAAAAGATTATCATGAAATCGAAATCATTGATGAGGCTAAAAATCCGGAAGAAGCAATTGAAAAAATCAAAACCTTAAAACCGGATTTGATCTTTTTAGATGTACAAATGCCCGGAATAACAGGCTTTGATATGTTGAAAAAACTGGATGAAATTCCTAAAGTGGTTTTTGTGACTGCTTATGATGAATTTGCTTTAAAAGCATTTGAAGTGAAAGCCTTGGATTATTTGTTGAAACCAGTTGAGCCCAATCGTTTGGATGAAACCATTCAAAAATTGGCAATCAATGACGATGAGTTTCAATCCAATGCGCAAGCACCAAAAATCGATCGTTCATCGCGACCTTTAAGTTTAACCGATAAAATCTTCATCAAAGATGGTGAGAAATGCTTTTTTGTTGCCTTAGAAAACATCCGTATGTTTGAAAGCGATGGCAATTATGTAAAGGTTTACTTCGACAAGTCTAGACCATTAATTCTGAGATCATTAAACAGTCTTGAAGAACGTTTAGATCCTGAACATTTCTTTAGAGCGAATCGCAAGTACATCATCAATTTGAATTGCATCACTTTTGTCGAAAACTGGTTCAACGGAGGTTTACAAGTTGAATTGACCAATGGTGAAAAAATCGAAATCTCACGTAGACAAGCCATCAAATTCAAAGAGCAGTTTACCCTTTAATCCGCTTGTTCTTCTTCCACTAAAGTAATTCCATTTTCATGGATGAGGATCAATCGTTGTTTGTAGAGATTCCCCAACACTTGTTTGAAGACTTTCTTGCTCCAACCGGTGTATTCTTGAATTTCTTCAGGACTTGATTTATCCGTGAGGTGTAAAAAACCTTCGTTATCAGAAAGCAATTGCAACAATTTACGTGCTAACGGTTCTACTTTTTGGTAACCTTCTGGTTGTAACACAATGTCCAATTTTCCATCCGGGCGAACGTTTTTCACGAATCCAGCTGTTTTATCCCCCATACGCAAACGCTGCGTGATATCACTATTGAAAATCAATCCGTTGTATTGGTTGTTGACAATTACTTTTACGCCAAGATCTGTCATTTCACATACCAACAATTCAACATGTTGATTGCGTTCTACTTCTTCGCCTGCTGGTTTTAAATACAAACCAATACGTGTTGTTCCTACCAAACGTTCAGTGGCACTGTCCACATACATGTGAATCAAATAATATTTGCCTTCTTCCAGTTTTTTCGGTTGTTCACGATAGGGTATGAGCAAGTGTTTTTCAACGCCCCATTCAGCAAAAGCACCAAATTGATTGACTTCTGCAATTCGCAAAACAGCAAATTCATTTATTAAAATCTTTGGTTTCAGTGTGGTAGCAATGATTCTACCTTCAGAATCTTTGTACAAAAAGACATTGATGATGTCATCCAACTGAAAAGCAGGATCCACATATTTTGTAGGTAACAAAACATCGTTTCCTTCATCATCTTCCAAATACGCTCCAGGATTCGTAAAACGATCCAAACGCAATTCATTCCAAACACCTAGTTTCACGGTGTAAAGTTAACAAAACGAATGGAAACAGATTAGAAATAGAGATTTCCAGCTTGTTTAGCAGCCAAAATCATGCAAGGTAAATTCAGTTCATTGGTAATCAATGATTGAGCAAATGTGTCAAACTGAGGCAATAAACTTTCAGAATGGTAGGCAATAGCAATCACATTGACGTTGTTTGCTTTCACGTATTCCATTACTTTTTTAGAATAAGAACCACCTGGTTTTAACAAATTCACTTCACATTTCGCTCCTTTTTCATCGTACTTATTACGAATCAATAAGACACGGTTTTTAGTTTGAGTTGACAAACCTTCGTCGGCGTGTTTTTCTCCAATAACGTGCACAGTTGCATCAAACATGCGCGCCAAATCACCAGCAGAACTTACAATTTGTAAACTCTCTTTCGTTAAGTCAATTGGAACAACAATGTTTTTGATTTCAACGTGTTTGGTGTCTTTTTGCACAATAATGAACGGCACATCACAACTTGTGATCACTTTCATCGCATAACTACCAGTTAATTTCTGAAAGCCTTTTGCGCCATGCGTTCCCATCAAAATTAATTGAGCATGCTCACGATTGGCAATTTTAGAAATATCAGTGAAAATATCTCCTTGTGCAACCAACTTAGAGATTGTTACATTCGGGGAAATCGTTTTTGTAGCAAGGATATCTTCAATCTTTTTTTCCGCTGCTGGAATTTTAGCCTTGTTATCAACAAGATGCACAATCATTACTTCTGTGTGTACGTGTGTACCAAGAAACAAAGCATAATCCAATGCTGTGTTACCAACTTCCGTTAAATCATGGGGTACTAAATAGAGATTTCGACTCATAGCTCAAAACTTTGAACTAAAAATAAGCAATTTCACCTTTACAGCATTCTATTGTTTTTGAACAATGAATTGTGCATGAACATTTTCTGCTTTTTAACGAACATTAATACCTTTTTTATGTTCTTGAACAACAGTTGTATGTAATTTTACAACTCAATATATTTTACATGATTTTCCTTCTCGTTTTTGCACTTATCATAATTACACAAATCGTATTTTCCATTTCGTTTTTTAGCTCAAATTCCGTTTACATTCAAAGTTTTGGCGCATTTCAATTAGCCGCTTTTATTGTTTCGGTCATTGTTTTGTTTCTCAATTTTAGAAGAAAACAAACGACTGATTACCGCAAAGCATTCAATGCATTTGGATTCATGATTGCAAGTGGTGTACCCGCACTTCCTTTTTTAGTTTTTGGAATCATCTATTTTATCACAGGGATTGAAGTTGTAAAATTCATTGGTTGGGGAATGTCATTTTTATTGTTTCTGGGGATTTTATCGGGAATTATTTTTGGAAGATGGAACTGGAAAATTCACCCTATCAAATTATCTTTTCCTCATTTACCTGAATCTATGAATGGTTTGAAAATTATTCAAATCAGTGATATCCACATCGGTAGCTTTTTCGACAAACACCATAAAGTACAGAAAGCCATCGACTTGATCAATGCTCAAAAAGCTGATTACGTTTTATTTACTGGTGATTTAGTAAACAACATTGCAGCTGAAGTGGAAGGTTGGGAGCCAGTTTTTCAAGGAATCGAAGCTAAAAAAGGGAAATACAGCATTTTAGGGAATCACGATTACGGAGATTATGTTCCTTGGGACAGCAAAGACGATAAACACGCCAATTTGAATCGTTTGGTTCAAAAACACCGCGATTTAGGATTCACTCCTTTATTGAACGATGCAATTGAAATGGCAGAAGGATTGTGGTTGTTGGGAGTGGAAAATTGGGGAAGAGCACCTTTCCGTCAAAGTGGAAAACTCTTGGAAACACTAGAGAAAGTTCCTCACGAAGCGCTGAAAATCTTGATGTCGCACGATCCAACACATTTTGATTTAGAAATTCGCGATACCAATGTGGATTTGACGCTTTCTGGTCATACACACGGAATGCAATTCGGAATCGATCGATGGGGCTTGAAATGGAGTCCTGTGAAATATTACTACAAACGCTGGGCAGGATTGTATCAAGAGGAAGATCAATACTTGTACGTCAATCGAGGATTTGGCTATTTAGGTTTTCCAGGTAGAGTAGGGATTTACCCAGAAATAACGGTGTTTGAATTAACGAAATCGTAAATCATTCTTGCACTTCTTTCTCCATCAAAGAACGAATGTGTTTCTCTACTTCCACAACAATTTCATCGGCTGTTTCTTCAATCGGAAAAACTGGTTTCCCTACATGCATGTAACTATCGAAAGGAACAGGAATGGAATCTCCTTTCGGTAAAATTTTCCCCAAACCTTTCATATAAACGGGAATATAAGGCACATCTGGACATTTCTCTAAAACCAAACCGACACCGCGTTTGAATTTTTGAAATATTTCAGGCTCTCCTCTTGATCCTTCTGGAAACAAAATCAACGATTCACCTTTTTCCAACACATCCACCATCATTTGAATAGGATCAGGACCAGTTTCACCTTCTTTTGGTCGAGAACGAGGAATCAATACTGCATTCACAAAGAAACGCGTCAACCAAGCTTTGAATGGCGATTTTCCAAAATAATCACCCGCAGCAATCGGATGTGTTTTCACCAATTGATCCAATGGTAAATTGGCCAAAATGGAGATTGTATCTAAGTGACTGTTGTGATTTCCCACAATGATACACGGACCTTTGTACTGTAAATTCTCTTTATTGATCAGTTTGGTACCCGTAAATATTTTGAGTATCAAACGCATAATGACCGAGAAAATCAGATAGAGAACGATGCGTTTCACTTGAGGTAATATACGTTATACACAATGTGGAAAAACACTGGAGCTGTCATTGCTAAAGAATCGATACGATCAAGGATTCCACCATGTCCTGGAATGATATCTCCGGTATCTTTCATGCCAATATCGCGTTTGATAGCAGAAACCACCACGTCTCCAATGAAACCAACTACAGCGACTGAGAAACAAATAATCAAGGCTTCAGTACCTGAAAAAGGGGTAAGGAAGCGTAAGAAATAACCTACAATGGTTGTTGTTACA
Source organism: Fluviicola sp. (assembly GCA_020849495.1). Classification (GTDB taxonomy): domain Bacteria; phylum Bacteroidota; class Bacteroidia; order Flavobacteriales_D; family Crocinitomicaceae; genus Fluviicola. The sequence goes on from JADLGD010000112.1 coordinate 7,739, forward strand.
ACGCCACCAATCAATCCTTCCCA